>JAITKK010000046.1 GCA_031278475.1 Deltaproteobacteria bacterium
CCTTCGTGCAGGTTTGTATCTGCGAATGGGCACATTAAACCTAGTTAGGCTATGCTAGTTTTTGTTTATTAAAGTTAGCTAATTTAAATTTTACAAATTTTTTATAATCTATTTTAGGTAAAAATATGGTAAATAATAGATAAATATGCATCATATTCAATAATATAACTAATTATTTATATTATTAACGAAACGTACAGCATATTTCTTTGCTCAGTGTGGCATCACATACACTTGATAATGTGCTTTAGCATATTCAGACTAGCACAAATAATGGAATCTAACAAGTATTTTGCGTTTTTTGCCCTGAGAATACTTAAATCTGTTCCCGTTTCCCATCCGCGGGTGAAAGGTTGCCGCGGCATGGCATCAAGGTTCTTAGCCATGCCGCCAAAGTGGGGACCCGGCATGGCTGGGTGAAGGACAAGCACAAGATATGCCAAAGAAGTTATAATTTTTTGGGGAGTTTCGTTTCTGTTACCCTAACGCAATACGCATTGATTTAGCATTGCCGTTGTGTATGCACGGCTCCGTTTGCCCTTGTGACTTATCAGAGCAACAAAATGCGCTGCCAACAGGATGGCAGCGACAATCGCAGAGTGCCTTCCTATTGCCTCTTACAGAGTTCGATGGTACAGATGCGCAAATTCATGAACCTTTTCGGCAGGAGCAATCCGAGCGCATCGGGTATGGGCAGGGGTTATGATTGGGGGGAGGGGATAAAGGGGGGAAGGGACGCAGGATTCGTGGAGGATCCATGGGGTTAGGAAATAAATGGAGGATGGATCCATGGAGGTAAGATCCATGGCTGCAAGTTCCGTGGAGGCAAGTTCCGTGGAGGATAGTCCTGGGCGGAAGCACCCAAGGGGGATCTTCCGTTTCGGTTGCGGGCTAATGCAGGAAGCCATTCCCTACAAGCCTGCCAATAAAAAACGCCTGAATCGCCTGGATCCGCCTACGTGCTCAGTCGGGCCATGCACCTGTTTTGGATCCCTGTCGGAACCTGTTCAGTGCTTGACCCGATCCTTAATCGATCATGTGCGGTTCTTTGGCGGTTCTTGGACGGTTCTTGGACGGATGTTGGCTTAGGCTTGGGAGGATCCCTGGTGAAAACCTGGCACTCCCATTGCTGGGATGTCAGGTGGGATCCAGGCGTGCGTCGGCATTGCCTTGGGCACCTCGGACAGCCATCCATGGCCGTCCAAAGGAGTCCAAACTTTGGTGATTTCCTGGAATTCCCCAGGGGGGCCCGGATCCTTGGGCCCAATGGCCTCCGGATCCAAATGGGGCGCAATCGCCCCGGGCCCCCCTCGCCAGAACCCTCCCTGAGCTAGCCTTCCATAAAGTAATTAAGGTCCTGGCCTCCCTTATTTGGGGGCCGGGCATAAAATCGAAGGCATGGCAGGCAGGGTCTGGCGGCTCAGGCCAGCCCCAATTAGTTCGGGGTGACCGGGGGGACATCCAGGACCGGGTGCTCCTCGCTCTCGTTTATATTGAAAGCTGGGAGCATTCCCTCGCCAAGTTCCACTTTGCGGGAAAGCACTTGCCTAGCACCGGCAATGGAGTACTTCTCCTCCTTGAGAAGGTTTTTGATCTCCTGAACCTTTCCCACGGCATCCTCGTTGTAGCGCCTTTGGCGCCCTGAAGTGCGGATCGGGCTGAAATAGCCGTTGAACTCAGTCTCCCAATAGCGCAGGGTGTGAATGGGAACGCCGGTCAGCTCGGACACTTCGCCAATTGTCAGCCAGTCTTTCTTGATGATCATGGGCATAATAAATCCTCGGTTGCTAGATACTCGTTTCCGAGCCAATGGCCCGTGGAAAGATTCTTTAGCAAGTTGGGTGCCAGGATTTTTGAGTTACTTACCAGACCAACGGCAGGTGTTTTCTCAGCTATCCTGGATGCGAAAGGGACGCTATTTTGGAGGCTTTCGTCTCTTTTCCTCCCGCACCCTGCCAGCCAATCTTGCCTGGGTGCCGTAGCGATGGGCCTGCGTCCGAGGAAAATTTTGCCTCGCCACGGGGGGCCTGCCCCAGGCGCAGGGCCCGGACGCCCCGCGCAAGGGCCAATTTGGCCATGCCATCTGTTGCGTGATATTTTTATAATAATTCATATTTTTACATATAATTATACATTAATATTCTAAATTTACTTTTATCTTAGTATAAACATAAGAGAAAATTTTTCCTTGGGACGCGCCCTGGGCGGGGCTTTCCGCCGCCCCCCGGGCCCAAGCCGGCAAAGCCCCGCCGCCAAAGCTTCCAAGGGAGACCCGCCCAAGCTACCAAAGGGGCCCCGCCTATGCTAATATGTTCAGGCTCCTTATTGGGGACCCCGCCAAGGGCCGGGCCCCTGGGATAGGGATAGCGGGCGGGGCTCCCCCCAGCATGTGAAAGAAGGTTTTTTGCCTATGCCAATGGATTGGGAAGAGTGGCAGAAGAGCCGCCAGAAGCGGTCCTCCGCCCCCAGGAACGGGGGGGACGACGGCCAGAGGCCGGAAGGCCCGAGCAGCCTGAGCAAGCTGTTCAAGCGGATGGGCGACTCGGGCGGGTCGCTCAAGTACTTCTGGATATTCGTGGTGATCGTGGCCCTCGTGTGGCTCTCCACCGGCATCTTCGCGGTGGAGCCCTACGAGCGGGGCCTCATCAAGCTCTTCGGCAAGTACAACCGCCAGGTGGATGAGGGGCTGCACTACCACTGGCCATGGCCCTTCGAGAGCGTCATCAAGGTGAACTACACCCAGACGAGGCAGTTCGAGGTGGGCGGCGGCACCAGGGGCCTGGACGAGGCCACCATGCTTACCGGGGACGAGAACATAGTGAACATCCAGTTCATGGTCCTCTACAAGGTGGACGACCCGATGGCCTACGCCTTCCAGGTCTTCGACCCCGAGAAGGCGGTCAGGGACGCGGCCATCTCCGCGATGCGCGAGGTCATAGGCAGGAACACGATAGACGGGGCCCTCACCGACAACCGGGCCAGCATCCAGGAGGACACCAAGAACTCGCTGCAGGCCATGATGGACAAGTACCAGACAGGCATAACCATAGACAACGTGGAGCTCCAGGACGTGCACGTGCCCGCGGACGTCATCCAGGCCTTCAAGGACGTGACCTCCGCGAGGGAGGACTCCACCCGCTCGGTCAACGAGGCCAACGCCTACCGCAACAGCCGGATCCCCGAGGCCGAGGCCAGGGTCTACGTCATCCTGGCCGAGGCAAACGCCTACAAGGCCGAGAGGGTGAACCAGGCCAAGGGCGAGTCGGCCCGATTCACGGCCCTCATGGACGAGTACCACAAGGCCCCCGAGGTGACGAGGGAGCGCCTGCTCCTTGAGACCATGGACAAGACGCTGCCCGGCGTCGACAAGTACGTCATGGGCGGCTCCGGCGGCCGCGACACCCTCCCCATCCTGCCGCTGGTTAACCCCGGCGCCAAGCCCGGGGCCCAGGCCGAGAAGGGGGGTGCGAAATGACCGCAGCGGTTAAGATGTCTGTCGCGAAGAACAAGACCAGGTCGAGGAAGTACCTGATACTCTTCATAATCGGCATAATCTTTCTCTACATGATACTGTCCTCCATATTCTTCACGGTGGACCAGACCCAGAGGGCCCTGGTACTCCAGTTCGGGCAGCCGGTGGGCGGCATAAGGGAGCCCGGCCTGCACTCCAAGATACCGTTCATCCAGAAGGTGGTCTTCTTCGACAACCGCCTCATGGAGTACGACGTCGCCGCGGCCGAGATCTACACCAAGGACAAGAAGAACATGGTGGTGGACGCCTACGTCCGCTGGCGCATAGTCAACCCCCTGTTGTTCTACCAGCGCTTCAAGAGCGAGAACAGCTACTCCATCATTGAGGAGGCCAAGAGGCGCCTGGGCGGCATCATAGTGGGCGAGCTCCGCCGCGAGCTGGGCCTCCACGAGATGCAGGAGATCATCTCCCAGAACCGCGGCTCCATCATGGTGACCGTGACCGACACCACCAACACCAAGCTGGCCGAGGACACCCAGGCCGGGCTTGTGGTCCTGGACGTGCGCATAAAGAGGGCGGATCTGCCGCCCGAGAACCAGAAGGCCGTCTACGACCGCATGCGCACGGAAAGGGAGCAGCAGGCGACCCTCTACCGCAGCGAGGGCAGGCGCAACGGCCAGGAGATCATGAGCCAGGCCGACCGCGAGGTCCGGGAAAAGATTGCCGAGGCCGAGATGCGCAGCCAGGTGATAAGGGGCGAGGCCGACTCCGAGGCCGCGAGGATATACGCCCAGGCCTACGGCGCCGACCCCGAGTTCTACGCCTTCAAGCGCTCGCTCGATTCCTACCAGACCGCCTTCAAGGCGGGCTCGGTCATACTCATAGACCCGCAGGCCAACGATTACCTGCGCTATTTCGGCACCGCCAAGCCCCCCGAGGGCACCGTGCTCGGCAACTGGGACCCCCCCGCCCCCACCGACCCGGCTGGGTCGCAAGGCGAGCCGGGGGGCGATAAAGCGGCGGCCCAAGAAGGGGCTGCCGGGCCCGAGGGCGGCGACTAGCCGGGCGGGAACGGCCCGCCCGGGCAAGCGAGGCTAAATGGGATACTTCTTCCTCGGCTTGGCCTTCCTGGGGGCCGTCGCCCCCTACGCCTTCCTGGGGCAGCTCATAGCGACCGGGAAGTTCAACCTCCACGACGTCAGGCTGGAGGCCCTCGCAAACCCTGTGAGCAGCTACCTGGCCGCGGTGGTCCTTGTGACCATGCTCGCCACCTGGGTCTTCATAGTCATGGAGGGCAGGCGGCTCAGGATGAGCGGCCTCTGGCTGCCCTTCCTCGCGACCCTCCTGATAGGCGTGTCCTGCGGGCTGCCCCTGTTCCTGTTCATGAGGAAGATCAGCATGGACAAGAGGGAGGCGCTCTACGACCCGCCGCCAGAGGATGTCGCGCCGCCCCCGCCGCCGCCGGCGGCCCACGGCAGGCTCAAGCGCTGAGCCGGCGGTACCCGCCCGCCCTGCGCCCGCCCCCCGCGAGGGGGGCCCCCAACCCAACACCAGGAGAATGAGTTTTGGCCGAAACAATAAGCGAAATAACCTTCACCTACGAGGAGGATGGCGAGGTCCTCTCGGAGGAGCTTGACAGGATTGTGCTCCAGAAGGGAGTTTGGGCGGTGATCCTGTTCAGGTACAGGGACAGGAACCGCAAGACCGGCGAATTCGGGCCGGCAAAGGCCTGCATCCGCCGCTACCAGAAGTTCAAGGGCACCTACAAGAAGCGCGACTCGGTGAACCTGTCCAGGGAATCCACGGAAACCTTGGTCGCGACCTTGTCCGGGTGGATGGACGAGGGCCTCCTTGGCGACGACGGGTCGTCCCAAGGGTCCGAGTGACGGCCGGGGGGGACCAAGCGTGTTCGAGCTAAAGATTACCAACCATTTCGCGGCCGCCCACAAGCTCAGGGAGTTCTACGGCAAGTGCGAGAACCTGCACGGCCACAACTGGTTCGTGGAGGTGAGGGTGAGGGCCGACTCACTGGACAAGATAGGGCTGGTCATGGACTTTGGGGTCATAAAGAGGCGCCTGAACGAGATCCTGGACGAGCTGGACCACAAGTACCTAAACGAGCTCCCTTACTTCCAGAACAGGAACCCATCATCCGAGAACATCGCCTACTTCATCTTCACCCACCTGGCCCCGCTCATAGAGGCCGATTCCGAGAATAGGGTGAGGCTTTGGTCGGTGTCCGCCTGGGAGTCCAACAACGCCTCCGCGACCTACGTCCGCGACGAAGGTGACTGAGCCCCGGCCTAGGGCAGGGGATGCCCAAGTTTTGCAAAACCATCTGATTTTGTCCCAATCCAACCCGGCTGGATGCGGGTTTGGGCCATGGTCCCTTTCGAGCAAGCTTCTCTGGCAAGCTTCTCTGGCAAGCTTCTCTGGCATGCTTGGAATTTTTTCAAACATTATTGGAAGGCACTGTAGCTTTATTGGAATCCATTCTAACTTCCCTCAGTGTTTTTGGAGCTAATTTGGAAAATTTTCCAATTTGATTGGAAAGCCCTCTAACTTTGTTGGAAAACGACCCAATTTAATTGGAAAGCCCACTAGCTTTGTTAAAAAACCGGCTAACTTAATTGGAAAGCCCACTAGCTTTGTTAAAAAACCGGCTAATTTAATTGGAAAGCCCTCTAGCTTTGTTAAAAAGCCATCTAAGTTAATTGCAGGGCCCTCTAACATTGTTGGAGGGCTTCTTGTTTTTCTTATCGGTTAACCTTAGCTAAAGCTAAAGTGTTTTTTCCAAAAAAACGGATTTTATTTTCAAAATTCTGTGCGGGAAACCAACGGGGCGATTCCATGGCCGGGAACCCCAGCGCAATGGTTGCCAGTGGCGGGTTTTAGCCGATCATGCCTTGAAAAGCTTATGAAATGTTCCAAATTTCAAATAATATTATGAAAATACTGTATCGGCATGTTTTTCGATTATGCCCAACAGGTACGCATTTTCGGGGTAATTATTTGATTTTGGCCATTTTTTAGCTTGTTTGGAATATTTTCAAACAATATTTGATGCTCTTCGAGCTTTCTTTGGGTGCGGTCTAATTTTATTGAAGTGCTTTTTAACTTTGTTATATTATTTCTTAGGTTTGTCTTGAGTAAATTTTAAGAAAGTTGGATGTTTGTTTGGCTTTGTTAGGGTGTTTTTTAGCAAAGTTATAGGATTTTCAAATTTTCTTTGCGGCAAATCCAACTTTGTTTGATGCTTTTCCAATTTTGTTAATCGCTTTTTGGGAAACGTTAGAAGTTTTTCCAAATTAATTGGGCATTTCCCAAACTTTGTTTGGCACTCGCAAAACAAAATTCCAGCGTGTTTTAACTTTGTTATGCGGGTTTCCAGCTTATTTCCGGAAATGTCTAACAATATTTCGTGTTTGTCGAGTTTGTTTGGGTTTTCGCCAAACTTTTTTCAAGTATCCCGTGAGCTATGGCTGGGTTTGCTTGTGTGTGAATTTAATGGATTTTTAGATTCCCTGGTGGGATGGTTTAGGTATTGTTGGAGGTTTTTTGGCTTTTTTGGCTGAATCGGTCCCCAAAATCAGGAAAAAATAATTCAAAAAGAGCTTGACTCCTACTTCATGTTTGGGTTATAGTTTGTATCAACAAACCCCCAATGGATAGGGGGCTATGCTTGTGCCAGGGTAGGCGCTTAAGCCCGGAGGGAACTTTGGGTTGTCTTAAGCGCTTTTTTTGTGCCCTCGGCCCGCCAGGGACCGGCGTAAGCCTTTCGCGCCTCATGCGTGAAGGGCCCTTTCACCCAAAGGAGCGTCTTATGAGCGTGGTCCCCAGCACGGTAGGTGCCGAGAGTTTCCTGGAATACCAGGGCCCCTCGACGGTCCGGCAGGCGTCGGTCGAGTACACCGAGCCCGGCCCCAACGTGGTAGCCCAGATCATCAAGAGCGGGGCCCCCAAGCCCCATGCAACCGTTTCCAACAACATGGTCGCCCGGGTGGACAGCTACAGCCCTCCCCCCGGGGTGAACTTGGCCCACTACATGGCGTTAGACGTGGACAAGGCCCACGAGAGCCCGACCACGGTGGTGGACGCCATCCAGCGTTACTTCAACGTGAGGCCCAGGCGCGAGCCCCTGGCCGATCCCCTCGACATCGCCTCCACCGACAGCTACCCATCGTTGATAATGGAGGAGAGGTCCAACTACCGCAACATGAAGCCCTACCGCTACAGCATCAACGGCACCCAGCGGGATACCGACATATCCAGCTTCTACGCCGACTCAGGGCACATGAAGGTGAGGATAGTGGGGACGGGGATAACCACCATCAAGACGCCTGCCACCCAGGCCGAGGAGCCAATCAAGTACGGTGCGGTGGATTTGGATAGTTTCTACTACCCGCCCGCCTACGCCGCCCAGATGGCCATGAACAAGATATCCTATTTGATGGACCCGAGCCGGAAGATGCAGACGATCAGCGTGGGCCCGGCCATGGGCCTTGGCGCGGGCGTGAACGGCACCATGGCCGCGGTCGCCAACAGCTTGGCGCCCCTGCGCGACACTACCGCCTCCTCAAGCTACTCGACCGCCCCCAGGCTGGATGCGTCGGTCGTGAGCCTCAGCATGGTCTGAGGAGGGGTTTCTAAAACCTATAAGCCCAAACCATAGGCCCCAAACCATAGGCCCAAAACCATAGGCAATTGGCTCTTTGTCTGGGCCCTTGGCTCTTTGCATACGCCCTTGGCTTTTCGTATCCACGACAAAGCCCGCCTTCCACCTCGGAATATGTTTTCGGGGAGGGCGGGCTTGTTTTTTTGGATGCGGTTATTCGCGCCCTTGGCAATGCGCGATAGTTGCGGGGAATGGGGAAGTCAATGGGGCAGTGAAAGTGAACGGGGCAGGCAGCCCTTGGGCGGGAATCCCGCTCAGTCGGGGTTCAGCCGCGAGACGTAGGGTTTCACGGCCCCGGCCGACTCCATGGCGATTTTCGCTATCTCGGCCTCGTTCTTCGTCTGGTACCTCCCGGCCCTCACGAAGTAGCGGCCCGAGGATGGGTAGTAGTAGGCATCCAGCCCGTTCTTCCTGAAATTTTCCACGATCTTCCGGGCGCGCGATTCTTCCTTGGGGGTTGCCAGCTGCACGGTGTACAGCCCGCCGCCCTTGGGCTCGGAGGGCCAGTATTCGGTCTTTTCGGGCTTTTTGGCGGCAGTCTCGGCCGGTGGGGCAGGGGAGGGGGCGGCCTCCGGGGAAGACGCGTTTTCGGCCTTGGGCGCGGGGGCCGCTGGTGTAGCCATAGGCGTCTCAGGCGGCTTCAGGCCCCCGGCCTCGCCCATGGCCGAAAGGGGTGTTTTGTCAGGGGCGGGGGCGGCGGCTGGGATGGGGGCCTCTTGGTTCCCGCTTCCCAGGGCTATCGCGAAGGGGCTTGTCTCGTTGAGCCTGGGGCCTTTTGGGGAATCGGTCGCCTTGGGTTCCTTGGCCCTTGCCTTGGGCGGCTTGGGGGCATCTTCCGCGGGGCCGGTTCCGGCCGGGGCCCTGTAAGGGGCCGGGGCTGTCCGGGGCGGGGCCGGTTTGGGCCGCTGCGGGCCGACCGCGGGGGCGGCGTACCATGCGCCCCCCTGGGCCCTTGGGTTCGCCGGGGGGGCCGCGAAGCGCGTCTCGCTAGCCCAGGCCTGCCCTTGCGCCGCTGGGGACCCTGGGTCCATGGCCGCGGCCGCCTGGTGGTTGTTTATGAGGGAGCCCCTTCCCACCAGGATGCCCAGGACGAAGATCCAGGCGAGGAATATGGCGGACAAAAAGAGTTTCGAGAGCCACTTGATGGGTTCCAGCCAGGCAAGCCCGCGGGACGCCTTGGTTTCGGCGGCATCCACGCCCGGGGCCGCCGTCCCGGCCGCCACGGGGTTCGGGGCGTCCGCCTTGGGGGCCCTGGGGCCGCGCTCGGCCTTTTTGAGGGCCACGGCCTTGGGCGGCCTCTGCAAGGGGGCCGCCTTGGCTTGGGGCATGGCCGTCACCGGCCCCATGGGCTGGGCCTGGCCGGGATTGCCGCGGCCGGACATAACCCAGGGCTTCTGGCCCTTGGGGGGGGTTCCCCTCCACTCGGCCAGGTCGCCAGAGGCGAAGCCGTTCTGGGCGAGTATCGTCTTCAGCCTGTCTTCCGTGGGGCTTGCTTTGGCGGCTGTTCTGAACACGAAAGTCTCCTTCTGGCCGATGGCCCGGCCCTTGGCCTCTGTCTTCTTGCGGCAGGCGCCCTGCCAGGGCCTTGGCCGATGCCCGGGATGCCCTACATCCTCTCCGGGGCCTCGGCGCCCAAAAGCCTTAGCCCGATGCCCACTACCGTCCTCACCGTCCAGGCGAGGCCCAGCCTTGCGAAGCTCAGGTCCCTCTCCCCCTCCTGGACTATGCGGTGGCCGCCGTAGTAGTGGTGGAACAGCTTCGCGGTCTCCACGAGCCAGGTGGTGAGGAGATGGGGCTGGAGGTTCCTGCCTATGTTCCTCAGGAGTTCGGGGAATCCCTCCAGCTGGGATATCAGGGCTATCTCCTCGCCGTCTTTGAGCAGCGAGAAGTCGGGCTCCTCGATTGCGCCGAAGGCGGAAAGGGCCTTGGCCCTCACCTGGAAGATCCTCGCCGTGAGGTACTGCACGTAGTAGGCGGGGTTGTCGCTGTTCTTGGCTTTCGCCACCTCAAGGTCGAAGTCAAGGGTCGAGTCGTGGCTCTGGGTAAGGTAGAGGAACCTCGCGGCGTCCGGCGAGACCTCGTCCAGGACAAGCCTCAGGGGCACGAACTCCCCGGCCCTGGTGCTCATCCTGACGGGGGCCTTGTCCCGGAAGAGCTTCACCAGCTGGTAGAGCACGATCCGAAGCTGGTCTTTGTCGTGCCCCAGGGCCTGGACCGCGGCCGACATGCGGGCGAGATAGCCGGCATGGTCCGCGCCCAAAACGTCTATCGCGAGGTCGTAGCCGCGCCCGAACTTGTTCTCGTGGTAGGCGACGTCTGAGGCGAAATAGGTCGTGTCGCCGTCCGACTTCACAAGGACCCTGTCCTTGTCGTCGCCGTAGTCGGTCGATTTGAAATACAGGGCGCCATCGCCCTCGTAGGTGTGGCCGCGCTCTTTTAGGATCCCTATGGCCTTTCCGACCTCGCCGCTTTCGTAAAGCGATCTCTCCGAGAACCAGTTGTCGAAGCCCACGTTGAAGAGGCCGAGATCCTCCCGCATGCTCTGCAGGATGATGTCGGACGCCTCCCGGCTGAGGTCCGGGAGAAGCTCCCCCTCGGGGCGGGCGAACCAGGCCGGGTCGTGCCGCCTCTTCAGCTCGTCCGCCAGCCCCAGGACGTAGAGCCCCTTGTAGAGCCCGTCCGGGGCCTCCCTGTCGGGCTCCGGGTTCTCAAGCCTGAACAGGACCGAGCGGCCGAGTGTCGCGATTTGGTTCCCGGCGTCGTTTATGTAGTACTCCCTCGTGACCTCGTCCCCCAAAAAGGAGAGGACGTTCGCCATGGCGTCGCCCCAGGCCGCACCGCGGCCGTGGCCCACGTGGAGGGGCCCCGTCGGGTTGGAGGAGACGAACTCAAGGAGCACCTTCCTGCCGCTGGGGGCCGAGGAGCCGTAGGTCGCGCCGGATGCCCTGATGGCCTTTAGCTGCCGCTGCCAGGTGGCCGCGGTCAGGCGGAAGTTTATGAAGCCCGGGCCCGCGATGCCCACGGAGGCGAAGACGCCTTCCTTATCGGGGATCCCGTCGATTATGAGCTGGGCGAGGTTCCTGCCCGTCGCCTTGGGGTCGGCCGCCTTGAAGTCCTTGGAGAACACCAGGGCCGCGTTGCTGGAGAAGTCCCCGAATTCGGGGTTTGCGGGCCTTTCGACCAGGAACCTGCCCTGGTCGAGGGCCTGGGAAAGGCCCGCCTTGGCCGCGGCGGCCTGGGCCCCCTGCCAGACCAGGCCTTTTATCTTGTCTTTCATCTTGTCCTTGCGCCCCGGGCGGGCGGCTGCCCGGGCGGGTTGTCATGCGGTCCCGGGATGCCCGGCCATCGCGGGAGGGCTTGGGGCATGGATCCTGGGCCTGGGCCTTTTCTCAGTCGTCCTTGTGGACCCGCCTGTTGAGGCGGCCGAAGAGGCAGAGGATCTCGTAGGGGTTCGCGTATTCCTGGTAATACTCCTGGTAGGCGTCCAGGACCTCGCCTTCGGACTCGCCCAGGAGGACCACCTCGTCCCCGGGCCTGCAGGTCTCGAGGTGGGTCACGTCGTAGGCCGTGAGGCTCATGCAGATCCTCCCGATCTGGTCCACCCTCTGGCCACGGATGAGGGCGCAGTTCTTGTCGGAGCGGCTGGTGTTGAGCCCGTTCACGTAGCCGAAGGGGACAAGCGCGATCGTCATGTCCTGGGGCGCGTGGAACGTGCGGTCGTAGCTCACCGGATCGTTTTTCCTGAGCCTTTTCACCTGGATTACGGTGGACGCCACCCGCATCACGGGCTTGAGCTCCTGGGCCGCCTTGACGGTGGGGCGGATGGCGGGCTTGGGTTCCGCGGTCAGTTTCGGGGGGAACAGCGGGGGCTCCAGGAACACGTGGCCCTCCGCCGTCCAGGGGACCGGGGACACAAGCCTGTCCTTGTGCGGCGGCACGCCGTAGAGTGCCAGCCCCACCCTGGAGAGCCCGTCCGGGTACTCCGGGTGCGCGAGCATGGCCCCGCCGGAAAGGGCGCTGCCTATGAGGGGTTTCTGGAAAATCTCCTCGCCCTTCTCCAGCAAGGTCTGGAAGGCCTTGATCTGGTCCACCGCCTCCTGGTCCGAGATGGTCGCGAGGTGGGTCGCGAGCCCAATCACATGGAGGTAGGGGGAGGCCTGGGCCTGCTGCATGAAGGGGAGCGCGTCCCTCACCGCCATGCCGAGCCGTCCCATTCCGGTGTCTATCTTCAGGAAGACCTTTATCCGGAAGGTGCGGACCTGGGCCAGGTTCATGACGTTCACCAGCTGCTCCCTGCTGTAGACGAAGACCACAAGGTCCCGCTCCGCGGCGAGGGTTATCTGGGATGGGTAGTCCAGGCCGGACAAAATGTATATCTGCTGCTCCCTGATGCCCACGTCCCTCAGGGCCACGCCCTCGGTCACGTCCTGGACGCCCAGGTGGAGCGCCCCCTCGCTCACCAAGGCCTTGGCGCACTGGATGAGCCCGTGGCCGTAGGCGTCCCCCTTGATAACCGCCATGATGGGCTTGGTGCCGGCCAGCTCCTTCATTATCCGGTAGTTGTGCCGGAGGTTGCCCAGGTTGATGTCCACTTGGTTCAGAAACTGCTTGGGGTAGTGTAGGATGCGCTCGGCCATTGGCTCCTCTGTTCCTTGCGCGCCCCGGGCCGTGGCCCGGCAGGGCGGCAGCTGCTTGGCGGCCGGGCATGGGATTCGTCCATGCACTCCATACCGCACAACTAGCTATAAGTAGCTATAAAAATATCTAATTAGTGGTAGTTAAAATGTTTGTTGCCTTCTGTGGCGCGCCTCATATGACGTTATAGAAGGTTAACCATTTTGAAAGCTTATTATACTATCACTCGATTTTTTGTCAATA
>JAITKK010000098.1 GCA_031278475.1 Deltaproteobacteria bacterium
AATGGGTACTTAGGTGTAATTTACGGATTACTTCTTAATTCGTTTCCAAAGTGCGACGAATTTTCATGCGTTATCGGAAAATAACCACTTTTAAAACCTAAAAATTCATAAAAAGTAAGGGGAATGCCTTGATTTTGCGTCCGTTTATTTTATATCCCGATGGCATCTGTTTTGCTTGCTGCTATTGCGGAGCTTAAGTATGTCGCATTTCCGTATTACTTTTAATGCGATGCGCATGCTCCTCTGGAATCCATGGTCATAGAACCCTTGGGAACACGAGCCGTTTTATCGCTCCCCAAAGAAATTGCAAAGGGGAGAGGCTAAGGGCTCGGAAAGGGCAACCCTTGGGGATCATTGGTTTTTATGCCTTAGGGAAAACAGATGGCACTAATGAAGTTAGTCCATTATGTCCTTAAGGTTATAGCAACAAGCATTTTTGATTTTTTAGGAGAATTTATGAATAAGTTTATTGCGTCAGCGTTGGGAATCCTGCTTCTCATAGGAGCAGGGGCGCAGGCCTTTGCATCGTCACCGGTCGAGTTCAGCGGCTACGTCAAAGTCTTCCATGAGTCGCTTTCCAATTTCAGCAAGGCCGCAAGGAACCCTGTCGACAGGGACAACTTCTTTTCCAACAAGCTTAATATAAACGTTCGCTTCCAGCCGAACGACAATGTCATGGTTTTCTGGCAGTTCCGCGGGCCAAACTACCAGAGGTTCGGAATGGGCAACACCGCCCTCTTCACGAGAGCCCTTTACGGCCAGATCGAAACATCCTGGGGCACCATCAGGGGCGGCCACATAGTTGACGGCCTTCCCGGGACGGTGGGCGGTCTCGCATCCTTCGGTTACGCCCCCGCGTACGGGGACGAGTTCCTCTACAACAACGTCTTTGACATGAACTCCCCCATCGACGCCCTCACCTACAGCAACAAGTGGGAGCTTGCGGGAGGGAGCAAGCTGGGGCTCGCGGTCTACTACGGCAAGCTAGGGGCCAACCTTATGCAATATGACGCTACGAGCGGTGAGTGGGATTCCGAAAACGTCATTACAGGGCAGTATCCCACCTTACTGGGCTACCAAGGGCCGGCCCCCACGGGACTGACCTATATTCAGCACAAGGATATCGACTACGATGTCTTCGGGGCCGAGGGCACCTTCGAGTGGGAGACGGGCGGACTTGGCTTGGGCTTGGAATACAGCCGCAACATGACCGACCCAGGTGTCAAAAAGGATCGGGCATTCTTCGTCAACCCGAGCTTCTTCCAGGCCTTCGGGCCAGTGACCCTTCACTTCGAGGGGAAGTACGGCTGGGGAGAGCGCACCTATGACAAGAAGTTCGCAAACGATGCCATCTGGAAAAGGCTAGAGGACGAATTTGTCGGCCATCCCTGGGACGGGACGCTCGAGAACAAAGGCCTGGGGCTCTACCTTGACGCCGTCTGGGACTACGGCCAGGGCGACGTTACGCTCGCAGGTTGGTACGTTAGCGGGACCGATCTGGACAATGACAGGGAGAAGCTCAACAGCCTGGTGAACTTGGGCGACTTCGCGCCCTTCTTGGTCGCCTTCAACGACCAGACTCTGGGGAACGGCCACTTCAGCGACAACATGGGCCAGCGCTGGATTGACAGGGCCGACAGTACTACGGGCTTCACCGACTTCAACAGCGGCCAATCCAACCAGATGGGCGTGGGCATCCTCGGCAACCATACCTTGGTGCCGGACAAGGTGTCCATAAACTACGGGATCGGCTACTTCAGGTTGGTAAAGCCCGCAATCGTCTGGTACGAGCAGGCCTCGAAGGACTACGTTTCCGTGCCGTTCTTGCCGAGGAACATGACCGCTAGCGTCAACCGCCGTCCCCAGTCCAAGGATTTGGGCTGGGAGATTGATCTGGGCGCGAAATTCCAGATTATGGAAAATGTTAGCTTCGAGACCCAGTTTGGCTACTTCTTCTCTGGCGACGCCTTCGACACCTGGGACAGCAAGTCCAAGGGCTGGGTCCATGCCAAGGACACTTTCGCCTGGGCAAGCGTGCTATCCTTCAGCTTCTAGCCCCACGCTTCCATATCGGGGCATCAATGGGAACCCCCGTCACGCATCCTGCGTGGCGGGGGTTCCCTGCATCAAGGGGAAAGATCCCCCGCCCGGGCTAAAAGCCCGGGCGGGGGATTTAGGCGTTTTCGCCCTCGTCCCCGATATGCGCGAGCATGGCCGTAAGCTTTGGCCTCACCCATTCGTCGAAGTCTAGCTCGTCCAGGCAGGCCGAGAGCCCCCCGCCCAGGCAGCCGCCGGTGACGCAGGAACGGCAGGCCCGGTCCGTGTGGGCGATCTCGACCATGGGGCCCCTTGGGGCCCAGTGCTTCTCCCGGCTGGGCCCGAAAATGGATAGGGTGGGACAAGAAAGGGCCGCTGCCATGTGCCCCCCCAGCGAGTCCAGGCCGATGAAGATCCTGGCCTTGCGTAGGAGCCCCATGAGGGTGTCCAGCGGGAGGGCACCGGTCCCGATGCCCCTGTCCCCGGCTTCATGGGATACCAGCTTAAGGAAGGATGTCTCCCTCTCGGAGCCGTTGGAAACCATCAACACCGGTCCTACCCTCTCGCTCAGGAAGGCAACCGCTTTACCTGCGTGCCTGGGCGGCCAGAGCCTGATATCGTCGGTCGCGGTGAGGTGGGCTACGGCGAAGGGACCCTCCACCCCGATGCTCTCAAGGTACTCGGAGGCGGCAGCTGCGGCCTTTGGGGAGGGGTAGATTTTAGGGAGGGGGGCCTTTTCGAAGCGGCAGCCGACCGCCCTGGCGAAATCGGCGTGGCATTCGGTAACCGGCCTATCGGCCTCGTCTTGGCGGGAGGGTATCGGTATGGTGGGGATGCCGTTCCGGAAGAGGTGGAAACCCTTGCACCTGTAGCCGACCCTGATGGTGGCCCTGGAGGCGAGGCTTAGCTTGGCCCCACGGGCCCCCTCGGAGAA
Source organism: Deltaproteobacteria bacterium (assembly GCA_031278475.1). Lineage (GTDB taxonomy): Bacteria > Desulfobacterota > Desulfarculia > Adiutricales > Adiutricaceae > JAISMF01. Next base: position 2,972 of record JAITKK010000098.1, read on the forward strand.
GTCCAGGGCGAAGTGGTAGCGTTCCGGGGCAAGCTCCCTGTACAGCCCCCAAAGACGGGACAGGCCCAGGTGCCTTGGGATCCCGAAGGTCTTGGCAAGCCCTGGGTGGGAGGTAACCAGTGGCAAGGCCTCAGGGTAGGTGGCGTAATGGATCTCGCAGCCAGTGAACTTGTCATGGAGGAGGCTTATGACCGGGGTGGTGGTGACCACGTCCCCAAGGTGTTTGAGGCATATAATTAGAATTTTGGCTGTATTGGGCATGTATAGCGGGGGAACCTTGGGGGATGGAAAAATAGTAAGAAATTGAGGCCATGGCCTCGGGCCAAAGGGGAGGCTCTGAGCCCGAGACGTGTCGGAAAGGGCTTGTCACGAGGGATGGGTTAGCGAGGATAGCCCTGGGTAAGCCCAAAGGGAGGCGAGGGCCAAGAGGGGGCCTTGCCCATACCACAGGGGCTAATATCGGCCGCCCGGCTCTTTGGGGTATTGTAAAGGCAGGCTCCCAATAAAGCAAAAGATAAAAGGAGGCTGGGAAAGCTTCACCGACCGTGTTAATCCGACCATGCCAACCCGAGCGTGCCAACCCGAGCGTGACAACCCGAGAGTGCCAACTGCCCACTCTTAGGAAGGGTATTAGGCAAGTTATGATCCCAAGCTAAGGGCAAGGTATGGCCATTGGGCAAAATTTAATGTCCTTTGATACAGAGAGGGAGCCCCACTATGCAATCGTGGGAGGCCTTGACCCATGGCTCAGGTAGTGCTTTTCTTGTCCAAGACGTAGCCATATTGCAGGCAGTAGTGGAACCCGTAGTCTATCAGGAAGTCTATGAGCAACTTGGAAATGGGCCCATTGGTCTCCCGGTGGAGGATGATGTCCTTCCCCCTAACGTAGCACAGGAGCCGAGTGATGGGCATGTTGTTCCCGTAGGCCAGGACGCATGATTCAAAATCCTGGGATTTGACCTTCAGGGCCACAAGGGGGTTCTCAGTTATTATGAGCTTATTTCGGCTTCCTGGGAGATAAAAGGGCAATGCGTTGGCCAGTGGCTGGAGGAGAAAGGCATTCTCGCAGTTTTCTGAAAAATAGAGCCTGAAGGCCCCTGTCAGCTGGTCGCAGGCGAAATTGATGCCGCCATTCTTATCTGCCGTGATTAACCCCTTATCATGGAAATAGGCAAGGACGTTTTTTGGAATGTTATGAAATTTCAAGAGATTATCAATCCCTTGCTCCCAATCTTTTTCTGAGTGGGGCGGTAGGCGGAAGGGCAAATCCCGTATTACCCTTAGGGCATCCAGGGCGAGGGGTTTTGCATGCAATCTGACCGCATTTGCGACGATTTCCCTCGGAAAGCACGATTCAAGCTCGTTTGCCGCATCGGCGAATTCCTTGGGTGGGTACCCTGAGATGTGGTTTACTATGGAAATTGCCCCATAAGACGTGTTATTTGTCCCAATTTCCCTCCATTTATCACCATGAACGAAAAACTTACGGCCGTTTGGCAAAACAGCCTCGAAATAGTTGGGTATTTTTGGGTCTAATTGCCTGATTGACCCATTGTACAACCTTGAGAACAGCACCTTCAGGTCTGGCCCGTTTTTGCGCTCAAGGTTTTCATACTTACGATCCCTTCGAAGCATCAGGAAGTTGGATGCGGTGAGTTTGTTCCTCAGGTGCATCCGGAACAACCTTACATCAAAGGCACAAGCCTTGATGAGTTTTTGCAATTTGATATCGGATTCCCTGTTGGCGAGGAAAGCGATGTCATTGGCCCGTTGTTGAAGAGTTTGTCCGCCCAAAATCATCGTAAGCCTGTCCCTAAGCGTCATGCCTTTGTCCAAGTCTATCTTTTGTTCCTCGGGTACGTATTCCGTATGCACCATTTTGGAATAGCCGGTGAACTCACTTTGGGACATGCCCATGAATTCACGAAAGGACGGGGTAGCAGGAAAACCCATGTTCAAATTGTATTCGACGAACTTGTCTTCCAGCTCGGCTAGGATTTTACGCTGGTTGCTCTCGCTTAAGGTCAAATCCTCCTTGTCGAAATATTCAGGCTGGAAAACATAGTAGAACTTCGGTTCCCTGTGGGAACCTCCTGCGATAAATGCTGAGATTAGGTTGGGATCCACCATGTTCTTAAGCCATGCCACGGTGTTTTGGCCGTAACTAATCAAAACATCGAAGAATTCCGGGGATAACTCCCTCTCCAGCATGTTGGAAAACCATTTGCCGTGAAGCCTCATGTGACCCACCAAGGTTACTGGGTACTTGTTCTTGTAGCTCATGTTCTCATAGGCGGCTAGGATTTTTTCC
>JAITKK010000007.1 GCA_031278475.1 Deltaproteobacteria bacterium
GGGGGTGTCTTGCGGGCCGGGGGTTGTTTGCCCAAGCCTTCCGAGGAATGCCTCGGAAGGCTTGGGCCGGGTTTGTCGCAAATGGGGCGGGAATCCCAAATCGGGCCCCTGTTTGGGGCCCGATTTGGGTAAATCTGACAACATGTAACCGTTCACGGCCTTTTGTGACAACATTCGGGCCAATTGGATTCAATATCCGCCGATAATCAAGCCGCATTGCTCGCGATGCCGGGCCGTGGGGTGCGGAAGGCCGGTAAACGATAGACCGCTTAGATGAGCTTCAGGGCATCGTCCAGGGCACCGATGATGTCGTCTATGTGCTCGATGCCTATGGAGAGCCGGATCAAGTCGTCGTGGAGACCGCCGGCCGCCTGGGCATCGCCCGAGAGCTGGGAGTGGGTCGTTGACGCTGAGTGGATGATGAGGCTCTTGGCGTCCCCAACGTTTGCGAGGATGCTGAAGAGCTTTATGTTGTCCACCAGCTTTATGCCGGCATCCCTTCCGCCCTTGACCCCGAAGACCACCATGCCGCCCTGGCCGTTGGGCAGGTACTTCTGGGCTAGCTTGTAGGCGGGATCCTTGGGAAGGCCTGGGTAGCGTACCCAGGTGACCTTGGGATGGGCTTCCAGCCACTGGGCGACCTTCAGGGCGTTCTCGCTGTGGCGGCCTATGCGCAGCGCCAGGCTTTCGACCGCCTGGAGGAAGAGCCAGGCCGCATCAGGGGCGAGAGTTGGCCCCTGGTTGCGCAGGCCCACGGTGCGGAGCCTCAGGGCGAAGGCTATGGGTGACAAAGGGCCCAGGTCGTGGCCGAAACGCAGGCCGTGGTAGCCCCGGTCCGGCTCGTTGTAGAGGTCGAACCTAGGGTCCTTCCAGTCGAATTTGCCAGCGTCCACCACGATGCCCCCGATCCCCAAGCCGTGGCCGCCTATCCACTTGGTGAGGGAATGGATGACAACGTCTGCCCCGTAATCTATCGGGCGCAGCAGGAAGGGCGGGGTGAAGGTGGAGTCCACCAGCAACGGGAGCTTGTGCTTCTTGGCAATCTTCGCGTAGCCCTCCAGATCCGCCACGTCCAGGACCGGGTTCCCGATGGTCTCAACGAAGATGGCCCTGGTCTTGGGCGTGATTGCGGCCTCGGTCTTTTCGAAGTCGTTGACGGGCGCGAAGCGGACCGTTATGTTGCACTGCTGCGGAAGGATTGCGTCGAACATGGTGTAGGTGCCGCCGTAAAGGTTCACTGCGGACACCAGCTCATCGCCGGTCTTGAGGATGTTCACTATGGAGAAATAGACCGCTGCCGTCCCGCTTGAGAGCGAGAGACCCGCGAGCCCGCCCTCCAAAGCGGCGATGCGCTTTTCCAGGACGTCGTTGGTGGGGTTCATGAGCCGGGCATAGATGTTCCCAAGCTCTTTCAGGGCGAAGAGGTTGGCACCGTGCTCGCTGCTTTTGAAGACGTAGGCGGTGGTGCGGTAGACCGGCACGTTCCTGGCAAGCGTGTCGCTATCCACCGTCTGGCCGGCGTGGATTGCCAGGGTCTCTAGGTGGTAATTTTTCTCTGTCATTTGCCTCTCCTGCGGTTGTGGACCGCCGATATCCGGCCCTTTGCCGGATGGCTTTTCCGTGGATGTGGGATTTCTTGGCCAAGGGCCTGGAACAAAGCTTCCCTTTGCGCCTACGGCACCATATGCCAAATGTGTTGTTAAAAGAGTTATGCCACCGTATGTGGTGGGTGTTTGCAAAAATAGGATGTATCTGGTATATTGGGTATCGCAACTATGGAGGATCTTGGATGCATGCCTATGGCCCTTGGCTGGCAAAAGGGCAAAAAAAAAGTTGAAGCGTGGGCGCGGCTTCAACCTTCAGGTTTTCTGATAAGTTTCTGACCCCCCAGCCTGGCAATCCCGGATACGGTAGCTTGTTCTTCGCTGTCTTGGGGGCGTTGCGTATGATTTGTTTCAATTATGCACACAAAATTGTTAAAATGCAAGACTTTGGTGGCAAAATAATACCCGGCGTTACCAAAAGCCCGCTACCCGGTATGGAAAGCTCCCCAGAGCCCCAGGCCTGAGCCACGGCTCAAGACAAACCGCCCGCGCCCCAGGGGGCGCGGGCTACCCGCAGGAAGACCCAGGATGAGCCAAAGCCACCCAGGCAAAGATGTTTTCGGAAAGCTCTCTTGGGCGACCCTTGCCCTGGGACTCGCCCTGGCTGCCATCTCCTACCTCGCCTATGTCGCGAGCCTCGATCTTATAATGACCCCGGAGCTGGCCGGGGACGTTCTTTTAGGCCAGGAGATCCTCCGGCAGAAGAGCCTTGTGCCCACGGCTTGGTACTACGGGGACACGCTGGGGACCATAGGCGTGCCGGCGTTTTCCGCGTTTTTCTCGCTCTTCAATGCCGGCTACCTCCTCTCGTACCGCCTTGGCGTCCTCCTCATGCTCGGGCTCGAGCTCATCTCCTTTTCCTATATGGCGGACCGCCTAAGGCTCACAAGGACCTCGTCCCTCCTCTTTCTGGGGATCTTCCTGGGGGCCCGTTCCTTCGTGTCCGGCACCTGGTCAGGCATGGGCTTCTGCCTCCTAGGGATGTACCACGTCATGTTCTTTTTGGCCGTGGGCTACCTTTCGGCAAGGGATCAAGGGAATTTCGGAAGGCCGGAAAAGGCTCTTAGGTTCCTGTTACCGGCACTTTCCTTCCTCCTGGGCCTGGAAGGCCTTCTAATACTTCTGGTCCTGTTAGTCCCGCTGGTCCTGCTTAGGCCGGTACGCCTCCCCTGGCGGCCGGCTCCCGCCCGGGGCCCAAGGCCATCATTCCGGGAGGTGGCCCTGTGGGCGGCCCTGGGGCTTCTTGGCTACCTCTGCCTCTCGTTTCTGGTGCTCCCCAGGGGATTCGGGCCAAGCCTGCCATACACCACCGAGATAACGGGGGCCTATCATGCCGTGATGGGGAACATCCCATCGCTCTTCGTCTCCTTTTTGGACGACACCCCGCTGTGGGCCATAAAGGGTCCAGCGGATATTTTGGCCCCCCCATCGCTTGCGAGCTTCGCATTTCTCACTTTATGTGCCTACTCGCTCTATGTTGCCAGGGCCTCCTTCCGTAGTGCGGGTCCAGTACTTGCCTTTCCGTTGAGGTTGCTGTTGGTGGGCTTGGTTCTTACCTTTCTTCTCACCATCATTTGCGTGCCGCAGGCGAGGATTAAGTCCCTGTTTTATTTTTATATCCTTTTAGCATTTATTATAGTAATTTACCATAATTATCTTGAAAGCGATAACCCAAGGCTCGCAAGCCTCTTGGTCCTTGCCTGCGGGGC
>JAITKK010000129.1 GCA_031278475.1 Deltaproteobacteria bacterium
TGTTACTGGCTGGGAAGGCTTGGCTGGGTGGCTGTTGTGGCTTGGGTGTTTGGACGGGTGTTGCGGCTTTGGGTGTTTGGAAGGCTTTTGCCTTTTAGCCGCAGGGTAATATTATGCAACATTAGGTAGAATTAGTAGCAAAAAAGATGCTCTAATAAGGTGACCCGTTTTCCGTTTTGGAGGGTAGCTATATATATGGTTGGGGGGCCTGGATTCCGGCAAAAGGGATCCCTGGGCATATTCGTCATGCATCATTCGTCATGCGTCATTCATCATGCAACATTAATCACCATGGGCACAAAAAAAGGGGGGCCGACGAATCGGCCCCCCTGGAAAAAACGGGTCTTGCCCTATGCGGATTTCCCTAGAGAAGGTCCAAGTGGGCGTTGTGGATGGTCGTGTGCAGGAGCTTGTGGGACAGGTGCCCGCAGGGCTCTTTGAGGAACTCCTTGTAGAGCTGCTGGACCTCCGGGTTCTCGTGGCTCTTGCGGAGCTTTAGATGCCTGTCGTCGTCGTAGAGTCCGGCGATGCGCTTGCTGCGGTAGTTGATGTCCGTGCTGATTGGCTGGCCGCCGCCAGAGATGCAGCCGCCGGGGCAGGCCATGACCTCTATGAAGTGCCAGTTCCGGGGGTTCCCGGCCTTGATGCTCTCCATTACCTGGCGGGCGTTCCCCAGGCCGTGGGCGATTGCCACCTTCAGCTTGGTGCCGTCAAGATCGACCTCGGCTTCCCTGATGCCCTTCATGCCGCGGACGGAGGCGAACTCGACAGCAGGCAGCGTCTTCTTGGTGACTACCTCGTAGGCGGTGCGGAGCGCCGCCTCCATGACGCCCCCGGTGTTCCCGAAGATGGTGCCCGCGCCGGTCCCTATACCCATGACCGGGTCGTAGGGCTGCGGGGCTAGGTCATTGAAGGACACCCCGTAGGACTTCAGGAGCCTCCCCAGCTCGCGGGTGGTGAGCACGTAGTCCACGTCCTGGAAGCCGCTGGCGTTCATCTCCGGGCGGGTGCACTCGTACTTCTTGGCGGAGCAGGGCATTATGGAGACGGACACGATCTTTGCCGGGTCTATCTTTTCCTTGTCCGCGTAGTAGGTCTTCACAAGGGCCCCGAATATCTGCTGGGGGCTCTTGCAGGTGGAGTGGTGGTGGATGAGGTCCGGGTAGAACATCTCGAGGAAGTTGATCCAGCCTGGAGAGCAGCTGGTTATCATCGGCATGTCCTTTCCGGCCTCGAGGCGGTGGAGGAACTCGGTCGCCTCCTCCATGATGGTCACGTCCGCCGTGAAGTTGGTGTCCAGGACCCTGTCAAAGCCAAGGCGCTTGAGGCCGGCAACCATCTTGCCGGTGACGATGGAGCCTGGCGCCTGCCCGAACATCTCGCCCAGGGCGACCCTCACGGAGGGGGCAGTCTGGACGACCACGACCTTATCCGGGTCGGCTATCGCGTCCATGACCTTCTGGGTGTCGTCCTTGACGGTTATGGCCCCCACCGGGCAGATGGAGGAGCACTGGCCGCAGAGGGTGCAGTGGACCTCGCCGAGGCCCTTGCCGAAGGCTGGGGTGACGATGGAGGAGAAACCGCGGTTCGCGAAGGTGTAGACCGCGCAGGTCTGCCTGTCGGAGCAGAAGCGCACGCAGCGGCCGCACAGTATGCACTTGTTGGGGTCGCGGACAAGGCTTGGGTTGCTGTCGTCGATCTCCCAGGTGGGCTTGGACTTCTCGAAGCGGATCTCGTGGATCCCGAGGTCCAAGGCTATCTGCTGGAGCTCGCAGGTCTGGTTGCGGTCGCAGGTGAGGCACTCGTGCGGGTGGTTGGCCAAAAGGAGCTCAACCACCAGGCGCCTCGCCTCGCGGACCTTGGGGCTGTTAGTGAAGACCACCAGCCCGTCGGTCACGGGGAAGGAGCAGGCCGCGGCAAGGGCGCGGCCGCCTTGGACCTCCACCACGCAGACGCGGCAGCCGCTGTAGGGCTTCACGTCGAAGTGGTGGCAGAGGGTGGGGATGTGGATGCCCAGTTTGCGGGCGGCTCCCCAGATTGTGACTCCCGCCGGTACGCTGACGGACTGGTTATCGATGGTTACGGTAACGTTTTTTGTCATGGGGGCTCCCTACTTCCTGGTTACGGCTTTGTACTTTCTGCAGGCATCAATGCAGGAACCGCATTTGATGCACTTCATGATGTCGATGATGTGGGGCTCCTTCTTGTTGCCGTCGATGGCGTTCACCGGGCAGACCTTGACGCAGGCCCCGCAGCCCACGCACTTTTCCACGTCGATCCAGTAGGTCAGAAGGTCCACGCACTGGTGGGCCGGGCACTTCTTCTCGAAGATGTGCGCCTCGTACTCGTGGCGGAAGTACTTGATGGTGGAGAGGATGGGGTTGGGGCAGGTCTGGCCCAGGCCGCACAGGGAAGCGAGCTTGATGTTCCGGGCCAGCTCCTCGAGCAGCTCTATGTCGCCGGGCTTGCCCTTGCCGGTGGTTATGTTGGTCAGGATATTGAGCATCCTGGTCGAACCCTCGCGGCAGGGCGTGCACTTCCCGCAGGACTCGTCGCGGGTGAAGGAGAGGAAGAAGCGGGCGAGGTCGACCATGCAGGTGTCCTCGTCCACCACCACGAGGCCGCCGGAGCCCATCATGGCCCCTGCCTCGATGAGGGAGTCGTAGTCCACCGGCCTGTCCAGCATGGAGTCGGGCAGGCAGCCTCCGGAGGGGCCGCCTATCTGGACCGCCTTGAACTTCTTGTCGTTCTGGATGCCGCCGGCTATCCCGAAGATGATCTCCCGCATGGTCATGCCCATGGGCACCTCGGCAAGGCCCGTGTTGCGGACCTTTCCGGTCAGCGCGAAGACCTTGGTCCCCTTGGACTTCTCGGTCCCGTAGGAGGCGTACCAGGCGCCGCCCTTTAGGATGATGCCGGGGATGTTGGCCCAGGTCTCAACGTTGTTGTTGTTGGTGGGCTTGCCCCAGAGGCCGGAGATGGCCGGGAAGGGCGGGCGGGCGGTGGGCATGCCGCGTTTTCCCTCTATGGAGTGGATGAGCGCGGTCTCCTCGCCGCAGACGAAGGCGCCGGCCCCTTCCTTGATGTGCAGGTGGAAGTTCCAGCCCGAGCCAAGGATGTTGTCGCCCAGGACCCCCAGCTCCTCGGCTTGGGAGATGGCGAGCTTGAGGCGGCGTATCGCGAGCGGGTACTCGGCGCGGCAGTATATGTAGCCCTCGTTCGCGCCGATTATGAGCCCCCCGATGGTCATGCCCTCCACCAGGCGGTGGGGGTCGCCTTCCATGAGCGAGCGGTCCATGAAGGCCCCGGGGTCGCCCTCGTCGGCGTTGCAGATTATGTACTTCTTGTCGCCTTCGGCGTTGCGGCAGAGCTCCCACTTGCGGCCGGTGGGGAAGCCGCCGCCGCCGCGGCCGCGGAGGCCGGAGAGCTTTACCTCCTCCAGGAGCTGGTCGGTCTTGTCCTTCATGGAGAGGGCCTTGGCCAGGGCCTTGTAGCCGTCGTTCGCGATGTACTCGGTCACCCGCTCGGGATGGAGCTGTCCGCAGTTGGTGAGGAGTATGCGGTTCTGCTGGGCGTAGAACTCTATCTCCTTGTAGTGGACTATGGGCTTAAGGGTCTCCCGGTCGTGGTAGAGGAATTTCTCCACGGGCTTCCCGCCCTTGATGGTCTCCTCGACTATCTCGGGGATGTCCTCCGGCTTGAGATGGACGTAGTACACGTCGTTGGGGTAGACGACGATGAGCGGGCCCATCTCGCAGAAGCCGTGACAGCCGATGACCACCACCTCCACGGACTTTTCCAGGCCCTTTGCGGCAAGGTCCTTCTCGAAGGCGTCAACTATGCCCCTAGCCCCGGAGGAGGTACAGCCCGTGTCGCAGCAGATGAGGATGTTGTGCGTCACGCCCTCGTAGGGCTTCGCGTCGGGATCCTTGCGCAGGCTGAGCCTGGGCAGGGCCTTTTGCTTAAGGGCCTCCAGATCCTCCGCGTTATTGAGTCGCGTCAAGGGTATTGAGCTTGTCATATTTGCCATTCCTTAATTGCTGTAAGAGTCGAGGATCTTGGGGATGCGCTCCGGCCTCAGGCGGCCGTGGGCATCGGTGTCTATCATCATGACCGGGGCCAGCGAGCAGGCGCCGATGCAGGCGACCGTCTCCAGCGTGAACTTCAGGTCCTCGGTCGTCCCGCCCGCGGTGACTCCCAGGGTGTTCTTCAGGGTCTCCAGGATGCGCGCCGAGTTGCGCACGTGGCAGGCCGTGCCCTGGCAGGAGCGGATCACGTGCCTGCCCCTGGGGGTCAGCCTGAACTGGGCGTAGAAGGTCACCACCCCGTAGATCTGGCTGATGGGCACGTTCAGGCGCTTGGCTATTGCCTGCAGGGCCGGGATGGGCAGGAAGCCGAAGGCGTCCTGGGCCCCTTGGAGCACAGGGATTAGGGAGCCGTTGGCCATATCCTTGTACTTGTCGAAAACGGGTTCGAGCTTGGCCAGATCGACTGTTTGGCCCGAATCTTGGGTACTTCCCATAAGAGGGTCTCCTTCAGAGAAATGGTGTTTCTTGTGAGGTGGGTGCTTGGCGCCGGCGGGAGGCGGCCCAGGGGCCTTCCCGCCGCCCTTCCCGGGGGGCCCGGGATCGGGCCCGCCGGGGTAAACCCCTGCCGTGGCCCGGCCCCCCTCAAGGTGGGGGCCTGCCTCCCCAAAAAAATTGCCGCCCGCGGCCCTAGCCCGTAGGGGGCGCGCAGGGTCAGCGGGGGGCGGGAGGGACAGCATGGGTTGTTGGTCTAATTTCTTGATAATGCGTAAGATTCTTTGCGAAGCCGGGGCTCCCTGCCCCGTGAGAGAGGGTTGTTAAGTGTGATTACAACATATAAATGGTTTTTTGTCAAATATTCTCTTTACAGATCACAAAATTCACGCGTTATTGGGATAATCGCGTTTTTTACGTGGATTTTATGGGCCCCCGGGGGAGGCCGCATAACGGTGTAATCCCCCCTGCGCCGCCCCGGATCGGGCCCGGGGCCTAGGCGTCCCTAGTCAAATATTTTTCTTTGCTTTTCGGGGCAAAGGGGGCTTTTTGATGGCTGGTTTTTTCCTTGACGGGCCATTTTACTAGAAAGCGTTAAAAAAATTCAAAGCTTTTTTGCGCTGGCCTTTGGGAGGGGGTAAGCCGGGAGTGGCGGGGCCAAAAGGAAGGGAGGGGCCCGGGTTGCGTCCGGATATTATGTAAAGTTAGTTTATTGACTAGTTTTTATTTAGGCTGAAATCATCACACGGAAAGTTACAATTCCATTTGTAAAAATATCCCATGGGGCAAGGCACCCATGGCGGCGGGCTCGGGGCGGCCGCACTTCACCTTGCGCCCCTCCCGCCTTTCCAGGGCTTGGCCGGGTCTTTTTTTTGGCGCAATTGAGACCCAGGGGCCCCGACGGGGCCCCTGGGCCCTGGAAGCGATTGGAGTTAAATTGACGCCAACCGGGGATAATTTGACGGTTCGGGCTGTCTTGGGAAGTACAGGCGGGGCCAGAGTGGGGCCTTAACGGAAGGTGGGCCGAAGGGGAAGGCAAATGGAGGGGAAGGCCGAATGGAGGGGAAGGCAGAATGGAGGGGGAGGCCAAATGGAAGGGCCCCGGGCCATAGGCCCGGGGCCCAAAGATCGCCCGCGTGGGAAGGCCCACCCGGATTACCCGCATAGGCGGCCCGGATCTCAGGATTCAGCCAGAGCACGCCAATAGGAGGGGGCGAGGAAAGCCCTGGGATTGCCGCGGGCCTGGCATTGGCGGGGGGCGCACTGGGGCCGAGGCTTGGGGCAACCCCTTCCGTTTAAGCCATTTTCGGAAGTAATCCCCCCGGCCGCACCGGCAAATTCCCCGCTAGGCCGCGAGCCCCCTTGGCCTTGGCGCCATCCCGCCTCAAACCTCAGCTATGGCGTCTATCTCAACCCTGGCCCCCTTGGGCAGGGCCGACACCTGGACCGTGACCCTCGCGGGGTAGGGTTTCTTGAAGAAGGAGGCGTATACCTCATTGGCCCTGCCGAAGTCGGCGAGGTTGGTTAGGAAAATGCCCACCCTCACGACCTTCTCCAGCGAGGAGCCGCAGGCCTCGAGGATGTGCTTTATGTTGGTGAGCGACTGGTGAACCTCGGCCTCGATGGTCTCGGGGAGGTCCTCGTTCGCGGGGGTAAAGGGAAGCTGGCCCGACACGAACACGAAGCCGCCGCTTATCACCGCTTGGGAATAGGGGCCGATTGCCTCGGGTGCTAGATCGCTGTACACGCTTTTTGGCATTGTTTCTCTCCTTCGTTTAGCCTTATGGCCGTGGTTTGTGTGTTTGTCAGCACGTTTGGTTGTCTGTTTGATGGTAAATGTTAGCGTGTTTGTTGGTCATTTATCCGTTTTGTCTGCAAACCTAATGCATCCCTTCCGATTGGTCGGCCTATTTGCCTGCCGATTTGTGGGCCTATTTGCCTTCCGATTAGTCGGCCTATTTGCCGGCTTGCAAGGTCATCTCATGCCAGTTTGAAGGCTTATTGGTTGGATTGTTGGTTCTGTTAATTTATTAATCCATCAATCTGTGAATTGCCTTTTTTCCGATTTGCCGATTTGCCTATTGCCTTGCCGGTTTATTTGTTTGAATGATCTTTGTTTGTTGTCTGTTTTGTTGTTTGTTGTGTTGTTTTGTTGTTTTGTTAGTTGTTTTGTCGGCTTGACACGCAACAAGTCCATGCTACCCGCAGGCCTCAAAGGCAGTGCTTGGCTTCATGGGTGGGTTTTTGGGCGTGTTTCATCATGATTAGCGATTGTAAAATGTTGCGCCCAAGGCGTTGGGGTGCCTTTTGCAAACCATCGCAAGGGGAATTGCGCAAAGGGAATGGCGCAAATGGATTAGCGCGAATGGATTAGCGCGAATGGCAATGCCCTTGGCTCAGCGTCCGAAGCGGCGGTCCCTTGACAGGAAGTCCTGGATTGCGCCCTCCAGGTCGTCCGGGCCGAAGTCGGGCCACAATGTGTCGGTGAAATAGAGCTCCGCGTACGCCATGCGCCAGAGCAGGAAGTTGGATATGCGCTTTTCCCCGCCCGTGCGGATCATGAGGTCCACGTCCGGGAGATCGGAGGTCCAGAGGCTCTCCCCGAATAGGGCCTCGTCAATGTCTTTCGGTAGGATTTCGCCGTTTGCGACCCTTTGGGCAAGGATCCGCGCGCCTTCGGCGAGCTCGGCCCTCGCCCCGTAGGACAGGGCGAGGGTGAGCGTTATCCCGACGTTGTCCTTTGTGGCGTCCATCGCGCCCAAGAGGGCGTCCTTAACGAGGGGCGGGAGCCTCCCGAGGTCGCCCACCGCGTGCAGGCGCACCCCGGAGCTAAGAAGCTCCTCGGTCTCGGAGTCCAGGTACTGGACAAGGAGGGAGAAGAGCCCGTCGACCTCCTGGGAGTCCCTGAGCCAGTTCTCCGAGGAGAAGGTGTAGAGTGTGAGGTTGCGTATGCCCAAGGCCTTGGACTTTTTCAGTATCTCCCTCACGGGCTTGGCCCCGGCCTTGTGGCCCTCGGAGCGGGGGAGGCCCCTGTTTGCCGCCCAGCGGCCGTTGCCGTCCATTATGACGGCCACATGCCTGGGGACCTTGCGGGCCCCGTCCTGGGGATCTTGGGGCATGGCTTCCATGCGGCCGCCCCCTAGGCTTCCTTCCAAGGGCCCATCACTTGTCAAGGGCCCTGGACATTATGGCGGGCCCCCACTTGGAGAACCTCCCGTCCGAGAACAGGTCCTCTATCTCGACCGGGTTGAGGTATTTGCGGATCTCCTGGGATTCCAGGACCAGGGTCTTGAAGTCCACGCCCAGGTCCTTTGCCAGAAGGGCGGGCGACTGCACCAGGTGGTAGGCCTGGGTCCGGCTGAGGCCCTTCTCCACCAGGGCGAGGAGCAGCCCCTGGGAGTTGTAGAGGCCGCCAGTTAGCTCGAGGTTCTTTTCCACCTTGTCCCTTTTCACAACCAGGCCCCTTATCAGGGACGTGGCCCTGGCAAGCAGGTAGTCCGTGAGAATGGTCGCGTCCGGGGCTATGACCCGCTCCACCGAGGAATGGCTGATGTCCCGCTCGTGCCACAGCACCACGTCGTCCAGGGAGGCCTCGCCGTAGGCCCTCACCAGCCTTGCCAGCCCGCTGATGTTCTCGGCCGATATGGGGTTCTTCTTGTGGGGCATGGCAGAGGAGCCCTTCTGGTGGTCGCCGAAGGCCTCCTCGGCCTCCCCCACCTCGGTGCGCGAGAGATGCCTTATCTCTACCGCCATCCTCTCGAGCGACGTGGCCATTAGGCTAAGGGCCAGGAAGAACTCCGCGTGGATGTCCCTGGGCAGCACCTGGGTGCTGACGGGGGTGGGCTTGAGCCCGAGGGATCCCAGCACCTTCTCCTCCAGCTCGGGGGTGACCGACTTGGAGCTGAAGTTCCCCACCGGCCCGGAAATCTTCCCGGTGGCGAGGTTGTCCCTGAGGTTTTCCAGCCTCTTGCGGTTTCTTTTGAACTCCGCGTGGAAGGAGGCGAACCTTAGCCCGAAGGGGGTGGGCTCCGCGTGTATGCCGTGGCTGCGGCCCATGCCAAGAAGGGAGGCGTTCTCCTCGGCCTTCTGCCTCAGGGCGTCCAGGAGCCCGTCCAGGCCTTCCAGGATGATCCCGTGGGCCTCCAGAAGCCTAAGGGAAAGGGAGGTGTCCAACACGTCGGAGGAGGTGAGCCCGAAGTGGAAGAAGCGCCCGGCCTCGCCCACGTTCTCCTCCACGTTGGTCACGAACGCCACCACGTCGTGGTGCACCTCGTCTTCTATCAGCTTTATCCTCGAAGCGTCGAAGGAGGCCTTGGAGAGTATCTCCTGGGCCTCGGCCTTGGGTATGAGCCCAAGCTCCGACTGGCATCTGACCACCGCCAGCTCCACCTTGAGCCAGGACGCGTATTGGTTCTCAAGCGTCCAGATGGATGCCATCCTCTCCCGGCTGTAACGCCCTATCATGCTCCCTCCCTGCCGCCAGGAAGCCCCCCGAGGAGGCTCACCGGCCCGGTCCTTAGGATCCTTACCGACGCGAAGTCCCCCAGGTATCTGTCGGGCCCCTGGAAGTTCACTATCTTGTTCCCGCCCGTGCGCCCCGAGAGCTGCCCAGGCTCGCGGCCCCGGCCCTCCACCAGCACCTCCTGGACAGTGCCCAGGAGCCCCCTGTTGATTCCCGCGCCGATTTCCTTCTGCAATGCGATAAGCCTCTGAAGGCGCGAGGCCTTGTCGGCCTCGGGCACCTTCCAGGGCATCGCCTGGGCCCTGGTCCCGGGGCGGTCGCTGTAGCGGAAGCAGAAGGCGGAGTCGAAGCGGATCTCCTCCATGGCCTTGAGGGTGAGGTCGAAATCCTCCTCGGACTCCCCGGGGAAGCCCACTATTATGTCGGTGCTGACGGCAATCCCCTCGTTGGCCTCCCGCAGCCCTTTGAGCACGGCCAGGTACTCCTTGTAGGAGTAGCCCCGGCCCATGGCCCACAGCGTCCTGTCCGAGCCGGACTGCAGCGGCAGGTGCACGTGCGGGGCGAGCACGCTCTCCTCCGCGAAGAGCCTTGTAAGCTCCGGCGGGAAGTCCCTTGGGTGGGAGGTGGTGAAGCGCAGCCTCCTCACGTCCAGGGCGCTCGCCATGGCCTTTATGAGCCTCACGAAGGGGATCCCGGGCCCCATGCCGTCGGAGCCCCTGGGCCTGTAGGAGTTGACGTTCTGCCCAAGCAGGGTTATCTCGACGGCGCCCCTTGCGACCAAGCCGGCGGCCTCCCGCAGCACGTCCGCGGGATCCCTGCTGCGCTCGGGCCCGCGGAGCCTGGGCACCACGCAGTAGGCGCAGTGGTTGTCGCAGCCCTCCATTATTGTCAGGAAGGCCGTGGGGCCTGTCTGCCTCAATACCCTCGGCGGGACGGGGGGAAGCCCGGGCACGTCCCCGGGGCCCCCTTCCTGGGCGTCGCCCGATAGGACCACCGGGAATTGCCTGTCCGAATTAGGCCTGAGCAGCGACGGTATCTCGGAGATCCTTCTGGGGCCGGCCACTATGTCCAGCTGGGGGAAGAGCCCCAACAGGGCCCGCCCCTCCTGCTCTGCCACGCAGCCCCCCACGCCCACCACAAGGCTGGGTTTCCCCTTCTTTAGCGGCAGTATGGAACGCAGCCTCGCAATCACCCTTTTCTCGGCCTTCTCCCTGATGGAGCAGGTGTTGAGGAAGATGAAGTCGGCATCCTCCAGGGCGGCCGCCTCCGCCCAGCCCTCGAAGCGCAGAAGGTCCCCAAGCCTCCCGGAGTCGTAGGCGTTCATCTGGCAGCCGAAGGTGAGTATGTGGAAGCGGCGGGGAAGGCCTATGCGTGCCGGGCGCCCGGGCCTCTCGTTCGGGATGGGCAAGGGACAGGGCCTCCGATTGCTATTGCTTGGTCGCGAGGCCGTTAAGCCAGGTGTTGACCGCGTTGTCGATCTCGGCCTGGGGCTTGGCCGAGTACCTGGATATGAGCAGGGCCTCGTCCACCGAGCCGTCCTTTATGGCCGCGTAAAATGACTGCACGATGTCGCCCGGGCCGCCGCCCGAGGTGACGAAGGGTATCACCCTCTTGCCGCCGAACCCGGTTTCTTTGAGGAAGACCGACACGGGGTAGGGTATGTCGTGGAACCAGGCGGGCGTCCCGAAGAAGATGGTTTCGTAACCGGATATGTCAGGCAGCTGGGCCTTGAAGGCCACGGGCTGGTTGTTTTCCCGCTGCGCCTTCGCGAAGGGGATCAGATCGTCCCCGGTTGGGTAGTCCGTCGTGGTCTCGATCTGGAAGATGTCGCCCCCGGTATGGGACTGGATGAGTTTCCCGAGCTTTAGGGTGTTCCCCGTCAGGGAGAACACTACTATGAGGTTTTTCCCGAACGCGTCCGGCCCGCCGACGTATTCGACCGGCTTGGACGGCGGCTGGCCCGCGGCCCCCGCCTCTTGGGCGGTCGCAGGTAAGTGCCGGATATACAGGACCAGGGCCGCGAGGATAGCTAGCGCCAGCGCCAATATCGGGATTGTTCTTGCTTTCATGGTTGCTTTCCTCTTTTCGTCCGGGGCCAGTCAGGGCCTAAGGGGCGCTACGCCCCGTCCGGGGCCGGATTACCCCGTGTTTTCGGCCTTGTTGGCTGTCTCGGGCCGAACGATTGTAGCACCATCGCAGGCTTTTTTCCATAAGTGAGGAAATTCAGAAAGCGAGGCGGAAGGAGTGGGGATTGCGGTCGGGAAATCCCATTTTGTATAAAATCGTCAAACTAAAATACTTACTTTGGATATGAATTTGTATAAATAAAATTTGTTATATCTTAAAATCAATAATATAGCAGAATAACATCATTTTAGTATGTAATATCCACTATTGTCAATAAATTTTTCCTAAAAACCAAATAACACGACCAAGCGAAATCCAAAAGCCTAATCCCAGAGGAAAATCCAAGAAGAAAATCAAAGAAGGAAAATCCAAGAGTATAAACCTCTAAGCATCTGGCAACCACCCAAATGACAATTCACGCCATGATAATTCAAGAGCCGCCGCTTTTCGCGATCTCAGAGGCTCGGTAAAACATGGCCTAACACGCACGTAATGGTCCTTCTGAAGAAACCCCGTATTTAGCAATCTTTTATGATGTTGGATGAATTGTTAGCAAAAGGCGCGAAATTTAAGGGCGCAAAATTTTAATGATGCCATAAGGCTGGATGCCATAAGGCCTGATCCAATGCGGGATCCGATGCCGACTGCCTATCCAGCCGCCCAGAGACTTCATACCCATGGCGGTTCGGGGCAAAACAAGGGGGATAACAGGCTTCTTGGTTCCTGGAAGAACAGGCTGGTCTTTGGTCACTCCTGGGTCCTGGGGTCCATCGCGACCCTGAAGCCAATGGAGTCCATCGACACATCCTCCCCGTAAAAGGACCTGAAGGATGAGCGCAGGAAGAAGGCCGAGCAGTTGAAGCAGCCGCCCCTCAGGGAGCGGTACTGGTCCAGGGACTCGGACGGGCCGCCGGGATCGGCTGCGGGGCTTTGGGAGTAATAGTCCTTGCCGTAGTGGTCGGAGGCCCACTCGTAGACGTTCCCAAGGATGTCGTGAAGCCCGAAGGGGTTGGGCTCTTTCCCCCCCACCGGGTGGGTGCTGTTGCCGGAGTTGTTGGCGTACCAGGCGTAGTGGTCGAGAAGGGAGGGATCCCCGAAGAAGTAGTCCCCTTGGGTGCCGCCCCTCGCGGCGAACTCCCACTCTGCCTCGGTGGGGAGCCTGTAGGCCTTTGTGCCCTCCTTTTCGTTCAGGCGCCGCACGAACTCCTGGGCGTCGTCCCAGGACACCGAGTCCACCGGGGAGTTGGGATCCTGGAACTGGCTTGGGTTGTCCTCCATGAGGGCCAGCCACTGGCTTTGGGTCACCTCGTGCTTGCCAAGGTAAAAGGGCTTGGTTATGGCGACCTGGTGGCTGGGCCCCTCGTCCGAGTCCCCGCCCGTGTCCGTCCCCATGACAAAGGAGCCCGGGGCGATGGGCACGAAAACCATGCCAAGGTCGTTTGTGAAATCATCGGCCAAGGCCCCGGAGGGCAAGGCGAAGGCCGCCACGATCACGGCAAGCGCTGCCAAATTCCCAAAAGCCCGCATGTGTTCCCCCTTCCAGGTGGCCATCGCCTCGGAGTTACGCCAGGATATCCATGTTTCATGGTATGGCCGCGGGCCCTGGTAGTCAAGGCTGGCTTTCGGTGCGCCTTTTGGGAAGGGGCAGATTAAATGCCTGATTTTAATTATAGAATCAGGGCATCACCCTGCGCCCCAAGGCTAACCAGGGGACGGGCCCAGGGGGGGCGAAGGCCCGACGGAAGAAGGCTGGCCGGGGGCGGAAGCCCCCGGCCAGCTTGGGGAGGGGGTTCGGCAGGCGCATTTGCCCTTGAAAAAAAGTGACAGGAAATGTTAAATTCCAAGCTGAATCTAAAGCGACCGCCATCAGCGGGCCGCGGGGGCAAGGAGCCCCCGCGTGCCTTCCGCCATGGCCCGGCCCCGGGGGCCAGGGCCTGTGGCGCCTTTCCGACCCCCCGCGGCCCTGGGGAAGGATCAACACGCATAGGCCCCGGACGCAACCGGGGAAGGGATCCCGATGAGTCAGACAAAGGACAAGAAGTCCGTCAACAAGGCCAAGGACAAGAAGGCCCAGCCGGAGGAGAAGCTCTGCATCTGGGACAGGGTGGGCCCCAAGGAGCGCGAGGCCATAGAGGCCTTCTCCCTGGGGTACATGGACTTTCTCACCAGCTGCAAGACCGAGCGCAAGGTCAACAGCCACATACTGTCGCTCTTCGAGGCCAAGGGCTTCGAGGATCTGTCCAAGCAGCCCAAGAAACCCAAGCACGGCGGCTACCTGCTGCACCACGGCAAGGTCTTGGGCGTATTCGTCCCCGGGAAGGCCGACCTCAAGGGCGGGTTCAACCTGATAGTCGCCCACGGCGACAGCCCCAGGCTGGACCTCAAGCCCAGGTGCGTCTACGAGGACGGGAACCTGGCCCTTCTCAAGACCAACCTCTACGGCGGCCTCAAGAAGTTCCAGTGGCTGGCTAGGCCCGTTGCCATCTGGGGCTTTTCCACGCTGAAGGACGGCAGGAAGCTCGATTTCACCTTCGGCGAGGATCCCTCCGAGCCGGCCCTCACCATAACCGACATACTCCCGCACATGGACAGGAAGATCCAGCGGGAGAAGAGGCTCACCGAGGCCTTCCCGGCCGAGAGGCTGAACGTGCTCGCCGGCTCCATCCCCGCGGGCGACAAGGAGGCCAAGATGAGGGTGAGGCTCGGGGTGCTAAGGATATTGGAGAAGAAGTGGGGCATCAGGGAGGACGACCTGCTCTCCTCCGAGATAGAGGTGGTGCCCGCGGGGCCCGCGAGGCCGGTAGGCCTCGACGGCTCCTTCGTGGGCGGCTACGGCCAGGACGACAGGCTCTCGGTCTACACCGCGGCGAACGCGCTGCTCCCCATAACCAAGCCCGACAGGCCCCTGCTTCTGGTGGTCTTCGACCGGGAGGAGATAGGCTCCTACGGGCCGGCCGGGGCCCAGTCCAACTTCATAGTCAGGCTCGCCTCGGCCGCCTTCCAGGCCATGGACGAGAGCGGCTGCTGGAACGGCGTGATGTCGGCCCTTGCCAACACCTACGCCATGTCCGCGGACGTCGAGTGCGGGGTCGACCCCACCTTCAAGGAAGTGGCGGACGAGCTCAACAGCGCGAAGCTGGGTTTCGGGCCCTGCGTCACCCGCTACACCGGGGCGGCCGGCAAATACGGAGCCTCCGAGGCCAGCTCCGAGTACATGGCTAAGATAAGGGCCATACTGGACGGCGAGGGCATCATCTGGCAGAACTCCCTCATAGGCAAGCAGGAGGAGGGCGGCGGTGGCACCGTCGCCTACAACCTATCCCATTTCGGCATGGACATAGTGGACTCCGGGGCGCCGCTTCTCTCCATGCACTCGCCTTTCGAGATCTCCTGCAAGGCCGACGTCTGGATGACCTGCAGGCACTACGGCGCCTTTCTCAGGAAGGCCTAAGGGCGGGCTTGTGGGCGGCGTGCCGCCGCCCCCCAGCCCCCCAATAGGCCGCCCGATAGGCGCCCGATGGCCCCGCCAAATAGAACAGCGCCCGAACGCCCCTTCAAGGGACGCCGGGCGGTATCGGAAGTCTTCGCAACATCCTAGCGATATCCCGCAAAATCCCGCAAAAACCCGAGGTGCTAACATGCGTTTCAACCTAGCCGCCGCCGCGGCGCTCTTTCTGACACTGGGCCTTGTCCTCTTGGGGGCCCAAGGCTCCCCCGCCCAGGACGCCGCCGCCCAGGCCCCACCCATAAAGATAGGCCTGATGGGGCCAATAACCGGGCCTTGGGCATCCGAGGGCCAGGACATGGAGAAGGTCGTGAATCTCATGGCCGAAGAGATCAACCGCAATGACGGTGTCAACGGGGCCAAGGTGGTGATCCACAGCGCCGACGACGGCGGCGCGCCCAAGACCGCGACCCTGGCCGCCCAGCAGCTGATAGCCGAGAACGTGGTGGGCGTCGTGGGCACCTACGGCTCCTCCGTCACGGAGGCCACCCAGTACATCTACGACGAGGCGGGCATCATCCAGGTGGCCACGG
This sequence comes from Deltaproteobacteria bacterium, assembly GCA_031278475.1. Taxonomy (GTDB): domain Bacteria; phylum Desulfobacterota; class Desulfarculia; order Adiutricales; family Adiutricaceae; genus JAISMF01. The sequence continues at coordinate 15,148 of JAITKK010000129.1, forward strand.
GCTCCACCTCCGTGAGGCTCACGGAGAAGGGCCTGACCCGCTTCTTCAGGACCTGCCCCCGTGACGACGAGCAGGGCAAGATACTGGCCCAGAACGTGAAGGGGCTTGGTTTCAAGAAGGCCGCCATCGTCCACGACAACACCTCCTACGCCAAGGGTCTCGCGGACGAGGCCGACGCGCTCTTCAAGACCAGCGGCGTGGAGACGGTATCCTTCGAGGCGATCACCCCGGGCGACAGGGACTTCACGGCAACGCTCACCAAGCTCAAGACCCAGAACCCCGACGTGATAGTCTTCACCGGCTACTACCCCGAGGCGGCCCTCATCCTCCGGCAGAAAAAGGAGATGGCCTGGGACATCGCCATGATAGGCGGTGACGCGACCAACAACGTGGCCCTGGTGGAAAGCGCGGGGCCCGCCGCGGCCGAGGGCTACTACTTCGTGTCCCCGCCGGGGCCGTCCGACATCAAGGGCGAGCAGGCCGCGAAGCTCCTCGACGCCTACCAGAAGAAGCACGACGTGCTCCCCAGCTCGGTGTGGGCGATATTGGCCGGGGACGCCTTCGGGGTCCTGGTGGAGGCCGTCAAGAACACGGGCCCGGATCCCGCCAAGATGGCCGACTTCCTCCACAAAGACCTGACCGGCTACGTGGGCCTCACAGGCCCCATATCCTTCAACGAGAAGGGCGACCGCATCGGCGAGGTCTACCGCCTCTACCAGGTGGACGCGAAGGGCGACTTCATACTCAAGTGAGGCCCGCCGCGTTGGGCATTTGACCCAAGGCCCATGACTTTGCGATCCAATGCCCCATGCTCCGATGCTCTGATGACATGACCCAGGGCCCGTGCCCGAAGGCGGCCCCGGGGGCCCCGATTGGGGCGCCCGGGGCCGGCATTCGGCCCCTACCGGGGGACCGCGGGCCCAGGCTTCCAAAACCCCCAGCAAGTCGCCATCGGGCCAGGCTTTGCCCGGGCCCGTCCCGGGACGGGCCCGGGAATGGCCCGCCCCCAAGCCCCGCCCAGGATCCCCCCATGGAATTCTTCCTACAGCAGTTCACCAACGGGCTCACCGTCGGCGCCATCTACGCCCTGATAGCCTTGGGCTACACGATGGTATACGGCGTCATGAAGCTCATCAACTTCGCCCACGGCGAGCTATTCACCTTGGGCGCCTTCATAGGCTACGCGCTTCTCGTGACCTTCGGCATAACCGGCCGGGTGGGCTTGGGCCTGGGCCTTGCCATAAGCGTTGTCCTGGTAGCCGGGCTTGTGGGCGTTGCCGGGCACGTGCTGGAGAGGGTGGCCTACCGGCCGCTCAGGCACTCCGACCGCCTGGCCGCGGTGGTGTCGGCCTTGGGCGCCAGCATCTTCCTCCAAAACGCCATAATGCTTAGCTGGGGCGCCAATTACCGCTCTTACAGCGCGGACCTGCTCCCTAGCGTCTCGGTATCCATATTCGGGCAGTCCTTCCCGCTCTTGAAGATCCTGATCTTCCTTACCGCCGTGGTTGTGATGCTGGCCCTGTGGCTCTTCGTGCACCGCACAAGGATTGGCATGGCCATAAGGGCCGCGGCCATCGACCAGGGGGCCGCCAAGCTCATGGGCATAGACGTCTCGAGCGTGATTGCCGTGGTCTTCGTCATAGGCCCGGCCCTGGGTGGGATCGCGGGGCTCATAGTGGGGCTCTGCTACGGCCAGATAAATTTCGGCATGGGCCAGCTCTACGGGCTCAAGGCCTTCACGGCCGCCATAATAGGGGGCATCGGGAACATCCAGGGCGCCATGGTGGGCGGGTTGCTCCTGGGCCTTGTCGAGGCCCTGGGCGCGGCCTACATCTCCGTCGCGTGGAAGGACGCGCTCACCTTCGTGGTGCTCATAATGATCCTGGTGGTGCGGCCCACCGGGCTGCTCCCCGAGAGGGTGGCGGAGAAGCTTTGAGCGGGGTAGCGACAGGGGGCGACGGCCTTGGGGCCCGCCTGGGCCCCTTGGCCAGGCTGTCCGGGCTGTTGGGCCGGGTAAGGGGCCTGGGCGTCCCGCTGCCCGTGCGCATAGGCTCCCTTGTCCTGTTTTTCGCGCTGCCTCTCGTATTCCAGCTCTTGGGACTCGCAAGCGCCCGCTACTGGCTGGATGTCCTGAACGTGGTGGGGATATATGCCATACTCGCGCTGTCCCTGAACGTGATATTGGGCTACGCCGGCATGTTCAACATGGGGCACGCGGCCTTCTTCGGGATCGGCGCCTACACTACGGCCATTCTCAACACCATCTACGGCTGGCCCATCTTCCTCACCCTCCCGGTCGCGGGGGCCGCGGCCGGGCTTTTCGCCTATGTGGTCGCGAGGCCCATAATCCACCTGCGCGGGGACTACCTCTTGATAGTGACCATCGGGATAGTCGAGATAATCCGCATCGCGCTCACCAACAACGTCTTCGGGCTCACAGGCGGCTCGAACGGCATCATGGGCATATCCAGGCCTTACCTGTTCGGCTTCAGGATCTCCCAGCCCTTCCACTTCTTCTACCTCATATGGGCGGCGGTCGCCATAACGGTGGTTGTCTTCCGCTCCCTTGAGGAATCCCGCTACGGGAGGGCCCTGAAGTTCATCAAGGAGGATACGGTAGCGGCCGAGGGCATAGGCGTCGACACCAACGGGCTAAGGCTGATGGCCTTCGTCGTAGGCGCGACATTCGCGGGATTCGCGGGCACCATCTACTCCGCGAGGATGGGGACCATCTCGCCCGAGTCCTTCAACTTCGCGGAGTCGGTCACCCTCTTCACCATAGTGATCCTGGGCGGCTCGGGGAGCCAGAGGGGGGTCATCCTCGGGGCCTTCCTGGTAGCCGGGCTCCCGGAGCTCTTCAGGGGTTTGGACAAGTACCGGCTCCTTATGTTCGGGGCCGCCTTGGTGCTCATGATGATATTCCGGCCCCAGGGGCTGCTCCCGCCAAAGCCCGCCAGCTACCGGCTTCCCCCGCCCTGGGACAAGCCCGGGGGCGGGGAGGGGGTCTAGCCCATGCAGCTCCTTTTGCTGAACAACGTGACCAAGACCTTCGGTGGCCTCGTCGCGGTCGCGGGCTTCTCCGCGGGCGTCGAGCGGGGCGAGGTGGTGGGGCTGATAGGCCCGAACGGGGCCGGGAAGACGACCGTGTTCAACCTCATAACCGGCTCCATCAGGCCGGACGCGGGTTTCGTCTTCTTTGCCGGGCACAGCCTCGCGCGCCTCAGGCCCAACCGCATAGTGCGGCTGGGGATTGCGAGGACATTCCAGACCATAAGGCTCTTCCCCCACATGAGCGTCTTGGAGAACGTGTTGTCCGGCAGGCACTGCCGCATGGGGCAAAGCCTCGTTTCGGCCCTGCTGCGTTTCCCCTCCCAGAGGGCCGAGGAGCGCCAGGTGCTGCGCTCCGCCATGGAGGAGCTTGACTTCGTGGGGCTGGCAGGCAAATGGGACATGCCCGCGGGTGGTCTTTCCTACGGGGAGCAGCGGCGCCTTGAGATAGCGAGGGCCCTCGCTACCGAGCCCAAGCTTGTGATATTGGACGAGCCCGCGGGCGGCATGAACGAGCAGGAGACCGACAACCTGCGCGGGCTCATAAGCCTCATCCGCAAGCGGGATGTCACGATAATGCTTATCGAGCACGACATGGGCTTCGTCATGCGGGTCTGCGACAGGGTCTTCGTGATGGAGAACGGCATAAGGATAGCCGAGGGCACCCCCCAGGAGATCCAGAGGGATCCCAAGGTCATAGAGGCCTACCTGGGCCCTGACGAGGAGGGCATCGATGCTTGAGCTCAGGGACGTGGTGGTGGCCTACGGCGGGGTGAAGGCCCTCCACGGCGTGAGCCTCACGGTCAACGAAGGGGAGCTGGTGACAGTCCTTGGCGCCAACGGCGCCGGCAAGTCCACCTCGCTCATGGCCATAAGCGGTCTTCTGCCGCTCTCGGGCGGGTCCATATGGTTCAGGGGCGAGCGCCTTGACACACTAAAGTCCCACGAGGTGGTCAGAAGGGGCATCACCCAGGCCCCAGAGGGCAGAAGGGTGTTCGGGCCCATGAGCGTGGAGGAGAACCTGAGGCTCGGGGCTTTCACGAGGAAGGGCTTCCCCCACAGGGCCCTCAAGAGGGTCTACGAGCTCTTCCCAAGGCTTGAGGAGCGCCGCGGCCAGATGGCTGGCACCCTCTCCGGTGGCGAGCAGCAGATGCTGGCCATAGGCAGGGCCCTGATGGCCGAGCCCAAGCTCATGCTCCTGGACGAGCCCAGCCTGGGGCTCGCCCCCCTGCTCGTGAGGTCCATATTCAAGACCATAAGGAGCATAAACCAGTCTGGGGTCACGGTCATCCTGGTGGAGCAGAACGCCAGGGCGGCGCTTAGGCTGGCAAGCCGCGGTTACGTCTTGGACGTGGGGAGGCTGGTCCTGGAGGATAGCTCCGCTAATCTCCTTGACAACCCGCAGGTGAAGGATGCCTACCTGGGCTCGGCCTGAGGCAAACCATGGGCCTGTGGGCCTGTTTTCCCCAAAAACCCCCATAATCACGCAAAATTGACTATAATTGTGGTAAGTGGTAGGGTTTTGTGCAAGCGGCCCGGGCAACATAACGGTAATGCAGTAGGCACCTCAATGCCGATGGGCAACACGCAATCGTTACCCAATCGCCCAATAAACGGATGCCACAATCGACATATCCTGCAAGCGACGGATCCTACAACCAACGGATCCGACAATAACCGGATCCAACAATCACCGGATCCAACAATCGATGGATCCCGAATCGCCCAACATACCCCACTTCCTTATGCCTTACTCCACATCCTTATGCCTTCCGAAAATGGCACGCAACAGATGGCGTCGATCCGGATACCAACGGATCCTGATTGGCGCGACACCCAACATATCCTAAAAACCCCCCCTTTTGGCAACCATGGCAGCCGACAAGATACTCATAGTGGAAGACGATCCGCAGCACCTCTTCATGCTCACCACCCTCACGGGGGACTGGGGTTACGCCTCCCAGTCCGCCAAGAACGGTGAGGAGGCGGTGGCCCTCTGCGCCAAGAAGGAGTTTTCCCTGATTCTCATGGACGTGCGCCTTGGCCCGAGCCTTGACGGCCTTGCCGCCATGAGGAAGATAAGGGAGGGGCCGCTCAACAAGGACACGCCGGTGATAGTCATGACGGCCCTCATGAACTTCCCCGACGCGGTCCAGGCGATAAAGGACGGCGCGTCCGACTACCTCACCAAGCCTTTGGACTTCGAGGCCCTTAGGAAGGCCATGGAGCAGGCGGTGAAGGCCAAGGCCGCGGCGGATGCGGGCGAGGGGCCCCCTGCCGGGGCCCGGAAGGCCCCGGCCCACGGGCATGCCGGAAAGGCAGGGCCTGCCGAGCAGGACCCCCACGGGGCCTTCCTCCAGGGCGAGAGCCCTGCGTTCAAGAACATCATGACCTCGGTTGAGCTCGCGGCCTCCACCGACTCGGTGGTCCTGATAACCGGCGAGAGCGGCGTGGGGAAAGAGGTGATAGCGAGGCTCATCCAGGAGAGGAGCCAGAGGAACTCCAAACCCTTTGTAACCATCAATTGCGCGGCATTGGCCGACATGATAGTGGAGTCGGAGCTTTTCGGGCACAGGAAGGGGGCTTTCACTGGGGCCGACCAGAAACGGGAGGGGCGCATCAAGGCGGGCGACGGCGGCACCGTGTTCCTGGACGAGATAGCAGAGACCTCGACCGGCTTCCAGGCCAAGCTCTTGCGCACAATCCAGCAGGGCGAGATCCAGCCGCTCGGCTCGGACGAGGCCGAGAAGGTGGACGTGCGCTTCATAGTCGCGACCAACCGCGACATAAAAAAGGAGGTGGAGGAGGGCCGCTTCAGGAGGGATCTCTATTACCGCATAGAGGTAATAACCATCCATGTGCCACCCCTGCGGGAGCGGAAGGAGGACATCCTCCCGCTCGCGAACCACTTCGTTAGGAAGTTCGTCTCCCAGCATGGGAGACCCGGCCTGAAGGGGCTTTCCGCCCAGGCGGAGGCGGCGATCTTGGGCTATGCCTGGCCCGGGAACATCAGGGAGCTGCAAAACGCCATGGAGAGGGCGGTGCTTCTAGCGACCTCCGACACCATAACCGACAAGTACGTGCCAAAGGCCGATGGCGGGGTGGGCGCGCCCGTCCCCTCCACCGA
>JAITKK010000135.1 GCA_031278475.1 Deltaproteobacteria bacterium
CAGCACGTCCTGAGGGCGGCTCTCGCAGGGGCCGACATAAGCACCATACCCTTCAAGGTCATAAAGCAGCTGGCGGCGCACCCCTTGACCGACAAGGGCCTGTCCGACTTCCTGTCGGACCACGCCAAGGTGGGGAAGAACTGACGCGCCCGCACCCCGCGTGGCGTGCTTGCGAGTCAACCCCTAAAGGTTATGCATCCGCTTGCGCATCCGCTCGCGCATCCGCTCGCGCATCCGCTTGCTGATCCGCTTGCGCCTTCAATCGCACCTTGGCCAACGCCTTGCTGGTTACTTGGGAAAAGAATAAAATTTTCGTGAAATTATAATCGCTGATTTTAATCGCATATGGATAGTTGCGCAAAAAGCTGGGGTTTAAAAGCATCGGCGCATAACCCTATCCCCACACAATGAAACATTTGCGTGAAATTATCTTTTATGGTGAAATTTTTGCGCACGTTTGCAATCAGGCAAGCACGCAAACGCACAAAACCATCAAAGATTCCAAAAAGATTGCGGAAATCACGAAATGCCATCTCGGCCTGTATCAAACAGAAATTCACATTATTGCGTGGAATTATGCGATATTGTAGGCACTTGGTAAATTATGCCCATCCACACGAAAATAATGCGGGAAACTTTCCGTTTCGTTCGCTTTGGGGGACATGCCTTTTGTGTTCTTTCCCCTGACAATTTGGGATTAACCACAGGGCCGCAAATGCGGTATTTGCGGTGCTCCCTTTGGCTCAGATGATGCCATATAAGCATTGCGCAATTAACCACAATTACCCTGCCGTTTTGCCGCTTTCCGGACAAATGAAGTCGGCAGGAACAATAACCACGCGACAACAACGCCAACACCCCACAATAACCACGCAATAACCACGCAATTACCAGACAATTACCACCCAATTACCACACGATTACCACGCAATAACCACGCAATAACCACGCAAGGCACGTGGTTAAGCGGCTCATTCCTTGGTAGCGTTAATATAATGTTGGGGGATTCAGGATGGCTTCTGTTGTCTATGTGGCGGTCGCGGTCTATGGGGCGGTCGCGGTCTATGTGGCTGTTGTCGTCTTCGGAAAAAAAGGCTTGGGCCGCTATGGGGCCCCTTACCTCTTCCTGAGGGTGCTTATCTGCACATAGGTGAGCTTCTGCTCGTTTTCCGACTTGAACGCCGGGAGTTCGTTTAGGGTGGTCAGCAGATCCGCCTGCAGCTGCCTTCTTGTGTTCGCGTCGGACAGAAGGGCCGGGCCCCTGGACCTGGTTATCCTGAAGATTAGGTCCCTCACCTCGGTCAGGTTATGGTTTATCAGCGCCATGTCCGGGGTGTCGTGGTAGTGGAGAATGAAGTCTATCTGGGCAACGGCCTTGGAGCCGTCGTCCCCCTCCAAGGTAACCAAGAAGGGCTTCAAGGCGAGCTCGCCGGGCTCTGGCTCGGTACTTACATCCAGCGGGTCGGTGAGCACGAGCTCGGGCTCGGGCACGGGCTCGCTTCCGGAGAAGAATATGTGGTAAACCCCGAAAAGAAGGAGCGCGACACCCACCACGATGGGCACAAGGAAGAACAAGAGCTTGAGCTTGGATACCTTCCTCTGGGCGGGCTGCTGCAGCGGTTCCGGCGGAGGGGCGGGCTCCTCGAATTCCGCGGGCTCGGCGGGCTTGGGGGCCTCGGTCGCCCCATGGGTGGAGTCCGGCGGCAGGTTCTCGGCCTCCTTTTTGGCCTGGTCGAAGATGCCGTCAAGGTCCAGCTCCACCTTCTTGGGAAGGCTTGTCTCGCTGCCGTCCAGGAGGCTTTCCAGAAACCTTGTCCTGTCGGCGCCCGTCTCGCCCTGGTCGTCCTCGGGCGCCCCGGCGGCCCCGGCCGCCGGGGCCTGGGGCGGGGCGGCGTCGGTCGGCGCCTCCGGGCCTGCCTCCGGCATCGCCGTTTCGCCCACCGCCTTCAGGGCGGAGAGCGCCCGTTCGTCGAAATCGTCGTCCTGGGACCCTTCCCCCGGGGCCTCCGTGGCCTCCTGGGCCTCCGGTGGCTGCGTGTCCCGCGGGGGCGGGGGCGCGGCCTCGGGCGGCGCCGCCGCCGGGCCCGCGTCCCATGAATCGTCGGGGGCGGGGGACTCGGACACCTCCGCGTCCCAGGAGTCCACCACCTTGTCTGGCCCTTGGGGCTTGGCAAGCCATTCCTCCAGCCCGGAGTCCAGGTCGAAGTCGTCCGCGGGCGTCCCATCGCCTTGGGTGTCGTCAGCCACCTCGAGCCCGGTTATCATCGGGAGCCCTTCGTCGTCGTCGGGCGCCCCGGCCCTGCCTTGCCGCCCCGCGGGCCCCCCGGGGGTGCTTCCGTAGCGGGCGGGGGGACCGTCGTCCGCCCCTCCCGTCACGACCACGTTGTCCGACCCCTCGCCCTCCACGATCACGCCAGGATGCGGTTCGTGGGACCTCACGAAGGTCTCAAGTATCTTCTTGCCTTCCGCCGCGTCGGGCTGTATGAGCGGCGACTGGGGGAGCATGGTGGCCCCGGGCTGGGGGGGTTGGGGCGTTGCGGTGATGTCGGGCCCGGCCGGGGCGGAGGACGGGGCGGATGACGGATCGTTTCCGGCATCCCTTGGCGCCTGGGCCCGGACAGGGGAAGCCGCCTGCGGGGCCGGGCCCGCGGGCGGGTCGTCCCAGTCGCTGTCGGGGTCCAGCGGCAGCTGGTCCCAGTCGTCTATGGGGGGCGGGCCTCCCGCCTTTCCGGGTTCATCTGCCATGTGGTCGGCCTACCTCCCGGCCTACCTGGGGCTTCCCTTGCCCCGGTGCTCGAAATAGCGGTTGATCTTCCCGCGCAGGCGCACGACGCTCTTGGTGTGGATCTGGCTGATGCGGGACTCCGTGTAGCCCATCACCTGGCCTATCTCCTTCATGGTGAGCTCCTCGTGGTAGTAGAGGGTGACCACCAGGCGCTCCTTTTCCGGGAGCGCGTCTATGGCCTCCGCGAGCACGCGCCTCAGCTCCTCCTGGCCCAGTATGGTCAGGGCGTCCGAGGCGTTCTCGTCCTCGATTATCTCGTAGATGTCCAGACTCTCCCGCTCGCCGCTCTTGGACTCCATGCGGAAGGCCTCGAGGTCAAGCATGTTGATGACCGAGATCTCGTCCAGGAGCTTGAGGTACGCCTTGATGGTTATGCCCAGCTCGTCCGCGGACTCCTCGTCGGTGGGCGGCCTCCCGAGCCTCTGCTCCAGCTTGCGCCAGAGCTTGTCCAGGTCGCTCGCCTTCTTGCGCACGGTCCTCGGGACCCAGTCCAGGCTCCGCAGCTCGTCCAGCATGGAGCCCTTGATGCGGAACTCCGCGTAGGTCTTGAACAGTATGCCCCGGTCGGGCTCGAACTTCTCCACCGCGTCGATGAGCCCCAGGACGCCCGAGCTCATGAGGTCGTCCTTTATGATGTGGTCAGGGAGCCTCGCGGCCAGCCTGTCGGCAAGGTACTTTATGAGCGGGGCGTACTTCTCCACGTACTCCGTGCGCTCCTCCATGGAGAGGCCCTTCCAGCCGGCCCTGCGCTCCTGGGGGCCCTCGTCCTGGTATGGGGGCGTGCCCGACATCAGTTCACCGCCATGGGGCTCAGGCCCAGCCTGCCCAAAAACAGGGACAGCCCGCCGGAGCCCCCTGCCGGGGGCTCCTTGGCCGCGAGGGCCCTCGCGACCTCGGTCACCTTCCTGGCCGCCTCCGACTGCGGGAAGCCGGTGTAGAAGGGCACCTGCCTCCTGACCGCGTCGGGGACCGCCTCGTCTTTCGGGACGTAGCCCAGGTAGTCCAGGGACACATCCGGCAGGTAGTTCCCGGCCACGTCCGATATGAGCCGGAACACGCCCTTGGCGTCCTGGAGGTCCCTTACCATGTTGGGAAGCACGTAGAAGGCCTTCTGGTCGTACTGCACGGACAGGGCCTTTATCAGCGCGTAGGCGTCCGTGATGCTGGTGGGCTCGTTGGTGATGACTACCAGGTGCTCCGGGGCTATGAGGTTGAAAAATATCACGTTCTGGCCGATGCCCGCGGCCGTGTCTATCAGAAGGAAGTCCAAATCCAGGGTCCAGCCCTCGAAATCCGACAGAAGCCTCGATTTCTCGTCCTGGCTTATCTCCGAGAGCTCGAGGATGCCGCTCGCGGCGGGCAGGATGGACACCCCGCCCGGGGCCTCCACGATTATGTCCTTCAGGGCCTTCTCGCCCTTTAGCCAGTCGTGGATGGTGTGCTTGGCGTGGATGCCCAAAAGCACGTCCGTGTTCGCGAGCCCCAGGTCCGCGTCCCAGATGAGCACCTTGCGCTTGAGCGAGGTGAGCGCGTAGGCCAGGGCCAGGGTGAGGTTGCTCTTGCCCACGCCGCCCTTGCCGCTGGACACGGCGAGCACCCTCGCGGGCCCCTTGACGGGCCCCTGGGCCTTGCGCCCCGGTTTCGAGGCTGTCTTTGTCATAATGCGTCCCCTGTCTCGCTGATTACGGGCTTGAGCCACAGCTCCAAGAGCCTGTCCGCCCCGGCCTCGAAGAAGTCCTCGGGCGCCTTGTGCCCGTTGGAGAAGTAGGCGAACACCGGCCCCTCGGATCTGACGAAGTCCAGGACGTTCCCCAGGGCCCTGGTCTCGTCCAGCTTGGTCAGGGCCACCCCCCACAGGAAGGGCCCGGAGGCCGCCTTCCAGGCGGCCGCCAGGTCCTCCGCCTTGGTGGGGGCCGGGAGGGCCAGAAGCCCCATGGCCCCGGCCCCGGCGAGCGCCTGGGCGAGCCCCTTGCGGCCCGGCCCCGGGAGGAAATCCCTGGTGCTGGTGTCCACCAGCACGTGGTCGGCCGGCCGGAAGAGCTCCCTCGCCTCCATGAACTCCTCCGCGCCTTGGGCCACCTTCAGCCCCAGGCCCATTATACGGGCGAACTGCGCCAGTTGCTCGGCCGCCCCCAGCTTGAGGGTGTCGAGGCTTATGAGGGCCACCTTCCTGCCCTTCTGCCTGAGGTGGGCCGAGAGCCGCATGAGGGTGCTGGTCTTCCCCGCCCCGGAGGGCCCTATCACCGATATGAGCCTGGGCACGGCCCTTGCCGGGCTCAGGCACTTCACCATGGGCCTCACCGTCTGCCTGAGCTGCCCTATGAGGGTCCCGCCCCAGGCCTCGCGGCTCGCGGCCGCCATCTCCACGAAGTCCCTTGCGTGCCCGGGAGGGAGCCCGGTCCCCAGGAGCGCCCTGTAGAGCCTCACCAGATCCCCCTGGTCCCTCCACTTCTCTTGTAAGCTCTGGCGGTGGGCGAGGTCAAGGAGCATGGTCTTGAGCTCCCCCAGCCTGTCCTCCATCTCGGTCCTCAGATCGCCCAGCTGCCTGTCCAGGCCCTCGCCAGGGGCCGGGGCCGGGGCCCCGGCCCTGCCGTAGGCGCCTATCCCCGCGGCCGCGGGCCTCAGTTCCCTGGCGGGGAGTGACGGGCCGCCCGGCCTGGCCCCCCCGGTGGGAAGGGATGCGGGCCCGGGGCGCGCCTCCCGCGCCTTGGCGGGGGGCCCCCCGGTCGCGGGCCTTGGCTTGGGGGCCGCCTGCGGGACCCCTTGGGGGGCCCCTGCGGGCCCCGCGGCCTGCCGGCACTCCCCGATGGCCTGTCCCGCGACTTGGATCTTTCCCCCGGCGGCTTTGGCTTGGGGGGGGGCGCCCAGGGGCGCGGGGGCGTCCGCGTCGGCCGGGGCCCTGCCCTTGGGGCCCGGCTCGCCCGGGAGCGCGAGGGGAAGGATGTCCATGGGGCGCGCCCCGCCCTGGCCGGGAAGGTCTTCCTCCCGGACGCCCGCGGTAACCTCCACCTCGCCCGGGGCCTCCCGCTGGGAGAGGATGACCGCGTTGATGCCGAACTCGGCCTTTATGAGGGAGACGGCCTCCGGCAGGCTTTTGGCGACGAAGCGCTTAATCCGCATAGCTGAAAGTCACCTCCCCCATGATTTTCAGCCTGGTGGAGGATGTGAGCTCGCTGTGGGACAGGACCACCAGGTTGGAGATGAAGCGCTCGGTCAGCTTGCGCAGGTGCCGCCTCACCATGGGCGTCGACAGGACCACCGGCTGGAGGTTCTGGCGGGTGAGCTGGGTTATGGCGTTGGATATGGCCGTGAGTATCCTCTGCCCCGTGTCGGGGTCAAGGGTGAGGTAGGCCCCGCGCTCGGTCTCGTTTATGCTCCGCGCGAGGGCGTCCTCTATGTCCGCCCCTATGGTCATGAGGGGGAGCTCGCCCGTGGGGGTGACGTAGTTGCGGATGATCCCCCTCGCGAGCCTCTGCCTCGCGAACTCTGTCAGAAGATCCGTGTCGTGGGTGATGGGCGCGTGGTCCGCCAGGACCTCCAGTATGGACGGCATGTCCCTGATGGAGACCCGCTCCCGCAACAGGTTCTGCAGCACCTTTTGGACCTGGCCTATGGTGAGAAGCGTGGGTATCAGCTCCTCCACCACCTTCTCGTTGCTCTGGGCGACGCCGTCGACCAGGCGCTGCACGTCCTGGCGGCTTATGAGCTCGTCCGCGTGGGAGCGGACGATCTCGGTCAGGTGCGTCGCCATGACCGACGCGAGCGTCACAACCGTCCAGCCGTACTGCTGGGCCTCGTCCTTGCGCTCTTCGGGGATCCACAAAGCGTCGAGCCCGAAGGCCGGCTCGGTGGTGGGGATCCCGGGGATGTCCTTCCTGGCGTCGCCCGGGTTCATGGCCAGCTGGTGGCGGACCATCATCTCGGCCCGCGCGACCTCGTCCCCCTTTATGAGCACCGCGTACTCCCCGGGCCTTAGCTGGAGGTTGTCCCGCACGTGCATGGGCGGGACGATGAAGCCGGACTCCAGGGCGAACTGCCGCCTTATGGAGCGGATCCGCTCGAGAAGCTCGCCCCCCTGCTCCTCGTCGACAAGCGGGATGAGCCCGTAGCCCACCTCCAGCTCCAGGACGTCGAGTGGGAGGAGCGCCTCCACCCTCTCCATGGCCGGGGCGGCGGGCGCCCCGGGGGCGCCGGAGGCCGCCTGCTGCCTCGCCTCGGGGGTGCCGGGACGGGCCGGGGCGCCCGGGGCCCCGGGTGCCCCGGGACCGGGGCCGCCGCCCTGGAGGGCCTCGCGGCCCGAACGGCCGCCGCCCTGGGCGAGCAGGGCCGCGACCTTGCGCCTGCGCCACAGGAAGAATGCCAAGGACAGTATCACGAGCCCGGTAAGGCAGAAGGCGAGGGTGGGAAGCCCGGGGAGCAGGCCCAGGAAGAAGACCACCCCGCCGGAGAGCGCCAGGGCCTCGTGGCGCAGGGCGAACTGGGAGAGGAACTCCCGGCTCATGGTGGACTCGGACCCGGCCCTGGACACGATGATGCCCGCGGCCGTGGATATCATGAGCGCGGGGAGCTGGCTCACAAGGCCGTCGCCCACGGTCATGACCGTGTAGGTGGCGGCCGCCGCCGCGGGCGGCATGCCGTTCTGGAGGACCCCTATGACGAAGCCGCCGACTATGTTTATGACGGTTATGATGATGCCGGCTATCGCGTCCCCGCGCACGAACTTGGAGGCGCCGTCCATGGCCCCGTAGAAGTCGGCCTCCCTGGCTATGACCTCGCGCCTCGCCTTGGCCTCGCCCTCCTGGATGAGCCCGGCCGCGAGGTCCGCGTCTATGGCCATCTGCTTGCCGGGCATGGCGTCCAGGGTGAACCTGGCCGCGACCTCGGCTATGCGGCCGGAGCCCTTGGTTATGACCATGAAGTTTATGATGACCAGTATCACGAAGATGATGACGCCGACCACGTAGTTCCCGCCCACCACGAAGTTGCCGAAGGCCTGGATGACCTCGCCCGCCGCGTCCGTGCCCTGGGAGCCGTCCAGAAGGATTAGCCTGGTGGAGGCGATGTTAAGGGCCAGCCTGAAGAGGGTGAGTATCAGGAGGAGGGAGGGGAAGACAGAGAAATCCAGCGGCTTCAGGGTGTAGAGCGCGGTCAGGAGCACTATCACCGACACCGAGACGTTGAAGGTGAGCAAGAGGTCCAGGGCCGTGGTGGGGAGCGGGAAGAGGAACACCAAGAGGATGCCCACGACGCCCAGTCCCAGGACGATGTCGCCGGCACCCTTCCCCTGCAGCCTATCGGCGACCCAGCCGGTCACGCCCTCAGACACGCTTCCTCCTTCCCTTGGCCTTGTAGACGTAGCTCAGGACGGCGGCCACGGCCTTGTAGAACTCCTCGGGTATGATCTCGCCCACCTCCACGGACCTGTAGAGGGCCTGGGCGAGCGGCTTGTTCTCCACTATGGGCACCTTGTGCTCCCTCGCTATGTCCTTGATGCGCTCGGCCAAAAAATCCACCCCCTTGGCGAGCACGATGGGCGCCGGGGCCTTTTCCTTGTCGTAGAGCAGGGCTATGGCGTAGTGGGTGGGGTTGGTTATGACCACGTCGGCCTTGGGGACGTCGTTCAGCTGCCTCTTCTTGCTGGCCTCCCTCTGGGCCTGGCGGATGCGGTTCCTCACTATGGGATCGCCCTCTATCTGCTTGTACTCGTCCTTGACCTCCTGCTTGGTCATCTTCATGTCCTCCATGAACTGCCACCTCTGGTAGCCGTAGTCGATGGCCGCGAGTATCAGCAGCAGGATGCAGGTCTTAAGGAAGATCTCGAGCGATATGGACAACACCATGAGGGCGATCGCGAGCGGCGCCATGTCCGCCATCAGCACGAAGTCGTCCAGGTGGTCCTCAATCACCAGGTAGCCGATGAGGAATATTATACACATCTTGAAGATGCTTTTCAGGCATTCCACGACGGTCCGGATGGTGAAGAAGCGCCCGAAACCCGTTATGAAGTTCAGCTTCTCGAGCTTGGGCGCGAGGTTCTCGGTCACCACCATGAACCCGCCCAGCTGGTAGACGTTCACGAGGACGCTCGCCACGAGTATTATGAGCGCGAATGGGAGCGTTATCGTTATTATCTCCTTTATGGCGTAGACCCCCAGGGCCATGAGGTCCCCCTGGGACCCGCTGAAGGCGTCGGCCTCCACGCTGAAGTGGCGGTAGACGGCCACCAGGCGGTCCCAGCCCATGGGCCCGAGCAGGAAGAGGGCCCCGCAGGAGACAAGCAGCACGATGGCGGCGCTTATCTCCATGCTCTTGGGCACCTGGCCCCGCTCCCGGGCCTGGTTCAGCTTGTGCCCCGTGGGCTGTTCCGTCTTTTCGCCGGCATCCTCGGCCATGGGCCACGATCCCCTTTCCTTGGGGCCGGGCCCCGACGGGCCCGGCCAAGGGGATGCCAATGCAAAAGACCGTCCAAAAAAAGGAGCCAGAAAACCAGGCGCCCGGCGGGCCCTATGGGCCCGGGCCCCGGGCCGTGGCAATGGGCTGATTAGGGGCCGATCAGGCCAAAATCATGCCAATGGCGGGGGCCAAGTGGGACTCAAGTGGGAATATAGTGGGATCCAAGTGGGATCCAAGTGGGATCCAAGTAGTACATTAGTGGGGCCAATCCGCCTAGAATGGGGAGAGGAACTGGAGCACCCTCCTCAGGGCCTCCTGGGCCCTGAAGAGGTCCGCCCCTATGAGCCTCGGCCAGAAGTCCATGGAGAGCCCCAGCATGGCAAGGCCCGCCAGGATGTAGAGGGGCATGCCCACGAAGAGCACCTGCATCTGGGGGACCGCCTTGGCGACTATGCCGAAGGACACCTTCGCGCAGAAGAGAAGGCCCACCACGGGCGCCGCTATCTTCACGGCCAGGACGTACATGCGGACGACCGCGGACATCATCTCGGTGAAGACCGAGCTTGTCCACAGGTACATGAACCCCGGGGGCGCCACCCTGAAACTGTCCGTCATGGCCTGGATTATGACAAGATGCCCGTTCGCGAAGAGGAAGAGGAGGGTGAACACGATGTAGACGAGCCTCGACACCACGGGCACCTGGGACCCGCTTATGGGGTCCATGAGGTTCACCATGGTCATGCTCATCTGGAAGCTGAGGTACTCGCCCGCGAGGTTCGCGGTCTCCAGCACCAGGCGCACCATGAAGCCAATGCAGAGGCCCAGGAAGACCTCGCCCAGGGCCAGGAACACGAAGCCGAACCAGGTCATGGGCATCATCCTCGCGTCGAAGGGGACCAAGGGCGCAATCACGAAGGTGAGGGTGAGCGAGAGCGCCACCTTCACCTCGGTCACGACGTTGGAGCTCCCGAGGATGGGGGATATCGCGACCACCATGGAGACCCTGAGGAGCACGAGGACGAAGGCCGCGAACTCGTCGGCGTTTATTATGGGGGCGCCCAAGGTAAGCTACCCGCTACCTCTGCATGTCGGCGGGGGAGATCCCCTGGGTTATGAGCCCCTCCGTGGTCCTCACCCACTCCGGGAAGCGCTGGAGGATGTTCTGGGTGTACTCCATGAGTATGTCCAGAAGCCATGGCCCGGCTATGACCAGGACAAGCGATATGCAGACGATCTTGGGGATGAACTGCAGGGTCATCTCCTGGATCTGGGTGGTCGCCTGGAAGACGCTCACGAGCAGGCCTATGACAAGCCCCACCACCAGCATGGGGAGGGATATCATGAGTATCAGCTCCATGGCCCTGCGCCCGAAGTCTATGACGAACTCCACTGTCATCGTCCCACCCCTTCCGGGCCCGTCCCGGGCCTCTTGTCCGAAAGGCCTTGCCTAGGCCCCGTCATGCGAAAAAAGCCCTGACAGGCGTGATTGTGCGAAAGACGCGAAAACATGCGCGACGGCATGGGGGTGCCGGGCCGGGGCGGGCCCCGGCCCGGGGCTAGCCGGGCGGCAGGCCGATTGCCGAAGGCACGTCCCCGAAGCTGCGCACCACCGAGCCCACCAACAGGTTCCACCCGTCCACCAGCACGAAGAGCATCAGCTTGAAAGGCAGGGATATCATAACCGGCGGGAGCATCATCATGCCCATGGACAGGAGGACGGAGGCGACCACCATGTCTATCACGAGGAAGGGCATGTAGAGCAGGAAGCCTATGGTGAACGCCGTCTTGAGCTCGGAGATTATGAACGCGGGTATGAGGCTCGTGGTCGGGACCTCGGACTTGTCGTAGGGCTTTCCGTCGCCCGCGATGCGCATGAACAGGGCGAGGTCCTTCTCCCTTGTCTGGAGGAACATGAACTCCCGGATTGGGAGCAGGGCCCTCTCCAGGGCCTCGCTCTGGCCTATCTCGTTTGCCATGAAGGGCTTGAATGCCCTCTGCTCCATGTTCTGCCATACCGGGAGCATTATGTAGAAGGTCAGGAACAACGCGAGGCTTATGATCACCTGGTTGGGCGGGGTCTGCTGGGTGCCCATGGCCTGCCGCATGAAGCTGAATATGACCACGATGCGCACGAAGGAGGTCATCATGACCAGTATGGAGGGGGCCAGGGCCAGGACCGTCAGGATGAACATCACGTTTATGACGGTAGCTATGCGGTCCGGCTCGGAACTCCCGTCCAGGCTCAGGTTCACGGTGGGGATGGGCACGATGTTGCCCTCGCCCTGGGCAAGGATGTCCCCAACCGGCAAGAGCAAGGCCAGAAGGCACAACGCGGCTATCAGAAGCCCCGGGAGGGATGCCCTTCTGAGATGCCCCTCCACCAGGGCCAAGGCGGACCCTAGCCGCCCTCCGCCTTCCTTGGTCACTTGCCCGGCTCCCCTTTGTCCTTGCCGGAGAAGTCGTCGTTGGTATCCGGGCCCTCGAATGGCGTTTCGTCCAGACCCAGGTCAAGCCTCGCCTCCATGGCCTCTTCCTCCTCCGTCTTGCCCCTGTAGAAGGCGGGCTCCTTCGAATCGTCGGCGCCGCGGGGAGCCGCAAGCGGCCCCTTGGCAAGCTCCGCCCCGAAGCCCCGGGCGAAGCCCGGTGCCTCGCCCTCGTCCGCCTCGTCAATCCCCAGCCCCGGGAGCCCCCCGAGATCGCCCTTCCCGCCCTCGCGCCCGTCCTCGGCCCAGTGGGCTATGGGGCTTATGCGCTCCGGGGTCACGCCCACTATGAGGAGCCTCCCGTCCACCTCCACGGCCGCGAGGTAGCGCCTGGAGTCCAGGGGAAGGGTCCCCTTCATGGTGAACGCCAGCCCGCCCTTGAGCCTCCTCCCCGCGCCGAAGCGGCCCAGGAGCTTGAGGAAGATCAGAAGGCAGGCTATCACCAGTATGAAGGCCCCAAGGGCCTTCACGTAGAAGGACAGGGTCCCGAACTCAGGCTCCCCGCC
>JAITKK010000157.1 GCA_031278475.1 Deltaproteobacteria bacterium
TCACAGAATCCGACATATTAACGAAACTGATGCAAATGTACCAAATGAAAACATCTGAAAAATCCCAAATCAATAAAGCGTCACCTAAGATCAAAACTTTACATAATTTACCAAATTTAGGCCATGTGTGACTTTTATGAAACGGCATGATGATAAAATATTGCAGGAAAACTTGGAAACACAGCTACAAATCCAAGATTTTGATGCAGCACTACAAATGTCTGAGTTGCATGAACAGCTGGTAAAATTTGGATTCTTAGGCCATGACCTTGGGGTTTTTCTTATACGCCTGCTTTTCTGCTTTTTTTCCGAGCATAATGGAATATTTCAAAAGGGCATGCTTTTAGGATACCTGAAAAGCTCCAAAAGAGACGGCTCCGATTTATCATCAAAATTAGAATCCCTTTTCAAATCCCTTAATATGAGCGGTATTGAGCGCAAAAACAATACAAAAGTACCAGAAAAATTTAAAAATATTCCAAATTTTACTATTGGGATTTTCGATGAACCCTTGCCAAAGGCGGATTTTGACGCTCATTTTCGTAAACTGCTACTTGATTGCGTGATTTTTGACTGGAACAAAATTAGCCCACTCCTTTTCGGTGCGATATTTCAAGGTGCAATGGATAAAACCAAACGCCGGGAAATTGGGGTACATTACACGTCAGAGGAAAACATCCTAAAACTCATAAGACCTTTGTTTTTAGATGATCTTAAAAATGAGTATGAAAGCGTAAAGGAATATCCCAAAAAGCTTCAAGCTTTTCTTCAAAAAATCAGCCAATTGAAATTCCTTGACCCGGCCTGCGGAAGCGGGGATTTTCTCATAATCACATACCGTGAACTCCTTCAATTGGAACAAGATGCCATAAAACATTTAAAATCACACAATAAATCCACAGATAGAATACGTATCTTAACTAAGGTTGGTTTGCACCAATTTTACGGGATAGAAAATGATTATTTCGCCTGTCAAATAGCAAAGCTCGGCTTATTTTTGATGAGTCATCAAAATATTACTGCAACATCTAACGTTTTCAACAATACTTTCCCACAATCACCTGTGCCAAATAGCCCAACGATAGTACACTCCAATGCTCTTAACATAAATTGGGAGAATGTGGTAGCAAAGCAAGAACTTTCATTTATTTTCGGTAACCCCCCTTTTGTTGGATACTCAAACCAAAGCTTGGAGCAAAAACAGGATATTCTCAGAGTATCAGGGCTTGCCAAAATCGATTATGTTGCCGCTTGGTTTTTCAAAGCCGCCAATTATATTATGGGAACGAATATTAGATGCGCCTTTGTATCAACCAACTCCATCAACCAAGGTGAACAAGCAACGGCGGTATGGAAACCGCTAATAAGTGATGGGCTCTACATCAATTTCAAAGTACCAGCCTTCAAATGGAATAACCTTGCCAAATCCAATGCTCAAGTATATTGCGTGATTATCGGATTCAGTCGCATCAAAACAACCCCTAATATTAACCAATATCTGATCGACGCTCCAACCGTCTTTATTGAAAGCAGAAACAATCCGATTTGCGATGTACCTAAGATGGTCTGGGGGAATAAATCGGTAGACGGTGGATTTTTGATGCTGACACCAGCGGAGCGGCAGAAACTACTGAGTCGCCACCCACAGGCTCTAAAATATATAAAACGAATATGTGGTGCCCATGATTTTATCAACAATTATGAGCAATATTGCTTATGGCTTGTTGATGCAAATCCAGATGAAGTCCGCTCTATCCTATGGATCAGAAAACGTCTCGACAAAGTAAGGGAGTTCAGGTTGGAAAGCAAGAAACAAAGCACTCGAAAATTAGCAAAGAGCCCTATGCTTTTTATGGAGAACCGCCAACCAGATAGCGAATATATCCTAATTCCTCGTGTTTCATCGAAAAATAGACACTACATTC
Source organism: Deltaproteobacteria bacterium (assembly GCA_031278475.1). Taxonomy (GTDB): domain Bacteria; phylum Desulfobacterota; class Desulfarculia; order Adiutricales; family Adiutricaceae; genus JAISMF01. The sequence goes on from JAITKK010000157.1 coordinate 1,926, forward strand.
CAATAGGTTTTGTCCCACCGGAAATCATCGCAAACAGTAGCGTCCACATGATTCCCGGAACCAAGGAAACACTACTGTACCACTTTGGGATACTCACATCAAACGTCCATATGGCCTGGGTAAGGATTGTCTGCGGTCGTCTCAAAGCCGACTATCGTTATTCAAAAGACATAGTTTACAATAATTTCCCTTGGCCTCAGGCTAACAAAAATGAAAAAGAGGCTATTAGGAAGGCGGCGCAAGGGGTACTAAGCTCACGCATTCACTTTCCGAATAAATCGCTTGCGGAGCTCTATACGCCTTCAAAAATGCCTGAACCACTTTTAAAAGCCCACCAAAATCTCGATTGTGCCGTTATGGAGGCTTATAAACTTACCAGAAATACTATAACAGAAATCAGCATATTCGCAAAATTAATGGCCATGTACCAAGATATCACAAAAGCCACGTAGTTATTCCAATTATGACTTATCTAGTACGCCTACAGGTGCGTCATCTTTGATTTTCTTAATGAATTTGTTGTTCACCTTGTCGATTATCGCAGCCAAGGCATTGTCACCAGAAACGTTGCAAGCCGTCCCGAAACTATCCTGCGTTATGTAGAGGCTTATGAGAATGCTTGCCAAAGCCCCATCTGAATGTATGCCCACCAATGGGAGGAAGGGGAGTGCGGACATTATGGACCCTCCCGGTGCCCCAGGGGATGCCATCATGACTATGCCTAGCGTCGCAATAAACCCAAACATTATCTTAATATCATAGTCCATGCCATACATCAGGAGAACGGCAGTCGTGCAGCAGGTGATAGTGGTCATCGAGCCCGGCATGTGGATGTTTGCGAAGAGGGGGATTACGAAATTACGAATTTCTTTCGGTATTCCGTTTGCCTCCGCGCACTGCAGGTTCACGGGAATGGTTGCTGCCGAGGACTGTGTGCCAAAAGCTGACAGGTACCCAGGTATCTGGTTTTTCATCATTTTCAGAAATGGTTTACCGCTTATCAACCCCGCTATGAAATAAACCACAAATAGGTAAACTATGTGCAGGCATATGACAGTCAAGAATACCTTCCAAAGCACATTTAAAAGAGCATAGGTTTCCCCGGATACCGTCAAACTCACGAATGTCCCGCAGATGAATATCGGAAGCAATGGAATTATCATTCCATGAAGAACCATGTTGATTACTTCTGATAGATCGTGGGAAAGGCCGTAGAGAAACTTGCCTACGTCCGTCCCTTTTCTCATACTGATGCAGATGCCGAATATGAACGCAAGGACGAGTGCGGACGGAACGGTCATAATCGGTGGTATTGGGAATGTGAAGTAGGCCGCTACGGTTTCGAGCGTTTCTTCACCATGCTCATAGAACTTATGGGTTATCACAAACCTCGGAAAAATATCCGATGCGATCAGATAGGCAATCATTCCGGTTGTAACTGTGGACACATATGCCAAAATTGCGGAAAATCCCAAGAGCTTGCCAACCCCTTGGGTCAGATCCGCGATACCCATTGTCACGAAGGACAAAATCAACAAAGGTATCACAAACAGCAAAAACGAACCAAACAACCCTGAAATGGTCACTACAATGCGGTTTATGAACATTGGGGCGAATTCGCCCAATAATATCCCAAGGATGATGGCAATCAACAGACGAAATATCAAGTTGATTTTAAATTTTTTTTTCGGCAAAATAACTACTCCTATATAAAATAGCCCCAAAAGATGATTTCATCAATTTTCTTATGGTTTTCCACCGATATCGAGATGTTTCCGTTTTTTGGTTCAACCGTTGCTTCCATTGCAACAGAGAACCAAAAAGAGCGTCCGCCTGAAATCTTTCCTTTGGCCACCTATTTCTTTTTCAGTGTTTTATTCCCCGATAGTGGGTCTTCCTTCCCAATCGATTTAATCAACAATTGCCATACTTGTCAATAAAACCGCATAGTTTAGCCAAGGATCGAGGTCTTTTTTGATCCTGCATCCTCTCTTTTAAGCCTTGTTTATTTGACCTTGGCGAAAATACCCAACTTGAAGCGCATTTACTGGTTCCATATTTGACTTGATCAATGTGCCCCACGCCTCCCAAAGCATTTTGTTCCCGAATGTGGCCAACCCATGCCATATTTCACCCAGCCCTTGAGAATGCTAAGCGGGTTCATATTCTTTTTTTGCATATAAATTTTTAATTTTAGTCTTATATTAACACTAAATTATAAATTTTTACTGGTTTTAATCTTTCAATTTTATAAAATACGCTTTATAATTCCATAAATTTTGTAATTACAAATATTTTAATATCTTTTTCCACTTTTTTCCCCTATTTGTTTTTTTCCGATCAGATTGCCTATCGCTCCTTTTTTCTTCCCCAAAGAGCTTGCCCCACCTCAGAGACATACACTCCATGCCAACAGCCACAATGCGCTGGCATTCCTTATTCGTAGGAAACATTTTTTGGGACAGATTGCAGCCATTCCATCGAAACGTCCCATGGGTGGCTTCGAGGCTTTCCCAGCACAGGCCGGGACTTGCGCAAACCCGGCCATTTGATATACTTTTGGTATGCCTGCGCCAAGCATCCTTAGCTTTGCGCTGAAAAAAATCCGACACCCAAAAAAGCCGCTGACCATCGGGACAAGCCCTTTGCCAAGCGTTGCCAGGCATCGCCAAGCATTCCCTGGCATACTCTGGCCCAAGGGCCCAATTGATTTTCCCCTATCCGGCTTCCCGCATCCTCACTCCGTCGCAAGGCCTCGTATCCAAGCACCCTTTCCGGCCTGCCCTTTGACTTCCGGGCAAGTGCCGGAAAGCGCCCCGGGCGGCCTTTCGCCCGGGCCCCTTGGCTGGAAGGATCGCCATGACGGAAGTAGACACCAAGGAATTAAGGGAAGCGAAGCGTTCGGGACGGCTCATAACCTTCGCCTTCGTGGCCATACCGCTCGTCTTGATCGTGATCGTGCTCTTCTTGACCTACGCGGTCTCTGGCCAGCGGCACAAAAGCCTGAGTGCCGGAAAGACCTTCTATTCCCTGGAAAACATGGAGAACTACGTGCTGGCCCGGGACGCAGCCGGGCGGCCGCTTGCATTGGTTGGCGAGGGGGCCGCGCTTCCCCGGGGCTACCCGGACATCCAGGCGGTGAGGGTGCCGGTCAAGAGGGTGGCCGTCGCGACGGGAGAGTTCGACGCTGGCATCATGGAGAGCCTGGGCATGGCCGACAGCGTCATAGCCTTGTCCCTCAAACAGGAAGAGGTTTACAGCCCAAGGCTCAGTGAACGCTACAAGGAGGGAAAGATCACATACCTGGGGCAACCCTACCCGATGAACTACGAGCTGGTGAAATCGTTGGAGCCGGATCTGGTCCTGTGCCCCTCGCTGCGGGACGCGGAAATTTTGGAGGAAATGGGGCTCCCAACCTCGGTCAGCTACTCGCCTCTGGACAACAGCCTGGAGGCCAGGATGTTCTTCGTGGACTACATCGCCGCCTTCGCCGGGAAGGACAGGGAGGCCAGGGCCTTCCAGGACCGGGTGGAGGAGGCCCTGGCCGCGCTTGACGCTCGCTCCGCCGGTCTCCCCAAGACCAAGGTCATGTGGGCCGTGGTCTTCGAGAAGAGGGTATTCGTTGAGCCCGGGGAGAACTGGGTGGGGGAGATGATCCCGCGGCTCGGGGCCGACTACCTCTTCTCCCACGTGAAGGGGGACTCCACCATAGAGGTGTCCTTGGAGCACTTCGTGGAGGTTGGGAGGGACGCGGACGTCTTGGTGCTTTACCCGGATCCCTACCAGCTGAACGGGAGCAAGGAGGACATAATCCGCCAGAACAGCAACCTAGCCCCGCTGAGGCCCCTGGGCCCGGACGGGAGGGCATTCGCGACCCTGCCCATCTTCTACGAGTCCTTCGGGAGGCTCGACGAGATAGCGGACGAGCTCTTCGCGATATTCCATCCCACGATGTACCCGAACCGGGAGTTCGTGTTCTTCAGGGAGCTGCATTGAAAGGGATTTGGGTATTTGGCGTTGGTTTTGGGGCTTTTGTTGGGTGGTTTTGGGGCTTTTGTTGGGGTGTATTGGTGCTTTTGTTGGGGGCTTTTGGCTAAAGCGTTGCCGGGGGCTGTGCGTCCTGGGCCATGTTCCCGTCCATCTCCCACCTGAGGAAGTCCTCTTCCGGGATGTTCTCGGGTATGACCGTTTTCTCGGAGTAGCCGGTTCCGACCGTGCCCTCCTTGTAGCAGATGCCGAAGGCCCCGCCAGGGACTATCTGGGCACCCTCCGGGACCTTGAACTCGGTCACGGGCACCCCGGCCAGGACATCCTGCATGTAATAGAGGAAGATGGGGCCCGCCGCCCTGCCCCCCACCTCGCCCACGCCCCTGGCCTTGAGCTCGTCGGTACCCATCCAGACGGCGGTCACGTACTCAGGGGTGAAGCCCACGAACCAGGCGTCGGAGAAGTCGTTGGTGGTGCCGGTCTTGCCGCCCACCGGGCGGTCCAATGGCTTGACCGAGGTGCCCGTGCCCTGGGCCACCACGCCCCGCAGCATCCAGGTTAGCTCGCAGGCGGTGGCAGGGGACAGGGCCTGGAAGAACTCCGGCTCGAAGGTCTCAACGACGTTTCCATGGCGATCCAATATCTTGGTGATGAAGCGGGGCTCCACCCTCAGGCCCTGGTTGGGGAAGGAGCTGTATGCCGTCACCATCTCGGGCATGGTTATGCCGTGGGAGCCCAGGGCCACGGCCAGGCTCTCCGGCAGCTGGGTCTTGATGCCCATGCTGCGGGCCGTGTCCTGGAGTGCCTTGAAGCCTATCACCTCCAATACCTTCACGGAGACCAGGTTCCTGGAGGACACCAGGGCGTTGTAGAGCGGCATGGGCCCCAGGAACTTGGCGTCGGAGTTCATGGGCTTCCAGCGCCTGCGGCTGCCCACGTCGTCTATCACCACGGGCCCGTCGACCATGACCGAGCCCGGGGTGAAGCCGTTGTCCATGGCCGCGGAGTAGACTATGGGCTTGAAGGAGGAACCGGGCTGCCTCTGGCTTTGGGTAGCCCTGTTGTACTGGCTCTCGGAAAAATCCCTGCCGCCCACCATGGCCCTGATCGAGCCGTCCGAGAGGTCCATGCTGAGGAGAGCCACCTGCACGTCGGTCTTCTGCTCCAGGACGAAGGACCTCGAGGCCTCCGACCCGGTCCCCTCGGCTATCCTCCTGAGGGCGAGCTCCTTTCCCTCCGAGAGCTCGCCGGGCCCGGCCTCCCCCGCCCCGGCCAGGCGCACCCAGACGGAGTCGCCCCTCTTCAGCTGCTTCGGGAGCGCCCCCTTGGCCAGTATCCACTGCAGGCCGGGTTTGGCAATCTCGCCCTGGTAGGAACCGACCGCCACCACCAGGGAGTCGGCCCTGACCTCCAGTACGACCGACTCGTACAGGCGGTCCTGGTAAAGGCCCTCCGGCGGCAGCTTCGCGTCAATTGCGGCCAGGGCCGCATGGATCGCCTCGTCGGTCGCGTGGTGGGCGATAGGGCCCTTGAAGCCCCTGCGCCTCGCGTACTCCCAGAGGCCGCGGGCCGTGGCCCGGTCCGCGGCCCTCTGGGCCTCTATGTTGACCGTGGTGTGGATCTGCCAGCCGTCGTTGTAGAGGCTGTCCTCGCCGTACTTGGCCACAAGGAGCCGCCTCACGTGCTCCGTGAAGTAGGGTGACTCGGTTGTGTTGGGGTTGGGCTGCTCCCCCCTGAACATGAGCACCTCGGCCTTGGCGGCCTCGGCCTCGTCCTTGGTCAGGAATCCCTCGGCCACCATCCTGTCCAGGGCGTGGCGCTGGCGGGACCTTGCCTCCTGGGGCTGCCTGAAGGGGTTCTTGCCCTCGGGGGACTGGGTGATGCCCGCAAGGAGGGCCGCCTCGGCGACCGTCAGATCCTCCACGTGCTTGTCGAAGTAGGCCCCTGCCGCGGCCTCCACCCCGTAGCTGCCCTGGCCCAGGTAGATCTGGTTGAGGTACATGCCTAGGATCTGGTCCTTGGTGAGCGTGGTCTCCAGCCTGAAGGCCAGTATCATCTCCTTTATCTTGCGGGACACCTTCCTCTCCGGGGACAGAAGCATGCCCCTTATGAGCTGCTGCGTGATGGTGGACCCGCCCTGGATGCTCTCGCTGCGGAAGTTGTTGATGGCCGCCCTCACCACGGACTTTATGTTGACGCCCTGATGCTGGAAGAATTCGGCATCCTCCACGGCCAGGAAGGCCTCCCGCACGTGCTCGGGGATCCTTGAGAGCGGCACGACTATGCGCCTCTCGGTGAAGAACTCGCCTATGACCCGCCCGTCGTCGGAGTAGAAGAAGGTGACCGTCTTGGGCTCGTAGTTCCTGAGGCTCTCAACGCTGGGGAGCCCTTGGGAGAAGTAGACGTAGGTAAGGAAGCACACGGCGCTGCCGAACAGGAATGCCCCAAGGAGGAACCACAGGAAGGCGATGCCCGCCCTGAGGAGCAGGCCCCTTTTCTTCTTTTCCTTCTTCTTCTTGCCGCCCTTGGCCTTGGAGTTGGCGCCTACGGGATCGTCCTGGCCTTCCTCAAGGCCTTCCTCGTGCCCATCCTCAAGGCCTTCCTCATGGCCCTCCCCAGCCCCCTCCCCTGAAGGGGAGCCGGGTTCGTCGAAATCAGCAAGCCCCAGGCGATCCCCGTCGGCGAAGGTGGGATCCCCCAGGCTGGGCTCGTTGTCGGCCGAGTCAAGGGACGAAGGGACCTTCCCCCGGGGGGCCGCAGCGGCCGCCCCCTGGGCCTGCGCGGGTCCTGCCCCGAGGGGCTTGTCGCGCCTTGCCTTGGGGAAATGCAGGTAGCCCTCGCCCTGCCCGGGGCCGCTGGCGGAGCCGGCCGCCGGCTCTTCCGACAGGGCGCCGAGGTCCACTTGGCTTGCGTCTATGCCGCTTCCTATGCTGTCATCGAGGTCGTTCGGGTTCTTCGTCAAGATAGGCCTTCTGTCTCAGCTCATGCGTGGTCTTGGTCGTGCTACTGCGGCACGAAAGCGCCTTGGATGCGCTTTGATGCGCCTTGGATGCGCTTTGATGCGTATGGGATGCCCCTGGCACCGCGCCAAGGGCATTCCGGCAATTACCTTATAGGATCCATTGCCCGGAATGTCAAGTGTTTTCGGTGCTTTGCGCTTGATGGGGTTGTGTGGGTAGGCACAAAGGGGAACAAGTTTGAAAAATCATTGCCGCATGGGCATTGGCGCGGGTTTGTCATGTGAAAGCGCATGTGGCTTAAGGGTCTGTTGGTATGATGGTCTGATTGTCCATTGGTCTATTGCTCTATTGGTCTATTTGATAGAAACTGATGCCAAATGGCAGGATGCGGCTGAGCCCATGCCTATGGGGCCTATGTAATGAAATGTTGGGAAATGTCATAGAATGCTGGGATATGTTGCCTTGTAGGGCACCAAAACGGCATGAGAACCTGTGGGATAGGACGGAGATTAGGCAAATCAAGTTGGGGCAAGTTGGGGCAATTTGGGGCAATTTGAGTCAAATTGGGGTAAGTTCAGTGCTGTTGGGGGATGCCGGGAAATTTTTGGCCGAACATGGAAGTTATTGGTTTTGCTGGGTTTTGTTGGTATTAACGGCGATGATTTTGTTGCGCGTATTGTTGTGATTTTTGTTGCGCGTATTGTTATGCTTTTTGTTGCGCTTTAAGCCGTGCTTATTGGGAATAATTGCAAGGGTTTACCATTCTTGATGCCTTCGAAAAAACCCCCCGCTACCGGAGAGGTGTAAAAAGTGGC
>JAITKK010000165.1 GCA_031278475.1 Deltaproteobacteria bacterium
CCCCTGTCTTCACAAAAGGCCCTTTTTGCGATATAAATAGGGATGGCGCAAGCCTTTGATATCGCTTAGGTGGCACTATGGTCAAATCATTCGAGACATTTTCGGCGGTTGCGGCATACCTGGACAGGCCCAACGTGGACACGGATCTGATAATCCCGAAGCAGTTCCTGAAAAAGATAGAGAGATCCGGTTTCGGAGCCAACCTGTTCAACGATCTGCGCTTTCTGCCCGACGGGAGCCCCGACCCCGGCTTCATCCTCAACCAGCCCCGCTACCAGGGGGCGGGGGTGCTGGTCTCCCGGGAGAATTTCGGCTGCGGCTCCAGCAGGGAGCACGCGGCGTGGGCCCTGGAGGATTACGGCTTCAAGACAGTGATTGCCCCGAGTTTCGGCGACATCTTCCGGAACAACAGCTTCAAGGTGGGGCTCCTCCTAATCGAGCAGCCGGACGAGCTTGTCTCCGAGATAATAGAGCGCATAGAGCGGAACCCAGGCTACACCCTTGAGGTGGATCTCGCGAACCAGACCCTGGAGGGCTCAGACGGCTGGAAGGCCACCTTCGAGATAGACCCCCACAGGCGCAGATCGCTCCTCGCCGGTATCGACGAGATAGCCCAGACCCTGGCCCTCCAGGACGAGATAAACGCCTACGAGGAATCCCACCAGGAGCCTTGGGAGGCCGTGCTCCCGGAAAGACTCACCTTCTACTGAGCCCTTGGCCCAAAGCCCGACCCAGCGCCTATTCCCTTCACGCTTTGGCCTTGGGCCTTAGCGAGATGAGTTCCCTTGCGGCCCCCTCCGGGTCCCCGGCTTGGGCGATGGCCGAGATAACCGCAAGCCCGGTAAACCCCATGGCCCAGGCGTCCTGCGCGTTGGCGAGGCTAATGCCCCCTATGCCCACGGTCGGCCATTTGAGGGATATTATGGGGCCCACCTCGTTAGCTCTCAGCACCGGGGCCTCCGGCTTGGACGGGGAGGGGTACAGGGCCCCTACCCCAAGGTAGTCCGCGCCCTTCAGGATGGCCTCGGCCCCCTTTTCCTTGGAACTTGCCGAAAAGCCCAGGACGCAGCCCCTAGGGAGCATCCCCCTCGCGGCCTCCAGGGGGAGATCCTCTTCCCCCAGGTGCACGCCGTCCGCGTCCACCGCGAGGGCGATGTCCACCCGGTTGTTGACGATGAAGAGCCTGCCAAGTTCCCTCGCGAGCGTGGCTAGCGACAGGGCATCCTCGTAGAGCTCCCTGTCGCTTAGGGTTTTCTCCCGAAGCTGAAGGGCGGTGGCCCCGCCCTTGAAGGCCGCGAGGGCTATGTCCCGGATGTCTTTGCCAGGCGCGTCCTGCCTGCCAATCACAAGTGTCAGAAGAAGCCTTTCCTTCAAAAGCCTGTCCTTCATCCCGCATCCCCCCGGCGGAGGGCGCGTTTTGGCCGTCCCGCCTTGTTATGCTTTTTCCCGCTTGTTTGGTGCATGGTATCCCGGAGTCATCCATTAAGCAAGGCCGCGATGGGCCTTTTCGCGTTTGTTTGCCCAAAGGGGCAAATTGGCGTAAGCCTTTGGCCTTTGAAAAACGCCATGGCGTTCCGCAAGTAATTCCTGATTTTGCCCAAATCCCGAATTGCCGGGGCTTATTATACCTTGTCTTGGGGAAGCCCCGTAAATGCATGGGATTTCCTGGCATTTGCGTATGCCGCCATTTCGGAAATTCCAAAAATCACCCCAAAAACAAACAAATCACAGGGTTTATGGAAATTGCGGCAAATATCGGCCATTCCCAGTTGGTTGCAAAAGGCAGGGCCGAATAAGTCCGGGCTTACGCGATTGCGAGGTTGTCAAAGAGCCTCGATTTGAACTCGCCCAGGGCGAGTGCCCTGGTAAGCCCCGACTCGGCGCGTTCCCCGGCCTTCTTTAGAAGCGCGAGCGCCGAGCCCGCTGCGTCCAAGGGCTCTTGCGGGTTGGCGGCCACGAAGGCTGCCATCATGGCCGAGAGCATGCACCCCGTGCCGGTAAGCTTTGTAAGAAGCTCCGAGCCGCCCTCGACCGAGAGGGATTTCCTCCCGTCGGTCGCGTGATCGGTCTTCCCTGTCACCGCGACCACGGTGTTCAAGGCGACGGCCAAGCTATGGGCGTCCTTTTCTGCGTGGGATCCCTCCTCTGGGGAGGCCGCGTCGACGCCTTTCTGCTTGGGGCCCCCTATGTCGAGGAGGGCCCTGATCTCCGAGGCGTTTCCCCTCACAATCGAGGGCCTGGCCTCTTCAAGGATGCGCCTTGAGGCCCTTAGCCTCTCGGCCGTGGCCCCGGCGCCTACAGGGTCCAAGAGCACCGGGATCTCCCTTGCGTTCGCGGCCTGTGCGGCCGCGAGCATTGTCTCCAAAAAGCCCGCATCGATGGTCCCGATGTTAAGGACAAGTGCCGAGGCCATGGAGGCAAGTTCCGCCGCATCGTCCTTTGACAGGCTCATGACAGGGGAGGCCCCTATCGCGAGAAGGGCATTTGCGCACTCCGTCACCGTAACGAAGTTGGTAAGGCAGAGTACCAAGGGGGATTTCTCGCGCACCTTGGCGAGGTGTGCCGCAAATGTCATCTACATGCTCCTTATGTGGCGTGGCTATTGGAGGGCAAGCGTGTTTTTGATATTGGTTTTTGGTCTTATGTTGGTTTTATATTGTTTTGATATTGGTTAAATATTAGCTTTGATATTGTCTTAATCTTTGGCATGACCCTCGTACGACACGTCGACAAGCCCCGTTTCATCCCCAAGCCGTGCGAAGGGCCGGTCCCTGAACGCGTAAAAGTGGTCAAGGGGCCCGTGGCCCCTGCCTACCGCAGGCCCCTGTTCCATGGCGTTCGCTACGTATTCCTTGGCATGGCGGATGGCGTCTACCAAGCCCATCCCGGTCGCAAGCCTCGCGGCGATGGCGGAAGACAGGGTGCAGCCCGTGCCGTGGTCGTTGTTGGTCTTGACCCTCCGGCCCGAAAAAACCACCACTTGCCCCTCTTGGGTAAGCAAAAGGTCCTTGGGCTCGCTTTTTAGGTGCCCCCCCTTGACCAGCACGTTTTTCGCGCCGGAGGAAATAAGGGTTTTCGCGGCTTCGAGGAAGTCCTCGAACTTTAGGACCTTTCGGCCGCTAAGGGCCGCGGCCTCGAACATGTTGGGCGTGATTAGGAAGGCCTTCCCGAATAATTTAATCACGCCCCGGACGGCTGCGGGCTTAAGGAACGTGTGCCCGGTCGCGCTGCACATGACGGGGTCCAGGACCACGGGGGCATCGCCAAAGGACCCTTTCGCCAGAAAGTCCCGAAGCGCAAGCGCGTTGGCCTCCGTCCCCAAAAGCCCCACCTTGATGGCGGATACCCTGAAGTCCTGGGACAAGGCCTTAAGCTGGGAAGTCAGCAGGCCGCGGCCGAGGTAGAGTTCGGCTAGCACCCCTTGGGTGTTTTGCGCGGTGATGCCCGCGATTGCGGAAAGCCCGTAGATGCCGTGGGCCGCGAATGCCTTGAGGTCCGCCTGGATCCCGGCCCCGGCCCCTGAGTCGGACGAGGCGACGGTCAGGGCGCAGATTGCCTTGCGCCCTTGGCTTGTTGGGTCATTGGCTTTCAAGTGGTTCTTTTGGGATTTCCCATGGGGCGGTAAGCCTGCGGCATCCTTTGCGGTCGTTTTGGGTTTGGCCGCATTGGGGGCCGCGCTTTTTTTCCCGGGCAATTTTCGGAAGCCTTAGGATTTTTCGTCCGGATCGCCTTCCATGAAGGGTTCGTCCGCTTGGTCCATGTCGCTGTAGTTTACGGTTTGGCCCTTGAGGCCCTCCAGCTTTCTCGCTAGCTCGTCTTCGGTTATGCCCGGAAGGACGTCGCCCTCGTTCTCGTCATGGGCGGTCCCAAAGGTCCTTTGGGGCCTGGCCCCGTTCTCGCCTTCCTCTTCCTCGTCGTCAATCAGCCAGGGATCCCTGAAGCAGGCGCGGTTGCGGCCCTGCTGCTTGGCGTCGTAGAGGGCGCGGTCGGCCCTGCGGATGAAGTTCTGGACGGTCTCCCCGGGCCTGTAGATGGTGTAGCCCACGGAGATTGTGACCTTGGGGCCTTCCGTGTTGAAGTCGTGGGCCTCTATGCGGGCCCTGAGTTTCTCGGCGAGCTTCTGGGACTGCTCCATGTTGGTGTCCGGGGCGATTATGGTGAACTCGTCGCCGCCGTAGCGGGCCGGGAAGTCGTTTTTCCTAAGGGAGTTCCTTAGGCAGTCCGCCACCTGCACAAGGATCGAGTCGCCCGCGAGATGCCCCATGGTGTCGTTCACGTCCTTGAAGTGGTCCACGTCGATTATGAACAATGCCATGGAGGGGGCGTAGGTGCTGAATTTCTCCACCTGCTCCTGGAGTATGTCCATGAAGCTCCCCTTGTTGTAGAGCTTGGTCATGGCGTCGAACAGGGCCTTCTTCTTGAACGAGTTGAGCGAGTCGGATATCTTCCTGCGCTCGATTAGCTCGATGCGCGCCTTCCTTAGTATCCTTAGCCTTTCCGCGTACTCCTCGTGGATTACCTGGATGGTTATCACCTGCTCGTTCGAGAGTTGCCAGGCCTTGGCTATCAGGGGGATTTCCTCGCCTGTCTTCTCTATCGTCTCAAGCCATATGCCGGAGTTTATTTTTTCGCCCACCATGTGGGGCTGGCTGAAGAAGTCCTCCGCGTCCAGGAGGAAGTACTCCAGCATGAAGGAGTGGTTCCAAGGCATGGGGCAGGGCACGCCCTTTTCCGGGGAGGGGAAGATCTTGGAGTAGAAGGCCGGCACGTGCCCGTAGTACTCGTAGCTCATGGGCTTTACGCGCCTTAGGATGGCGTACTCCAGTATCGTCAGGAATTCGAGGCCCATGGCCCCGTTGTCGCCGGGGACTTGGCCCGCGCTCTTGCTTTTCACGTTAGTCTCCTGGAAGGGGGCGACCCGCAAGGCCCGCCATGGCCCCGGCCGGGGGCCAATATGTGGTATCTTGGCGGCCCGCGGCCAGCGCCCCTAGGGGGCGGTGGCCCTCTCCTGGCCCATCATGTCCTTGGTGAGGCTAGCGAAGGTCTGCTCCACGTTGAGCCCGGTCTTGGCGCTGGTCTTCAGGATCTTTATGCCCCTGGCCTCCAAGGTGGTGAGCACCTTCTGGGTGATTTCCCATTCCTGCTCGAGATCCGCCTTGTTCACAAGGAAGTAATGGGGGATCTCCGGGCCCAGGAGCTTTATGGACTCGGCCCGGAGCTTCAGCGCGACGGAGAGGGACTCGCCCCTGGTGCCGTCCACCACGAATAGCAGGCCGTTCGCGCCGCGTAGGTAGGAGAGGTTCACTGTGGAATAGTGATCCTGGCCCTCCATGTCCCACAGGACCAAGGAGATGTCGCCGGACCCTTCGTTCACCACCTTCTTGCTTATCTTGACGCCCACCGTGGAGAGGTAGTTGTCCGAGAAGATGGAGCTGACGTATTGTCGCACAAGTGCGGTCTTTCCCACGCAGAAAGCCCCGAGCATGCAAATCTTTTTATTAATCATTCGATGAAGTCCGTTTTGGGAGAGTTTGGGCCTGGCGGCGGGTACCAGGCTGCCCCTTCGAGCCCCGCTGGTGTTGGGGGCGCCCCGGGCGGGAGGCCCTTGGGGCCGCCGTTGGCCCTGCCGGGTCGGGGTTCCGTGGCCGGGCTTCGCTTTTCGGGGGTGGCGGGCGTTCATGGGGCCCAGGGCATGGTGCCGGCCCGGGCTGGGCTCGCGCTATATAGGCGTAATATTAGGCAAGGATCCTCAATGGGCGGGCCTAATATACATAACAAAGCCCAAAATTGCCACAAGCGGCCCAATTATCGGCAAAAAGGCCCTAAAATGGCCTAATTCAGCCCGATCACCTGCCCTGGCCCGCCCGGGACGGGCCGGGCTTGCGTCAGGGCCCCAAAAAAGCCGATATCCATTATATGAAAAAATAGTGCATTTGGAAAGGGCCAAGGGCTTTCGGAAAGCGCCCCCGTCAGTCGGGGTCTTTGGCCTGGCCGGGCCCTTGGGCCAAGTGCCCCTCCGGGGCGCTGTCCTCGGCGCCCACCAGGACCCTCAGCTCTATGCGCCTCTTGTCCGGGTCCTCCTCGTTCTCGCCGGACTCCGAGCCGCTGGCCCTTGAGCCCATGCCGAGGTTCCTTATGGGCATGAAGGAGCCCCTGGTGTAGAGCAGGGCCGCGACCGTGTGGGAACGCTCGAGGGAGAGCTCGTAGTTGCGCCTGGGCTGGCCTATGGCGTCGGCATGCCCGTAGATGACCAGGCTCACGGATATCTGCATCTGGGAGCAGAGCCTCTCCAGGGCCACCAGGTCGTCCACCGCCTTGTTGAGCTTCGCCTGGTCATCCGGCACCGGGTCGGCCTTGTTGAGCGGGAAGTGGATGACCACCCCGTTTATCTCGTCCACGAGCTCCTGCATCTGGCTGGTCCTGGGATCGGTCAGGCCGGTGAAGTCCAGGCTGCTGACCCCCGGGATAGTGAGGGCCCTCTCCCTGGTCTCCATTATCCAGCCCAGGTTGGCCTGGCCGGCCAAGGTCAGGGCCCCGGTGGCCTGGTCGTAGTGCATGGTGACCCCCTTGGGGAGCGGGATGGCCTTTTCCACCCGCTGCAGCACTATGGGCGGGTCCATGGACACGAAGGGCTTGATGACCACCGCGAAGGTGCCTTCCCCGAGCCCGCCCGGCCCCGCGAGGATGGCGGCCGGGTCCGGGGCCAGCTCGTCTTTCAGGCAGACGATGGCAAGCCGCCCTCCCGGGAGCCTCCCCACGCTACCCACCGCGAGCCCTGGCACCTGGTTGAGCTTGTTGAGGGCGGCCTCCTCCACGGCCAGGTAGCGCAGCCTGGAGCGGGCGGAGGCCTCGGCCAGCTCCCTGTCCGAGGCGGCGAGGGCCGCCCCGTGCCTTCTCTCGGACCTCTTCTCGTACCAGAGGCTCCCAAAGAACAGGGCTATGAGCAAGAGGGCTATTATGGGGGCCTTGCGCACCAAAAATGGCAGGGTCTTGGGGTCCTGGTACTGGGCGACCAGGAAGGGCTCGAAGAAGACCCGGTAGCGCTTGAAGGGCTTCGTGTCGCCCTTGAACTCGGCAAGGTCGTCGGCCGCGTCCACCACCATGAGCTCGAGTGCCGCCTGCAGCTCGGTCGTGAGCGTGGCTGGGGGGTTCCCCCTCACGACGGCCGCCATGAAGACCTCGTCCGACCTCATGAGATAGATGGTGCGCTCGCCGAAGCGCAGGTTGTCCAGGTTCTCGGTCTGCCCCACCGAGAAGCTGTCCCTGATGAAGTCCCTGATGGCCGTGAACATGGCGGCGACGAGGTCCGCGTCCCTCTCCTCGCCGCCCTCCGCCACAAGGTGGTCCAGCATGAGCCCGGACTCCGCATGGATGAGGTAGATCTCCTCCACGTGGTAGACCAGGGTGTGGAGCAGCACTATCTCCGAGAAGGGCTTGTGGACCCTAAGGGCCTCCAGCCGCCACTTGAGGCCCTTGAGCGACAGGCTCATCTCCAGGGTGTTGTTGAAGGACTGGAGCATGGAGGAGAAGGCGTCGGAGATGGACTTCCTTATGGCGGGCCCTATGACCGGGAAGATCTGGTTGGCCAAGGTCTCCGGGTTGCGCCTTACCGAGGAGCTCACGATCTTCTCGACCGTGGGGGCCAGGACCGTGTTCAGCTTGTCGTCCCTGTTGGAGCGCAGCAGCAGGGCCTCGGTCACCACATGGGAGACGGTCCCGGCCAGGGCCTGCGGGTCGCCCAACACGTTCGTGAGCTTGTCCAGCTGCTTGAGCTCCCGCTCCAGCAAAAGGTTCCTTAACTGCCCGAAATCGCTGTCCGGGGCGGGGAGCGGCGGGATGTCGTCGTCCTGGAGCAGGCTCTGGTGCCATTTGTCCGCGTGTTTAGCGGCATCCTCCGCCTCGTCGTGGGCGAACCCATGCCCGTCCCCGGGGCCCTCCCCAGCGGGGAGGCCCCCGGCATCCCCTCCGTCCCCAGGGCCCCCCTGGGGGGCTTCCCCGCCCCCCAGGGGGGCGATGGCGGGCGCGGGGGCTGGCTCCGGCTCGTCCAGGAAGTACATGTCCAGCTCAGAGAGCAGCTTGTCCTCGGTTTCCTGGATGCGGTCCTTGGACTTGTGCTCGGCCTTCTGGAAGCCGTCCTCGTCAACGCCTGGGTCCTCGGCCGCTACGGGCCCTGGGTCGGCGGCTTCGTCGTGTTCCTGGGTGTCTTCCGAAGGCCCCGGGCTTTCCGGGGCCTGGTAGGCCTCTTCAGGGGCCTCGGCGATGGGCTCTGTCTCCTCGGTGGCCTCGGGGCCTTGTTCGTGCTTTT
Organism: Deltaproteobacteria bacterium; assembly: GCA_031278475.1. Taxonomy (GTDB): domain Bacteria; phylum Desulfobacterota; class Desulfarculia; order Adiutricales; family Adiutricaceae; genus JAISMF01. The sequence continues at coordinate 8,306 of JAITKK010000165.1, forward strand.
CCGTTTCAGGGCTTGGGCTGGCGGCATCATAGGCGCTTGCGGCATCATTGGCGCTGGCCTCGTGGGCACTTGCCTCCTCGGCCCTTGCCGTGTCATCGGTGCCGTCTTGGCTTGGGAAGTGGCCCTCTTCGGGCCCGGCTTCCCCTGGCCCGGCTTCCCCAGGCCCGGCTTCCTCAATAGCCCGGTCGTGGTCTTCCCCGCCTTGATCGACCTCCATGGCCCCGGGTTCCCCGGCTGCCTCGTAGCCCACGTCAAGGTCCCTGAGACCCTCTTGGGGCGGGATGTCGCCAATGGATGGGTCATCATCCGGCGGGAGGCTGTCTTCCGATAGATCCTTGGTCAGCTCGGGCCCGTCCTCCGGGGACAGATCCCCCGGCGGCGCCCCGTTGGCGCCCCCGGGCGGCTCCGGGCCGGTGGGCCCCTTCCCGGGGCCCTTGGAAAACAGTCTGCTGAAAAATCCCATATCGCGGCGATCCCCCTGGGGCCGGGGCGTGCCCCGGCCCCCGTGCAGGCCAAAAGCCTAGAGCAAAGCGGCGCCGCGCCCCCCTGGGGCGCGGCGGGTGGAAGGCTTTAAGGCCCTAGTAGGGGTTGTGGTCGCCGCCGCCCCAGCCTTCGCCGCCTTCGTGGCCGCCCTCGTTATGGCCTTCCTGGCCGCCCTCCTGGCCTCCCTCGTTCTGGCCTTCCTGGCCCTCGCCCCCAACCGGCTGGAGCTCGTCCGCGCCCGGCTCGTCGTAGTCGTCGGAGTCGGGGTCCATGTTCCAGGGCTTGGCCAGATGGGTCACAACCCCGGTCATCATGGAGGACATGTGGGTACGGTAGACCATGTCGTTGCGGATCTGGGACTCGGTCTTCTGCACCAGGGCCGTGAGCTCGTTCACCTTCTCGTCTATCTTGTTGTTGAGGTTGGCCGTCTCCTTCTGGAAGAGGTCCCTCAGGGAGCGCTCGGTGTTGTCCAGGCTCTGGGTCAGCTTGTTGGCCCGGCGGTCCAGGTTCTCGTTGGTGTTCTGGATGTCGGCCTGGAGCTTGGAGGCGGTCTCCTCCCTTTCGTGGATCTCCTTCGCGAGCCCGTCCTGGAAGTCGCGCCTTGCGGACTCAAGGCCGTTCTCCCGCTCGCGGGCCTCGTTCTTGAAGGCGGTCTCGCGCTCGTCCTTTTCCTCGTTCAGGCGGGTGTACAGGGCCGAGATCTCGCTCTTCATGAAGTTTTCCAGTGAGTCGAGGCGGCTGCGAAGGGCCTCGCGGGCCTCGTTGATCTCCCGCAGGAACCTTTCCTCCTGGCGGCGGAAACGGTTTTCCATGTCCTTGAGCTGGGCACCGAACAGGATCTCGCGCACCTGGGTCATCTGGTTCTTGTCATAGCCCCCGCGGGGCAAGTTTTTGGTCATTGGTGTAAAACCTCCGGAGAGAACAGGAGTGCTTCCTGGTAAAGATTTATTCCAAGGCTGGCGCCGCTTGCCACCCGTGCTTTGGCCCGGAAGGCCAAAGGCCTTCCAGGCGGGGTCATGCCGCGCTGGGCCCGCCGAGGTGTTTTTTGGCGACGGGACCAAAAGATTCCCGGTTAATTTTGATGTTCCTTTTACTCCGGCCTCGGGCGCTCGGGGCTGAAGGTAATACCATGATAGTTGCCAGGGGGCTTCTTATCAAGGGAGAGGGGGAAAAAGTTTTGCCTGGGAAGCCTGCCCCGGGGGCTATGCTGGGCCTCAAAATAACCCAAAAGCGTTGCCTGGCGCGGGGATTTTAATGTTAGATATTATTGTGGTTAAATTTAGTAAATAGCTACTAATTATAGGTAATAAAATTGAATAGTGGGGTTTATATTTTGAGCCACGGCAAAAAAAGGCCTCCCAGCTGAAAATGACCTAAAGGGCGGGAAAGTGGGCATAAAGGGCTCTATAGCATTTTGCTTTTGAGGTAAATGGTGGGAGCCAAAGGGCCCAAAGCAGGGGTTGTTTGAATGAGTCCAGGTTTAATCGAATTATCGGAGAATGTACGGTAGATGCACTTAAGGAAGCGCAAAAGGAACCGGTAAAGTACCCATATGAGTAACAGGAAAAGTAACCGTAAAAATACCTGGAAAAGTAACAGGACAAGCAACCAAAAAAGGAACGGCAAAAACCGCTAATTTCCTTCAATTGGATTCAAGGCATGTTGCATGCAGGTTGCGCAAACAAACTGTGTGGAATGGGTGGAATAGGCCTAAAGTCGGAAGTGTGCAAGGCTTGTGAAGCATGTCTTGATTGCGATCATTTGCAAATATAAAAGTCTCTTTGATTGAAAAAAAATTCTGACTTATTCAAAAAAAAGCCTGACAGATTGAGAAAAAGCACAAGCGTTTGAAAAAGAGCTTGGAATAGGGCATTTGAAGGAATCGTAAGGATTTTACTTTAGGCTTGTGATAACGCCTTTTTTATATCTGTAGGATCCGCACGATAGCTTTATGACACGCCGCAGTCCAAAAGTATTAAAGACAACTGCACTAATCATGCGATTTTGGAGGATCTTCTGGTAAAGTTCGCAAACCCTGCGTCTATATTTAAAAATCATGGATAATAGACAAGAATCAAAAAATGGAAAATAGATAAACGCATCAAATCAAAACAAAGTAAAACGGTCAATTGCCTTATATATCAAGGGATTTTACTCATTTATGGAAAATCCGGAAGGCTAATTACGTTAAATTTTGCCTAATACTGGATCCTAGGTTTTCAAGAAGGATAAGGGTTTGTATATTCCCGGACGATCGCACTTATTAAAAGATGAAATCTAACAATAGACAAAGTTTAATTTCACTATGTGAAAGTATAACGCCATTCTAAAGATTGTCGATAAGACTCACAAGGAAGGGGAAAAAAATAGAGGATGTTTTGGATGGTATAAAGTAATGTTAATCAACATACGTAAGAATTTACTGTATACCCGAGATGAGCATCAAGTGTTTTCCAACTATGCACGTAAAAAGGCATGGATGCCAATAGAATTCAGGGAGGATGAACCATGGCTTTGGTAGTCAACCATAACATGCTTGCCCAAAATGCCGCAAGGAACCTTAGTACAATCTATGACAGGTTGGGAACTAGCGTCCAGAGGCTTTCTTCTGGGCTGCGAATCAACAGTGCCGCAGATGATGCCGCAGGTCTCGCCATTCGCGAGATGATGAGGGCGGACATTGCGACCATGAACCAAGGAATCCGCAATATTGCGGATGCCATTAGCATGATCCAGACAGCTGATGGTGCGCTCTCCATCATTGACGAGAAGCTCATCCGCATGAAGGAACTTGCCGAGCAGGCAGCAACGGGCACCTATACCACTGCCCAGCGGGAGATAATCAACTCTGAGTACCAAGCGATGGCCGCGGAAATCGACAGGATCGCAAATGCCACGAATTTTAACGGCATTAAGCTCCTTGATGGCTCGGTTACCAACCAGCACGGTGGTTTGGGAATCAAAATTCACTTCGGCGTGAGCAACAACTCTTCAGAGGATTATTATTTCGTGAATATCGGTGACTCCAGGGCCACCAGTTCAACAGGGCTTAGGATAGGAGGGGATGCCAAAAATGACATCTGGGGGCAAGGTGGCGCCGCAGCGGGCGTTATGACGGGTCCCGGGTGCTGCACGGCAGGCTTCGATTCGCTGACTGGTGCCTCGCATATCACATCAGGCCAGGAATTCGCCTATGGTTACAACTGGGACTGGAAGGCTAGTGGCGAGCAACACCTGCTCACCGGGAAGTACTTGGCCGGCCGTTATCAGGTATCATCCGGGGCGTCCCTCCAGGAACTAATCAGCAGGGTGAATGCTGGCACCCAAAGCCGAGTGGGGATTCAGATAAGCGGCGGTGCCATCCTTTTGGCGGATATGGTGGCGGTGTGCATAGGGGACGAGGCCTACTATTATGGGTCTCATGCCCTTGCGGTTGCCAACACCACTCCGGGCAAACATTTGATTAGTGCGACTGCTTTCGGTGTCACGGCTCAATCATTGGTATCCGCCATCAACACGTGCTCTAAAACCTATTGGGCGATGTACCTGAATCAAAATGCCTCACTTGAAGCGGCCGAGATGGTATACGTCTTCAGAAAAGACGGTGGTGACTTCAACTCTGACCTTGCATGCGACATCGCTGTAGATGCTAACGCCGTTAAAAGAAGATCCGCTCTGTTAAGCATAAAATTCGAGAATCTGCAGACGGGGAAAATCAACCAATCGGGAACCAATTTGTCATTGGGAGGTGAACATTGGGGTACAATGAAAGGTGTCCAGACAGCGGATCATGTCTGGAACGTGACCCTTAACGGAAGGGACGTTGGTCACCTGCGCGACCTGTGGATAACCAACTCGGGCGAGTTAGTGACCTGCGGCTTGAACACAACCATTATAACCGGCATGAACCGCGACAGCTTTGTGGAGATCCAAAACGCCGCCGACGCCCTGTGGGTCGGTGCCGAGGTCAGGACCCAGTCCTCGGCCCAGGAGGCCTTGGATGCCATCACCAACTCCATAAACACCAAGGACAAGATAAGGGCGGACCTCGGTGCATTGCAAAACCGGCTGGAAAACACCCTTGCCAACATGACCATCCAAGCGGAGAACCTCCAGGCCGCCGAGAGCCGAATATCGGACGTGGATGTCGCAACCGAGATGACGACGTTCACCCGCAACAACGTGCTCGCCCAGGCTGCCACCTCTATGCTGGCCCAGGCTAACAGCCTTAGCCAGTTGGCTCTCAGTCTCCTCCAATAACGTAATGCATTACCCTTAGTCCGGGGATGAGGATCCCCTAAGGCAAGGATAGCCCCCAGGTCGCCCTTTTAGGGTTGCCTGGGGCTTTTTCATTTTCCATTTTCCCGCCATTTTTCCTCATTTCCCTATCTTTAACGGGAAAGTTTATATTTCTTAGGGGGGTGCCCCCCTGTCAGGGGGACCCTAGTCAGGCAGGAGCACCCCCAAGTTGACCAAATAAACATTCATGATCCCCTTGGCGAAAGGCTCCAGAGCCTCTCATGGGTGCTTAGTGACCGGGTTTGGCTCGAAAAAATAATCGTAATAGATCGCCATACCTTAATAGTAATCATCACTTTGAGTTTGTCAAGGGGTTTCAAGACAAATTTTCATGATCCCCTTGGGGAAAGGCCCTAAAGCCTCTCATGGGTGCTTAGTGACAGGGTCTCGAAAAAATATTCGTAATCGATCGCCATACCTTAATAGTAATCATCACTTTGAGTTTGTCAAGGGGTTTTAAGACAAATTTTCATGATCCCCTTGGGGAAAGGCCCTAAAGCCTCTCATGGGTGCTTGTGACATGGTTTGGGTCGAAAAAATATTCGTAAACGATCGCCACACCTTAATAGTAAGCATCACTTTGGTTTTGTCAAGGGGCTCCAGGATAAACTTTCATAATCCCGTCCATGATAGTCCCTAGCCGGATTTACAAGTTATTTTAGATTATACTGAAAACTCATTGATAATACGGTATTTTTTTAAATTCCCGGGTAGATAAACAAATGTCTTACCTCTTCACATATTTTAACAAATCATATTTTTTAACGTACTTTTCAATCGCTTCAGATGATGTTGTCATTCCATGCGTCATGGAAAGAGCATGAGATGAAGTGCTGGGTACTATAGTAATTGTAAGCATTTTTTCTTTTAGTTCTTTTATGATATTGTTTATAGTCATTTTGAAACCCAGCTCCTCCATTTCCCGCTGCAATAGGCAAGAGAGCGTATAGCCTAGAATGCAATAAAATGGATGTACAGTGATAGTCTTATCAGTAAAGTGTCTAACTGGCTTAAACGATAGATATTTAGTGCTTTTGATTTGTTTAAATGCGGATTCCACATGAAACTGTGATCTATAGGCAGCTACGATTTGTTCGTTTGACCAATTATCCCTATTTGTAAACAATATTGTCTTTCCAAGATATTTTTGTTGTATTTTTTTATATTTAATTTTGTTAATGGAAAAGGTTAAACCAATATTTCCATTTAAAATTTCAATGTCATAATCAACAATCTGTTTCATGTAATCTGATGACAGTATCTTTTGTACATTTTGTATAACAGAATCTAATGTAGGTTTTTTGCCTTTGACAATTATTCCCTTATTTCGCTGAATTAGTCGATATTGCAAATCTTCGAGACTTTTTTGACATTTAGCTACATTTTTCCTAACACCAATGAGTTGTGATTTTCTGAGTTTTGGATCATCAGTTATTAAAATAGTTAGATTGCGGCCATAAATGTAATGTTGCAGCCTAACAACTGAAATGCCTCCAAATGTATCACCTTCCAAAGGTGTATAAGATTTACGATTTATTGTTAATATATCTGGACACTGATTAAAACGCAGACTTCCAACAAAATATAATTTATAAATATTGTTGTCTTCTAAAATATCCACAATACATGCTGAATTATTTCCTTTATCAAATACCAATGTAATATTTGAGTTATCATCGCTAATTAGAGCAGCTCTTTTTTTTAATCTGTCAATGACATCAGTGAATTGCTTGGCATCACAATTATTTTCTGGATATACTTCATGAAAGAGAGGGATATTGTGCTCCGGTGTGGCAATCATTGACAAACCAATGATTTCAGGATCAGTGGGTTTTTTCTTGCCTTGTCCTCGCTGTGGGACTGTAGCAGGATTTGAAGTGTCAATATAGGTAAAGAAGTTAGTGTTATAAAGAAGATAGTCAGTTGAAAGTCTGTATTTTTCTACAATGGATTTAGTAATATCATCTTCGATAGCTGAAATTGTATCTTGATTCAATTCAACCATATGATTCCAAAAGCTTTGACTGGAAAGAGAATTTTCATCGGCTTTAAGATAAGTATCACCTAACATAGTCGTCTTGAACCAGTCATAAAACGAGTTCTTGCCGGTAGGTTCGACCACCCGGTTGATAGCAGCTAGAAGCATGTATGAACCAATTGTAAGGCCTTGGTTCCTTTTTGGCACGTGTTTGTCTATTATAGCCTCTATATCAAGCCGTTTAGCTATATCCATTAAAGCCGTTACGGAAGCAAATTGATACACAGTTGATTTGTGAAATTTAGAATCATTTGTTTTTGTGTCAGGAACGGATGAGTTCTCATATTTTGTTGCAATATCAGTTGAAGTCCCCAAACATTTTAGAATTTTTTGCTTCCAGACACCATCTACCTTTACTGACTTCGCAAGGTACCAGTATGTTTTAGTTCCTGATTTTCTTTTAATTAAGAAAGACATCGATTAATCCACGGTAGGTTTTTATCCACTTCCAGGTTGGTTATGAATTTATTGATAAAATGAGATATCGATAAATTAGCTTGTAAACTCGGGCTAGATCCTATCACGATGGTTTAATGGGGGCCATGAAAACGCAATCAGACCCCAAGGGCCTCTTCCGCGAGCGAGCGGCCCAGCTCCTCCAAGCCCAGGATTAGATCTTGTGGGAACTCGTCCTGGAAGCGGCGTAGGTCCTCGGCCAGCTCAATCGCCTTGGCAAGGTCTGGAAGATCCCGGGGGAACTTGCAAAAGGAGAACTTGGGCCACCCGGACTGCCTAAGCCCCAGCTCCTCGCCAGGCCCACGCAACCTAAGATCCAGCTCTGCCAGGGCGTAGCCGTCGTAGTCCTGGGTGAGGGCTGCGAACCTTTCCCTTGCGTTATCGGTGGGCTCACCGTGGGGGAGCAGTATAAGTGTGGCCTTCCCACCCGCGCGCCCGATCCTCCCCCTCAGCTGGTGCAGCTGGGCAAGGCCCAGGTTCTCGGCTCCCTCTATGAGCATGACGTTGGCCCCTGGGATGTCCACCCCCACCTCCACGATGGTGGTTGACAGCAGGATGTCGAGCTCCCCGTCCCTGAAGCGCCTCATCACCTCCGAGCGGTAAAGGGTCTCAAGCTTGCCGTGGACGGTTCCCACCCTCAGCTCCGGGGCGATTGAGGCTATGGCGTTCTCCATTTCGGCGATGGATGGGCCCCTCGCGCTCTCCTGGGCCCCGTCTTCCTCTTCAAGATCGTCGTCTTTCCCTATGCGGGGGGATATGGCGAAGGCGCGCTCGCCCTTCCTCACAAGGGAAGCAAGCATCGAATAGGCCTCCCTCGCCTGATCCTTCTCAAACACGATGGTCTCAGGCGTTACCCTTCCGGGGAGCACGCCTTTGAGGGAGCTTATGTCCATGTCCCCGTAGAGGGCCTGGGAGAGGGATCTTGGTATGGGGGTCGCGGACATGGCGATGAGGTCCACGAACGGGCTCTTGGAGCGCAGGGCCAGCCTCTGGCGTACCCCGAAACGGTGCTGCTCGTCAATCACCACAAGGGAGAGGTCCCTGAACGCCACCTTGGGCGAGAACAGGGCCTGGGTACCCACCACCAGCTTTGCGATGCCGGTTTCCAGCTCCCTTAGGATAGCCCTCCGCTCGGAACCAGGGGTCGCCCCGGTGAGGATGGCGATGGGCACCTTGAGCTTCCTGGCATAGGGCAGGAGGAAGTCGTAGTGCTGCCGGCACAGGAGCTCGGTGGGGGCCACAAGCGCGCCTTGGCCGCCCGCTCCCGCGACCTCGAAGAGGAGCGCCGAGACAACGGCGGTCTTTCCGGAGCCAACCTCGCCCTGGAGCAGCCTGTTGGCAGGCGTGGGTTCCGAGAGGGCACCTGCGAGCTCGTCTATGACCCGGTTCTGCTCTGGGGTGAGACTGTAGGGCAGAAGGGACACGAAGGCCGAGCCAAGCCCCGCGCCCGTCTTCGGGCCGCGGGGCTTGGTGGATTGCGCCCTTCTTTCCTTCTCCCTTAGGATCAGGTAGCGCCAGAACATAAGCTCCATCAAGGCAAGCCCCCTGTAGGCGGGGCTCTCCTTGGGTAGCGGCATGGGCTCGCCTTCCGGGAAGCCCGGTTCGTGGAGTTCCCTTATGAGCGCGGTTGGATCGCTTATGCCGTGGCTTTCCAAAAAGCCGTTAGGGAGCGTGTTGGGGACGGGAGGCGGCACAAGGTAGCCCTGGAGGATGTCCGATATCTTCTGCCTGCGCATGGCGGGGCTTACGCCCTTCATGGGGTTGTACACGGGGAAGACGCCCAGTATTTCCTCCAAGCCCTCGGAGAGGTCGAAGACCTCCGGGTGGGAGAACATGGGCTCGGGCGGGAAGCGGCCCCTAAAGTCCTGCTTGAAGGTGGCAGTGCCGAACACTATTATCCGTTTGCCTGCCACGAACTTCCTTCTTAGGAAGCTCACGCCGTTGAAGAACCAGAGGGACCCCCTCGCGCCCGTGCCCGAGGTGTCCTCCACCTTGACCATGAGGTAGGGTTTCCCGGACTTGGAGCTTTTCTCGAACACACGGGCTACCACGGCCCTGAACAGGATGTCCGCCCCGTCCTGGGCGGAGGACAGGGGTTTCAGGTCCCTGCGGTCCTGGTAGCGGGCCGGCGGGAGCGAGAGCAGGTCGGCGCTCACGCTCAGCCCCTTCTTGGAGAGGGCCTTGAGCCTGGTCTCCGAGAAGCCGAAGTAGCTGCTGAGCGGGGTCGTGAAGACCTTGTGGTTGGGCCAAGGGATCATTTGCGGGTTATTCGTAGGGAAAAATAATCGGTCAAAAGTAGCATAATTGGGCGAAAATGGATTCTAACTTTGCCAAGAGTGGGAACATAGCAAGGGAAAATAGCCAGGGATCATAGCCAGGGATCATGGCCGCATACTTGTTTGTTGGGAACCGCAGCCCATAGTGGCGCATTATGGCTTAATGGATCGTATTGGGGATTATAGTGGGATTGGGGGCCGGATGATAGGGGCAAAATCAGGGGGGAAAAACCGGAGGGGGCGAACTTGAGGGGGCCGGTCTGAGCGTTCCCGCTTTTCAAAAGCGGGGGGCGCCGTCCCGGCGCCCCCCGCTTCACTAAAACATCCCCCAATATCCCCCATCATCCCCCATCATTCCCC
>JAITKK010000203.1 GCA_031278475.1 Deltaproteobacteria bacterium
GGTATGAGCTCGTTGTAGTCGGATTCCTCGAAATGCCCGGTCTCAAGTGACATGGCGTTCGCGGAGGAGGCCGCGACCGCGAGCCTGATTGTCTCCATGATATCGAGCCCCCGCTTGAGCCCCACCGCGAAGCCCGCGACCATGCTGTCGCCGCAGCCGACGGTGTTCACGACCTCGATTGTGGGCGGGATGCCCTCATAGGCCCCGTCCGCGGTCACCACCAGGACCCCCTTGGCGCCCAGGGAAACGGCCACCATGCCCACACCTTGCTCCCGCAGCTTGCCGGCGGGCCCCAGGGCTTGGTCAAGGTCGCGTATCTCGGTCCCCGTGAGCCAGGAGAGCTCCTCGAGGTTGGGCTTGATAAGGGTCGGCCTGGCCCTTATGCCCTCGAACAGGGCCTCCCCGCTGCTGTCCAGTATTACGGTCTTGGAGAGCGACTTCGCGAGGTATATGAGCCTCTGGTAGTAGTCAACGGGCGCGCCCCTGGGAAGGCTCCCGGAGATGGTCACCACCTCGCAGCCGTCCATGAGCTTTTGGAACTTCCGGTAGAAGCGCTCAAGGGTGTAGGCCCCCAAGGTGGGGCCCGGCTCCAGGAACTCTGTGTTGCGGCCCGTCTCAAGGTCCCTTACGTTTATGCAGGCTCTGGTCTCGCCTTCGCAGCCGACGAAGTCGATGTTGAGCCCCTGGGCCGCCGCCAGCTCCGCGAAGCGGGCGCCGGCGTGGCCCCCTGAAAGGCCCGTGGCAATGGCCCGCTCGCCCAAGAGCCCTACGACCCTCGCGACGTTGAGGCCCTTGCCCCCGGCCCCGTCTTCCACCTGCCTGACCCTGGAGACCTTCCCGGGGTCCAGTTTGTCCACCACGTAGAGCTTGTCGATGGACGCGTTCAAGGTCACTGTAGCTATCATAGTACCTAACGGCCATGCCCAAGGTTAACCATGGACATGCGGCCCATCCCGCCGCTCAATCGTTGAGCAGCATGATCTTGCCTTTGACCGCCCCCCTCTGCTTGAAGAGCCTGAAGGCCTTCGCGCCGTCTTCCAGCGGGAAGGTCTTGAACAGCAATGACTTGTCCAGGACAAGCCGCCCGTTGGCCAAGTACTCGTTGGTCATGGTCCACTCCCTTCCGGGGAAGGGCGGGCTGTAGGACATCCAGGAGCCGCTGAGCCAGAACTCCTTGCGGTTAAGCTTCTCGAAAAGCTTCCAGCCGAAGTTCAGGTCCTTGCTGGCCGTGCCCACGAAGCAGACGGTCGCCTTGTTGCCCGCGAGCTCGAAGGCGAGCGACATGGCGTTGTTCTGGCCGGCGGTCTCGAAGACGTAGCCGTAGCCAGAGCCCTTGGTGAATTCCAGGGCCTCCTCCGGGGTGCCATTGACAGACGAGTTGAATGCCTTGTCGGCTCCAATCTGCCTTGCGAGCTCGAGCCTTTCCTCGGATATGTCGAAGACCGCGAGCCTTTTCGCGCCCAAGAGCCTCGCCCACTGGGCGGTGAAGTAGCCTATGGTCCCGAAACCCAGGACCGCCACGTCCTCCCCGCCCCTGAAGCCGCAGCCCCAGACCCCGTGGAGGGCAACCGTGGAGGGCTCGAACAGGGCCCCGTCCACGAACGGGATGGAGGGGTCGAGCGGTACGACGTTGCGGGCCGGGACGGTCACGTACTCTGCGAAGGCCCCGTTAACCCTGGATCCTATGAAACTGTAGTGCCGGCACAGGGAGTAGTCGCCCTTCTGGCAGTCGGCGCAGCGCATGCAGGGGATGAGCGGGGCGGCGGTGGCATGCTGCCCCACCTTGAGCCCGTATTCCTGGCAGTCCTCGCCCAGGCCCTCGATTATCCCGGAGAACTCGTGGCCCAGGATTATGGGGTAAAAATGCGCGGCCCCGGCGTTCACCCTGGGGACGTCCGAGCCGCAGATGCCCGCCGCCTTCACCTTGATGAGGGCCTCGCCCGGGCCGGGCGAGGGTGTTTCCACTTCCTCGAGGCGGAGGTCGTCCACCCCGTGCAATACCAATGCCTTCATGTTTCGCGCCTCTTGCTCCTTTGCTCTTGAGGCGGGTTCCCCCGCCAGCTGTTTTTCATGGGCTTTTCTCTTGCCTTTGACTTGCCTTATGTCACGCCTTGCCGTCGCAGCCGCAGACCCTCATGCGCTCCATTACAAGCGCCCTCACTGCGTCCCTGCCCGGGGCGCCGAACTTCTTGGGATCCACCACGTTCGGGTTTTCGGCAAGGTGGCGCCTCACGGCCTCGGTGTAGGCCGCCCTAAGCTCGGTCGCGAAGTTGACCTTGGCTATGCCCCTTACGATGCAGTCCCTTATCTCGCCTGGCTCCAGGCCGGAGCCCCCGTGGAGGACCAGCGGCAGGCCCAGCCTCTTGGCGAGCACGCTTATGAGCCCCTTGTTGAGCACGGGCTTCTTGGCGTAGACCCCGTGGGCGGTGCCCACGCCCACGGCAAGGGAGCCCACGCCCGTGCCGGCCACGAACTCCTCCGCCTCGTCCGGGTCGGTGTAGCCCTGGCCCCCGTCCTCGGAGTCGTCCTCCTTGCCGCCCACCCGGCCCAGCTCCCCCTCGACGGGGATCCCGTTGGGATGGCAGGCGTCCACCACCGACTTGGTGAGGGCGATGTTTTCCGCCAAAGGCAGCCGTGAGCCGTCTATCATAATGGAGCTGTAGCCTGCCCTGAGGGCCATCACGGCCATGGCGAAGGAATCGCCGTGGTCAAGGTGTATGGCGACAGGCACGCCCGCGGGCGTTGCGATAGCCGCTATCATGTCGTGGTAGAGCGAGGGCGAGCCGTAGCGGATGGTCCCCGGGGTCGTCTGCAGTATCACGGGCGCCCTTAGTTCCTCGGCGGCCTGTACTATCGCCTGGGCGAGCTCCATGTTCTCGGCGTTGAACGCCCCCACGGCGTATCCGCCCCTCATCGCGGCCAAAAGAAGCCGCTCGGTGGTTGTCACGGGCATGCTGGCCCTCCTTTCCCTGTCGCGTTGCCCGGGGCCCCTTGGGCATCCGTCCCTTGGCCCAAGATGAGTTCCCTCACCTCGGAGGCGCATTGGAGGGACGAGGCCTTGAGCGCCAGGGCCCTCGCCTCGGACATGCTGGTGTTCCTGATTACGTATCTTGCCTCGGGTATGAGCGACCCGGGCATGCTGAGGCCGTCCAGGCCCAGGCCGATGAGTATGGGTATGGCGGCGTCGTTCCCGGCGAGGTCCCCGCAGAGGTGGACATGGATGCCGTTCGCGTGACCCGCCTCCACCGTCCTCGCAATCGAGCGGATGACGGCCGGGCTGAAGGGATCGTAGAGGGGCGCGACCTTGAGGTTCCCGCGGTCCACTGCCAGGACGTACTGGGTCAGATCGTTTGAGCCTATGCTGAAGAAGTCGCACTCCCTGGCAAGGTCGTCCGCCAGCATCACGGCTGCCGGGGTCTCTATCATCACGCCCTTCTTTATATCCGGGTCGAATGGTGCCTTCTCGGCCGTAAGCTCGGCCATGCACTCTGCGAGCAGGGAGTTGGCCTGCCTCAGCTCGTCCACCTGGCTCACCATCGGGTAGAGGATCCTGATCTTCCCGAAGGCCGAGGCCCTGAGTATGGCCCGGAGCTGGGTCCTGAATAGCCCCGGGTTCCCCAGGGAGAGCCTTATGCCCCTGAAGCCCAGGTAGGGGTTCTCCTCCTTGGGCGGCCGGAAGTAGGGGAGCCCCTTGTCGCCCCCTATGTCCAGCGTCCTCACTATGACCCCGTCGGTGGCTATCTCGGTGCAGGCCTTGTAGGCCGCGAACTGGTCCCCCTCCGGGGGGAAGGAGCTTCCCTCCATGTAGAGGAACTCGCTTCTTAGGAGCCCTATGCCCCTTATGCCGTGGGCCACCATCTCCTGGGCGTCCCTAATCGAGCCCACGTTCACGGCGAGCCCCACCGTGTGGCCGTCGGTCGTGGTCGCCGGGAGCCCCTTGAGCCGGGAGAGCGTCTCACGGCGGCTCTCGAAGGCCCGCCTTTTCTCGCCGTACTCCTCGAGTGTCTTCTCGTCCGGATCGAGTATTATGGTCCCCTCCACGGCGTCCAGGATGATCCCCCCGCCGTCCCTGACCTCGTTGTCTATTCCCTCGACGCCCACTATTGCGGGTATGCCGAGGCCCTTGGCCATTATGGCCACGTGGCTGGTCTCGCCGCCGTTGGCGGTTATGAGCCCCAGGACCTTGTCCTTGTCCATGGCGGCCGTGTCCGAGGGCCTTAGGTCGCGGGCGACAAGCACAACCGGCTCGTGGATGGGCCCGAAACCCGAGCCGCCCACGCCTTTCAGGCATCTCATTATCCTCGAGCACACGTCCAGGACGTCCTGGGCCCGTTCGGCGAGGAATCCGTCGCCCGTCTCCTCGAAAAGCGCGGCTATTTCTTTGGCGCTCTCCTCCACGGCAAGCTCGGCGTTCTTGAGCTCGTTTTCGATCTTTCCCATGACCGACTCCCGCAAGGCGGGGTCGTCCGCCACGTCCAGGTGGGCCATGAATATGTCGGAGACCTTGGCGAGTTCCGAAAGCTGCGCCTTCGCGTGCGACACGGCGTCCAGGAAGCTATCTTTCTCGCCCCCCACGGAGTCTTTCCCCACAAGCGCCGTGTCCGCCTTGAGGGCCATGGGCTTGTGCAGGAACACCCGTCCCGCCACTATGCCCTTGGAAGTTGTCTTTCTGACAGCGATTCTCTTCATCCTGTTGGCCTCCGGCTCTTTTGTTTTTATGGTTCCCAGGGGCGGGGGCGGGGGGCGGGGATGCCCGCCGCCCCCCGTCCCACCCGAGGCCAGGGCCTATTCCGGCTCGGCCTCGGACTTGGCGAGGCCTTCGAGGAAGGCCACCAGCTCGTCTAAGGCGTTTCGTTCATCCTCGCCCTCGGCCCTGACGGTGACCGTCATCCCGGGCTTCACGGCCGCGAGCAGGAGGTTGATTATGCTGTCGCACCTCACCTGTTTCTGGCCTGTGTCCAAAAAGACGTCGCTCTTGAAGGACTTCGCGAGCTTGATGAACCTGTGCGCGGGCCTAGCGTGCAGGCCGCTTGGGTTTGTTATGAGGACTTCCTGGGTTACCATCTCACACCTCCCCGGCGGAACCGGCGGCCAACCGCTCCTTGGACTTGGCCTCCTTCTGGGTCAGCAGTTCGCCCCTGCGCTTGGCCGCGTGCATCCTCTGGGTGCAGATTATGCAGAACACGTAGATTGCCCCTATCACGATGAAGCCCGTGACGTTCGTCATGTTGAAGCCCTGGGTCAAGAGATAGGTGATGGGCGAGCCGCCCTGGTCAAGGGACGCGAGCCTTGTGGTCCCGTCCGACAAGAGCGAGGAGTTGGCCGCCTCGGCGAGCATGGTGTTAAGCCTTATGGTCTGGTTGGCAATCCACACGGTCATGACCATGATGATGGAGCCCGATATGAGCGTCCTGAAGAGGTTGCCCTTGTGGATGCCCACGGCCATGGCTATGAAGAAGCCTATTGTCGCGAGATCCCCGAATGGGAGCACTTCGTTTCCGGGGACCATCATTGCGATTAGGATGGTTATCGGGATGAATATGAGGCTTGCCGATATGACCTGGGAGTCGCCCAGGAGGATGGCCGGGTCAAGGCCTATGTAGAACTCGTCACCGGAGAAGCGCTTCTGGAGCTTGGCCTTGGCGGCTTCCGATATGGGAAGGAGCCCCTCCATTATGCATTTGACGACCTTGGGCATGAGCAGCATGACCGCCGCCATCTGCATGCCCAGCTGGAGCATGTGGTTTACTTCGTAGCCAGCGAGGGCACCGATGACAACCCCCAAAATCCCGCCTATGATCATGGGCTCGCCCAAGACCCCGAACTTTTCCTCAATGAAGGCCGTGTTGAAGTTGATCTTCCGGATACCCGGGATGCGGTCAAGGGCCCACTCAACAGGGACCGCGATGGGCCCCATGTAGGCGGATGTCCCGTGCGGGACGGTTATGCCGTCAAGTTCGTAGTAGTCCTTGGCGATCGGGGCGAACCAGTCGCCGAACTTGTACGCGATTGCGGAGTGGATAACGACCCCCACGATCCCAAGGAGGTAGCTGCCTGTCGCGAGGTACACCAAGGCACCGGAGAAAGCGAAGTGCCAGATGTTCCAGATGTCGACGTTCACGACCTTGGTGGTCTTGGTGAAGAGCATTATGAGGTTGACGATTATGGCGACGGGTATGGCCACGGCCGCAATCTTGGAAGACCAGGTGAGCGGTGAGGCCCCAGGCCAGCCGATGTCGATGACGCTAAGCGACATGCCGAATCTTTCGGACATGGCCTTGGCCGCTGGGCCCAGGTTGTTCGACATAAGCCCCACTATGAGGCCGATGCCCACGAAACCGATGCCTATCATTATGCCGGAGCGTATGGCCTTGCCCGGCCGCACCCCGAAGAATAGGGCGAGAATCGCCAGGATGATCGGGAGCAGGACGCTTGGGCCCAACCCGAACAAATAATTAAAAAATGACTCTACTGCCAGCATGTGTTCCTCCTGGTGCGGGACAGGTATTGAGCTATGTGATGTGTCCTTGGCATTGGCCAAAGACCATAGGCGGAAAATGGAAAAGTATAATCAGGGTTAGGGCCAGGGCTAGGGCAGGGCTAAGGCTTGGGCTTGGGCTTTGGCCAGTGCCGGTGCTTGGGCTCAGTCCCTAAGGGCCGCGAGAATGGCCGACTCAATCGCATCCACCCCCACGCCCGAGATGAAGGGCATGCCGGATACGAACGGCACGCCGTAGTCCTTGGAAACCTTGGAGGTCGCGACTATGAGCGACGCCCCCGTTATGTTCATATTGATCTCTGACACGCGGCACTGCACGATCTCGATATCCAAGGCGTTTTTCTTGCAAAGCTCTAAAACCTTGTTGGCTGCGACCGTGGATGTCGCGACGGCTCCGCCGCAGGCGACGATGACCCGTTTCTTCATAGGAGTGACTCCTTGTGCTTGATTGTCCCGATGATTGCCTCGGGCGAGTTTGATAACCAAATTGATTCCAAGACATTTGGGTCTTGGAGTATGCTTATAAGGGTCTGGATCTGGGCAAGATGCGCGATAGGGTCGGTTATGGCAAGCGCGAAGACCACCTTGACATCCACGAACTCGTCATCCGTCCCCATCGCAACGAAGCGAACCGGGTTATTTAAAGTCCCGATTGCTATCCCGTCCTTTATGACGTGGCTTATATCGGTGTGCGGAATGGCAATGCCAAAGCCCGACATATCGATTCCCGTAGGGTTCTGGCTCTCCCTCTTTGCAAGCGCATCCACGAAGCTTTCCTTGCAGTAGCCACTTTTAACCAAAGCCCCGCCAAGGTATTTGAGGATGTCGTTGCTCTCGGTTCCGTCAATACCCGTGAAAACCAAATCCTTGTCTAGTCGATCCCAGATCATGCGTGTGCCTCCATTGTGCCGTCCAAGCCCAATTCGTAGTTCCTTATTATGCTGTTCATCTCCTCGCTGCATTTGGCAAGGCGCAGTTTCCTTTTGAAATCGTCGATTTGGGCTAACTGGATCAAATTGTGCAGTGCCTTTAAATGGTTCTTCCGCTCGTTCACACCCATGAAGCAGACCAGATCGACAGGGTTGTGGCTGGAATTTCCGAATTTTACCGAATCCCTTAGGCGTATGAGCGACATTCCCGTGCGGATTACGCTTTTGTCGAGCCCTACGTAAGGGGCCGCGAACCCGTCGCCAATCACGAAACTTTCGCCGTTGTCCATCTGGTTTATCCTTATCATCTCTCTAAGGTACGATTCAGTTATGAAGCCGCTTTTAAGCAAGGGTTCCGCCGAAAGCTTTATCGCCTCTTCCGAGTTGTCGCATTTGACATCTATCCGAATATGGTTCGGTGGTATCAGCTCGTGGATGAAGAATGGATAATCGTCGTATGATCCTAAATAATCCCTGATATGTGCGAATATTTTGCGTTCCAGCACCTGCCTTAGCAATATGTCCTCGACATGCGTCATGATTGACGACGATATTGCGTCAAATAGCTGAATAAACGGCTCCGATCGATCGTTTTTAACAGGCTTTATCGAGTTTATCGCATCTATTTCCCTCTGTATCTTCGGGTAGTCCTCGTTTTTAAGTATGCCGCTCACTTGAACCCAAGGGCGTTCCATATTCCTGAGGGGCTCGGTCGATATCACCAAATCCACATTGTCGTCAATGAAGCCGTGCACGTTGTGGGAACTGGCCAGGCCCTTGATGTTTATGTTGAAGCGAAGCTTTAGCCTTTCGGCTAGGTAATAGCCTACCCCAGTGCTTGTGCCGCATACCACAAGGACGTTTACTTTGTTTGATTCGTGTCGTTTTCGCTCAATACCTGCGCACAGGTGAATGGCCATATCGGCCTTTTCGCTTTCGTCAAGGCTTCGTTTTAGGAATACCTCTATATCTTTTATATTCTTTCCAGCCGATCTGAGCACGTTATCGAAGCGATTGTTAAGGAAATCCAGAAGGTAAGCGTCCTTAATCTCATCGGTCGCTTTTTCCGCCAAGGCCCCAATATGGGACATCATAGTGTCTTTTAGCGTGTAGTTCCTAGTAAGATCAATGTTAAGATCGTTTGAGACGTTGCGGATGAAAAGCCTTGTGATTTTTCCTAGCCTTGCCATTTCCCTGGGGTTCGCCGCTTGTTCACGCACGAAACTGGCATTGTTTAGAAATGACTCCAAAAGTTGCACCTCACCGTCATAGAGGGCAATGTTGAAGTTTATGTGCATACGGTTTAATACTTCGTTCGCAAATTCGTATTTTTTTCCTTTTACGAATTCCGTTGCCGATATGTAGTGCCCTCCAAGCATTCTCTTTGCAGCTATTGCCAAATACTTTGCGATTTTATTAAAAGATCTATCAGTTAGGTGAATGTTTTGGTTGTTTTCGACTGTTGTCAGAATTTCCTCTATTGTGTCCAGAAGCCCCTCAGTATCGAATATCGATGTAACGGCTATTTGGCATGGCAGATAATTATTTTCTGCCCCGTATTTTTCCAAAATTTCCGATAGTATCGAAAGTATCCCTATGCGCCTTTCCTTTTCCTCTCCTAACGCTATCATTCCTTTGTTTGGCCTAATGCTTAGAGCCATTTTCATTGTCGCCAGAATCCTTTCGACTTCCAGCGATTCGCCCATGACGGTAGTCCTACTCGCCTCAAGGATTGTCGCCATCTCGCCAATTTCGACGTAGCCGTCGCTTGCGAGCAGTTTTAGCGACATAATCATCCTTCTTTCCTTTTTTGAAAGGCTTTGGTTGTACAGGCTGACCTCGTCCAGGATGTTTGCCGCTTGATCCCATTCCCCCTTAAATACGATTTTCCCACTTTGCGAGATCTCAAGAATCTCCATGTCTTTGGACATAAGCAGATCGTTAATGCTTTCCAAATCCTCGTAGATCGCACCCAATGGGACCTTGTACTCGGCTAGAAGCTCTGAGATATCGCATCCTTCTTTTGATGCTATTATCTTCGAGAAGATCATGCAAGATCTTTTATTCATTACAAAAACCTAAAGCAGATCAAATACTAACATTTTCCATAATGCGTCTGACGGCTATCAGTCAAACGAGAGGAAAAAGTCAAAAAAATACCATGAATCTTTCCTTTGTTTCGGGACAAAAATTCATGGCGAGCATAGTTCTTCCTAAGAAGCGATGTTATTGGATAAAAATGTTTTTTATTTTTACCCAATATTCCATATAATCCAAGCTAAAAACCACTAATTACGCAAACACCGTATAAGAACGCTGGCAAATTCTTCTAGATTTCCGCCTATTTCCCCAATCCATTGAGACCCTACGTCAATTTGCTTGAAATCTTTGACTGCATCTCAATTTTGCAATCCATCAGTTAAACGTGGATTCCTTGGCATTTACTACAAAACAATCTCATCACAGGCTATCATCTTCCAGCCTTGCGTGAATAATATAACACACGATTATTGCTTTAAACAGGTTTTGTTGTTTTAACTCATAAAAATTATTTACATAGAAGCCTTTTTCACGTATTGCTTGCGTAATGCATCCGAGCATTTATATTTGCGAATTTATCAAAATAGCGTTCGTTTAAATATCGCTTTTTTTTATATTGTTATAAATTTTTTATTCACAAGGCGCAGTTAGGCTATCCACAACACGCAAAATCGTATTGCATTTCAGTAAATTCTTTTTGATGAAATCAAAATCGCATAGTTCCGATTGAGGAGGCAAACGTTATATCAAACGCTAGCGTCAAACCTTAGCGTCAAACGCTAGCATCAAACGCTATGTCAAACTCTAGCGTCAAACCTTTGCGTCAAAACGTTGTGCCAATTAGGGTATTTTTAATTTGATGTTGTCTTGTGATTGGTTTTGAGGTTGGCTTTTGCGGGGCAGGGACTTTCTTGGACTGTCTTGCGGCGGGTTAGCTTATTTCAAAAATCCCAAAAGCAATAATATGGTAAAACTTTCAAAAATTTTTACAACATAAGATTTTTGGCATTTTCTAAGATCCTGCCAAGGTCGCAAGGAACCTTCCGCCCTTCGTGCGTTCCACCTTGAGGGGGAGCCCGAAGGCCTCGGTTAGCCACTCGGTCGTTACGATATCTGAAACCTTGCCCTTGGCAAGATCCTTCCCTTGCTTCACTATGAGGGCGTGGCTTATGAAGGGGCCTATCTCAAGCGTGTTGTGGGTGGTGAGGATTATGGTGGGGGCGCCCTCCTTGGCCGCGAGCACCCTTACGTGCTCAAGGAACAGCTCGCGCCCGCCCATGTCGAGGTTGCTCATGGGCTCGTCAAGGATCAGAAGCTCGGGTTCCGCCAAGGCGGCCCTCGCGAGCAGCGCCCTCTGTTTCTCGCCGGAGGAAAGCAGCCCGAAATACCTTGACAGCATCCCTGAGAGCCCGAAGGACTCGGCCAGGGCCTCGGCCTTGGCCCCCAGCACGGGGTCCGGGTCGTCGTAGAGCCCGAGGGATGCCTTGGGGCCCGACAGGATGGTCTCGATGAGGGTTGTCCGCCCTGGCATCAGGTCGGCTATGGCAGGGGACACCCAGCCTATCCTCTTCCTGAGCTCCCTGAGGTCGACTGTGCCCAGGCGGCTACCCAGGACGCAAACCGTCCCGTCCGTGGGCCAGAGGTAGCCAGTCACGACTTGGAGGAGCAGGGTCTTCCCGGCCCCGTTGGGCCCCAGTATGGCCCAGTTCTCGCCCCTTGCGGCCACCCAATCGAGCCCCGAGAGGAGTTCCGACTCCCCCCTCCTCAGGGTGACCCCGCTCAGCTCTATCGCGTTTTCCGGAAGCATCCCGGCATCCCTCCTATGGGCCGGGGGCGCCCCCGGCGGGCTTTGTTTTTTTTCCCCGAACCGCTACACTCTGGGGGGCGGGTTCCAAGCGCATGGGCTTGGGGCCTCCCGAGAAAATGGCAACTGCGCCGCCCCTTGCTGGCGGCATGGGCGAAGGCAACATGGAATACACGGTCAGGAAGGCCCGCGTCACCGACGCGGGCCAGATATACGCATTGTTGAGGGAGCTGTCCCAGGAGGGGCTGCTTCTCCCAAGGAGCTACCTCAACATCTACGAGATGCTGCAGACCTTCTACGTGGCCGAGGCGAGCGACAAGGGGGAGGAAGGCATCCTGGGGGCGGCCGCGCTGCAGGTGGCCTGGGAGGATCTTGCCGAGGTAAGGTCGCTCGCGGTGCGCACCCGGTTCAGGGGGCACGGGATCGGGAGGGCCCTCACCTTGGCGGTCGAGCGGGACGCGGGGGGGCTCTTGATCAAAAGGATGTTCGCCCTGACCTTCGTCCCGGGCTTCTTCACGAAGCTCGGCTACAAGGTGGTGCCGCTCGAGAGCCTGCCCCAGAAGATCTGGACGGCCTGCTTCAATTGCGTCCATTACCCGGACTGCAAGGAGATAGCCGTCGAAAAGCCACTCTGACAGCCACTCCGGCAGCCACGCCGACAGCCTCGCCGGGGGATCCTGGCGTCATGGGTTTTGGAAGCTTTGACCCTACTCGAAGAGCCTGGCAGGGGAGGGCTGCTGCGGAGGCATGAGCCTTTCCATCTCCTCGATTGTCGGGAGGGCGGATATGGACGGCAGGTCGAAGGTCTCAAGGAACCTCTTGGTGGTGGAGTAGAGCATGGGCCGCCCCGGCAGGTTGTCGTTGCGGGAGGATATGCGGATGAGGTCCCGTTCCATGAGGCTGCGGATGACCCCGCCCGCGTCGACGCCCCGGATCTTCTCTATCTCGGCCCTCAGGATGGGCTGGCGGTAGGCTATGACCGCGAGCGTCTCCAGGGCAGGCCTTGAAAGCTTCGTGGGGCCTTTCTTCCTTAGCCTCAGGGCGTAGATGGCGAGCTGGGGGCGGGTCCTGAACTGGTAGCCTCCGGCGACCTCCCTGAGCTCGAATGCCCTCTGGTCCCGTTCGTACTCCGCCTGGAGCTCGACAATCGCGGCCTTGATCTCTTCCTGGGTGACTTCCTCTATGAAGGCCGTGAGCAGCCTCTCAGGGGACAGGGGCTGGTCGCTCGCGAATAGCAGCCCCTCCACCACCGTCTTCAATGCCTGCATGGGTCAGCCTCCCTGATTCCCGCAATCATATACCATAGGCCATAATCCATGGGTCATAATCCATGGCCAAAGGGCAATCGGCCCCCGCCCCGCCCTTTCTCACTTGTAGTCCGGGTTTTCCGGGCTGTCCGCCCCGGGGTCCGCCAGGAAGAGCCTGGGGCCCGTCGGATCGTCCTCCGTGTCCTGCCACAGCCGCAGGAAACCGGTCCTGGCCAGCTCCAGTATCGCGAGGAAGCTTAGCGACGCTTCCAAGGGCCCCTCCACGAGGCCCTTCAGCTCCGTGAAGTGGAGGCTCCTCCCGGATATAAGGGACTCCCGGATCTGCCTGAGCCTCTCCGCGATGGTCACCGTCTCCAGCCGGAAGCTAAGTCCCTGGCCTTGGGCCTTGGGCTTGGCCGCGATGCCCCGCCAGGCCTCGACCAGCTCGAAGAGGGAGTATTTTTGTGAAGGGAAAAGCGGCTCGCCGACGGGCTCGCCGTCGTCCGGGAAGTCGTCGAATTCCCCCCTTGTGAAGACGTCCCTGTCCAGGATGTACCTGGAGCCCAGGGCCTCGGCCGCCTTTTGGACCCTCTGGTACTCGATTAGCGGCCTTACCAGCTCCAGCCTCGGATCCTCCCCCGGCAGGGCGCCCTCCTCCTTGGGGCCAGGGAGCAGCATCCTGGACTTGATCTGGGCGAGGGTCGCGGCCATCACCAGGAAGTCCCCGGCTATGTCAAGGTTGAAGCTTTGCATGTAGCGCAGGTACTCGAGGTACTGGGAGGTTATGAGGCTCACAGGGAGGTCGTAGATGTCCACCTCGTTGCGCTTGATGAGGAAAAGGAGCAGATCCAAGGGCCCGTCGAAACCCTCACCCTCGGGGAATTCCAGGCTGAAGTTTATGTTCCTGCGCTTTGGCTTCAAAAGCCGACCCTCCCCGTCAGAAGGTGGCCCTGCATGAACAGGATTATGGGCATGAGGATCTTGCTGACAAATCCCAGGAAGATGAGAAGGATCAGGACCAACATGCCGACCATCCTGTAACGGTAGATGAACTGGACGGCGCTCCTGGGAAGGATCCCGGATATGACGTTGAAGCCGTCAAGGGGCGGTATGGGGAGCAGGTTGAAGACGCAGAGCCCGATATTGAGCAGGAAGGACAGATAGATCATCTTGGCGATGGGCTCTTGGAACGAACTCGGTAGTTCCCATAAGAGGGAGCCCGTGACCACGAAGTTGAATACCAGGGCCGTCAGGAAGACAAGTATCAGGTTGGCGGCGGGTCCCGCGGCCGCCACCAAGGACATTCCAAGCCTTGGGTGCTTGAAGTTCCCGGGGTTCACCGGCACGGGCTTGGCCCAGCCTATGAGGAAGCTCAGCAGGATCATGAGGGTGCCGATGGGGTCGAGGTGCCGGATGGGGTTGAGGGATAGCCTGCCCTCGTTCTTGGCCGTGTTGTCGCCAAGGAGCCAGGCCACGCAGGCGTGGGAGAACTCATGGACGGTGAGCGCCAGCAAGAGCGGCGGGATGAGCAACAGAAGCGAGCCTATGTCCCTTGAGAACAGCATGCGCGGTCGTTTGTCCTTTCCTTGTTTCCTTTAACCCTTCCTTGATTCCTGACTTACTTGCTGACTTCCCGACTTCCTTGCTAAATTCCTTCCTCAAGGTCCCTGATGGCGGCCTAGCCGTATCAGGGCCAGCGGGGAGCCGAGCCTCTCCGGGTAGGAGACGAGGTCCATGTCCCAGCCGCCGTCCAAGGCGAGGGCCGCCAGCTCGGCCATCCTCGCGGATGGGAGGGACAAAGAAAGGGTCCCCCCAGGGGCAAGAAGGGACGCCGCGGCCGTAAGGAGCGACGAAAGGCCGCCGTGAAGCTCCCGCCTTGCGGCGTCTGACGGGCCTTTTGCGGGCCTGCCTTTTCCCTGCGGCACGTAGGGTGGGTTGCAGCACACATGGGAGAGGGATCCCCCGAAATCCTTGCGGCTGAGCTTCCCCCAGTCGGCAAGCATGGGGATTATCCTGGGTACCCCCGGAAGGCGCCTGGCCGCGAGGAGGGCGTTTCGCTCAAGGTAGGGGACAAGGGCTTGGTCCCGCTCCACCAGGAAGAGGGCAGTCGCCCCCTTTAGCCTCCCCTTGGCCAATGCCTCGAGCCCCACCACGCCGCAGCCAGCCCCAAGGTCCGCTACCGGGCCATCGGCGTCACTCGGGCAGAAGCCCGCGAGGAGAACCGAGTCCCTTGAGAACCTGTAGCCTTTGGCCGGCTGTTCCCAGTCAGGGCCCTGGGCCGCGGCGTCGTGACTCTTCCGGAAGGCGTCCGGCATGCGCCCATACCCCCGTGGGTGGGGGCCCTAAGGCCCCAGGTCACCAAATAAGCCATTCGCCAAACACTTATAGCATGCGGGGCGGATTTTTACAAAGCCGGAAGGATCCCGGAAGCTTCCCGGAAGGCCGGGGCTTCGTTTGGGGGGGCTTTAATCTTCCCGCCCGGCCCTAGGTGTGGGCCCCGCCGGGCCTTGCCTTAGGCCCGGGCACCGGGCCGTGGCCATCGGGGTCGGCCATGGGCCCGGCCGTAATGAGGGACCCCCTTGCGGCCTTTTCGGCCCCGGCCTCAAAGGCCTCGCCTTCCCCTTGGAAGAGCTCCCCCCCGGCCAGCCCGGCTATTATGAGAAAACCCCCTATGCAGGTTTTGATCCCAACGGGCTCTCCCAGGATTATGGCGGCCCCAAGGGTCGCGACCACCGGTTCAACCTGGAAGCAGAGGGCGGCCGCGAACCCGGTGGTGTGCCTTTGGCAGGCGGCGAGTATCAGGGCAAGGCAGAGGGACACCAGGACGGAGCAGAAGACGAGGCCCAGGATTGGCCGCAGGCCGGGCTTTATGGCCATCCCTAGGGCCGGGTCGAGCGGGGGGAGGATCCCCCACTCAAGGAAAAGGGCGGCCACAAGGGCTACCGGCATCGCCCCCAAAAACTGCAGGGCGAGAAGCCTCGAGGTGGGGTAGGGGCCTTGGTAGCGGTCCGCGAACCTGTGGGCCATGATGAAGTACAGGGAGAACACCGGGACCGAGCAGAAGGCGAAGACGTCACCGGCCTCCATGCCCATGAAATTGGGATCCAAGAGGAAGTAGAGGCCGTTCGCGGCAAGCACCATGCCCGCCACCTTGAAGAAGCCGGGTTTTTCCCTGAATATCGCGAAACCCAGGATGGGGATGAAGAGCACCGTGAGGATGCTTATGAAGGCCGCCCTGGAAATGGAGGTGAACCTTATGGCGTAGGCCTGAAGAAGGGTCCCAAGGCCAAGCAGCGCCCCGAGAAGGAGCCCGTCCCGGACGGTCGCCCAAGGGATCCCTAGGAGCCTCCGGTTGAAGACGGCAACGGCCACAACGAACGCCAGCGCGAAGCGCAGGAGCACGAACTTGGCCGGTGGCGCCCCTTCCAAGCCGAACCGGGTGAGGACGAAGCCGAGGCCGAATAGCACGGAGCCCCAGATGATTAAAACATTCGCTTGCCAGCTCCTCATAAGTCACCTCCGGGGAAACGGCGGAAGGCAAAAGGCCTCGGTACCATCGCTGCGGGCCGTGAGGGGG
>JAITKK010000021.1 GCA_031278475.1 Deltaproteobacteria bacterium
CATAAAAAGCATAAAAGATATCCACTACCATTGAATTAACCCACAGAAAAACCTAACTCTAAAACATTACCCCACAGACAACCCCCACTCTAAAACATTGCCCCACAGACAACCCCCACTCTAAAACATTGCACCTCAAACAATTCCCACTCTAAAACATTCACTCACAATTCCCCGCAATTTAGTGGTTTTTTTGCGTTTCTCGTTCGAACTCAGCCCTCGCTCCACGCCCGCTCTACGTCAACCCCACGCATTTGCCTACACAGGCAAGGAGGACATCATGGACCACAGCGTCTTATCCCATTCCCAACAGCGGCTCCTTTGCGGCCTTTGCGACTATAGCGAAGGGTTCCCTCCCATGCCCCTTCCCATGCCCTTGCCGCTCCCCTTCCCGCCGCCGCCCCCCTACCCGCAGCCAACGCCCATGCCGCCCTTCCGGCGGCCGCCCAGCCCCGTTTAGCCCGCTAGCCAGGCGCGGCCACGTCCAAGGCACGCTTCTTCCCAAGGTAGCCCATGGGACCGCCATGGGCTTACCATGCCCTTGCCATGGGTTACAATGGTCTTGCCATAGGCTGCATGGGCAAGGGACCCGCATCCTGCGGGAAGGTTTGGGGCGTTATCAGCCGGGGGATCCCCGCCGGCCTTGGGATAGCCATGCCTGAATTACGGAGGTGACACAAATGAAGGCAGTGTTCATAGGACTGGGGCGCATGGGGTCACGCATGGCCGGGCGCATGCTGGGGGCAGGCCTTCCCCTGGGCGTCCACAACCGGACGGCCGGGAGGGCCCGGGAACTTGGGGCGCAAGGCGCCCAGGTGATCGATAGCCTCGAGGAAGCCCTTTCCGGGGCGGGGCTGGTATTCACCATGCTCTCGGACGACCCGGCGCTTGAGGGGGTCCTGAACGAAAGGACCGCGAAGCTCCTTTCCAGGGGGGCCACCCACGTCTCCTTCAGCACGGTGAGCCCGGCTGCGATTCTTCGAACCTCCTGGCTTCTTGAAAGTGTTGGGGCGAAATCCCTAAGCTCCCCGGTCATGGGCCGCCCCGAGGCCGCCAAGGCAGGAAAGCTCAGGCTGCTTCTCTCGGGCCCAAAGGCCGCGAAGGAAGTTGCCGCACCCTACCTCGCGCCCTTGGGCGAGCCCTTCGACTTCGGGGAGGACCCCAAATCAGCCCTGCTGGTGAAGCTTGGCTTCAACCTCATGATAGCCTCCATGATAGAGACGCTATCGGAGGCCTTCTGCCTTGTGGAGAAGGGCGGGGTGGACCCGGAGGCCTTCTTCGGGCTGGTATCCGGCACCCTCTTCGACGCACCGGCGGTCAAGACCTACGGGGGGCTCATCCTCAAGGGCAAATTCGGGGACGCGGGCTTCTCCATGGCCCTTGGGGCCAAGGACGTGGGGCTTGTGGCGAGCGAGGCCGAGTCCTCCAAGACGCCCATGCCGCTGGCCGGGCTTTTGAAGGAACGCTTCGACAAGGGCCTGTCCCTTGGCTGGAAGGACAGGGACTGGTGCGCGATATCCGAGCTGCAGAGGGAAAATGCCGGGCTCCCACCTAGGGATCCCTGGGAGGGCTGAGGTTTTGGGGATTCCCGGCCTTGCGGGATTAAGTCGGGATATGTTGGGATAAGTCGGGATAAGTCGGGATATGTCGGGATATGTCGCGATATGTCTCGATACAGGGATGGCTTTGGGGGTGGGAATAGCCTTGGACGGAAAAAGCCCCGGGCCCCGCATATCCATGCGGGGCCCGGGGCCTGGGTATTGCCTTGCTTTCGGGGCTTACTTGGCCATTGGCCCTTGGTCACTAACCCTTGGTCACTAGCCCTTGGTCACTAACCCTTGGTCACTGGCCCTTGGCCCTTAGCCCTTGGGCCTTTCCAGCGATAGTTCGGAGAATTGTTCGCCCTTCCTAAGGTAGGCCTGCTCGGGCCAGAGGTCCGCATGGTGAAGGGCCGGCATTATCAGCCCCTCGTCCGACTCGGAGAAGCTCAGGGCGAGCCCGCAGTTGGGGTTCACCTCCTTGGGGACGGGGATGAGCTCGTAGGGCAGATCCCCCTCTTCCAGGAGCTCCTCGGCCAGGAGGATCCTCGTGTTGGAGGCGAAGACCAGGATGATTTCGGAGGGTTGGGTCTCGCTCATGCCCGCCCTTGCGCATTGGCCCCTTGGGTACCGGGGCGCTTCCTGGAGGAGAGCCCCTTCAGGGCGTCCGCGGCCGCCACGATGTCGGACTCCTGGCTGAAGGGCCCGAAGGAGAACCTGGCCGCCCCTCCCGGGAAGGTGCCCATGGCCTCGTGGGCCAAGGGCGCGCAGTGGAGGCCCGAGCGGATCATTATGCCGCCGGTCGCCTCAAGCTCCCTCGCGATATCCGATGACGACCAACCGTCCAGGGTCACCGACACGGTGGCCACCCGCCTGACTTCCCCAAGCTGGGGGCCCAGGACCCTGAGTCCCGGGATCCCGGAAAGCCTTTCGAGGAAGAGCCTTGTGAGCCCCGACTCATGGGCGCGGATGTCTTGGACCCCCCTTTGGAGGATATAGTCGATCCCCGCTGCCAGCCCGGCCAGCCCGTGGGTGTTGAGGGTGCCCGCCTCGAGGCGGTCCGGCATGAAGTCAGGGTGGGTGAGGCTTTCGGACTTGGAGCCCGAGCCGCCGACGGCAAGGGGCCTAAGCTCGATCCCCTCCCTTACCCAGAGCCCGCCGGTCCCGGTGGGTCCCAGCAAGCCCTTGTGGCCCGTGAAGCAGACTATGTCGCAGATCTGGCCTATGTCTTCCATGGGGACGGCGCCCGCCGTCTGGGCCGCGTCCAGGAGCATGGGGACATCCCCCGCCTGGGCCCTGATCTCCTTCACGGGGGCAAGGGCGCCGGTCACGTTGGAGGCGTGGTTTATGACTATGAGCCTGAGCTTGGGGCCCATGGCGTCCTTGAAATCCCCCGCATGCAAAAGCCCGTCGCCCCTGGGCGGGACAATCTTCCAGACTATGCCCTTTTGAGCCCTCAGGCGGCTTAAGGGCCTTGCCGTGGAGTTGTGCTCCAGGGCACTGCTTATCACAAGATCGCCCTCTTTTAGCCCGAAACCCTCGATAGCCTCGTTGATGGCCCAGGTGACGTTTGCGGCGAAGGACACCCTTTCCGGGCTGGGGAGCCCGAAAAGCCCCTGGATCCTTCTTCTCGCCTTGTGGATGAGCTTGGACGCCTCGTGGGCCGGGCGATGGCCGCTCCTTCCGGGGGAGGCGGGCGCTGCCAGGGCCTTGGCCACGGCGTCCAGCACCTCGGGAGGCTTGGGCCAGGAGGTCGCGGCGTTATCCAAATATATCATGCGCCTCGCTCCTTGCGAGCCCGGCCTGGGCCCCATAGGGAAGCGGTGCCACGGCATGGGCCTCCAGGACGGCCAATATGTCCTTGATGTTGGTGAGCTTCATGTTGGGGCAGAAGATCTCGGTGATGGGCTCTATGAAGGTCTTTTCCGGGAACCTTCGGGACAGGCCCTCCGCCAGGCCGCACTCGGCTATGAGGATGATGCGGGGGGCGGGGCTAAGTTCCGCGAAGCGGGCGAGCGAGTCGCTGTCCCCGCTGAAGTCGGAGAGGGCCTTCACCTCCTCCGAGCACAAAGAGTTGGATGCGAGCGCGGCCCCCGGGTTTTGGATCCTCATGGCCATTATCTCGCTTGCGCCCACCTGGGCGTGGACCTGGCAGTCGGGCGCGAGATCCCTCAGCCTTTCCGGGACGGTCCCCTTCAAGGTGAAAAGGGAGGGGATTACCAGGGCCCGGGAGGGGTCGATGCCCTCCGGGAGGATAAAGGCGCCCGTGCCCGGATCCAGGGCCATGATTGTATCACAGTGCCTGGACAGCCCTTCCCGGCACTTGGGGCCGGCCACCAGGATTGCCCAAGGCATCCTCGCCCTGACCGCCCCGATAAGTTCCTTGTCGCCCCTGTTGGCGAGCGGGCAGGCGGCGTCCTCCCTTGGGACCAGGACGGGGATGTCGGGCCTTTGGGCCCTGACCAGGCCTACCAGGAAACCCACCCCGCACACGACCAGGGCCCTCGCGTCCGAGCACAGGGCCCTTTGGAGGATGGCCCTCGTGCCGCCCACGAAGTCCGAGAGATCCTTCACTTCCCCGCGCATGTAGTGGTGGGAGAGGATCTCGCAACCCAGCTCGGCCTTGAGCTCGTTTATCCTCCGGGCCTGGCTGGCCTTCTTGGGGCTCAGGGTCATCGTTCTCACCAGCGGGAGGCCACGACCATGCCGCAGCCGCCGTCTGAACCACCCCTGAAACTGCCCATGGACTTTATGGACAACAGGGCGGAGTAACGGGTCCTTACCGCGAAGTGGTCCTCGAAGCACCTTACGGCCCCTTCCCTCATGTTCTTCCTCACGTTGAAGACCAGGTGTTTGCCGGGGGTTATGCGCTCGAGGAAGCCCAGATCGTCCTCCATGGCGTCCAGGACGTCCAGGAGCAGGTAGGCCTCGAAACGCTCGTATTCCTCCCTGACCTTGGGGTCCGTGAAATCGCCGTAGACGAAACGCCAGCCGGGGTAGGCCTTCCTCGCGATCTGTATCCTCGCGTGCGAGCTGTCGACGCCGATGTATACCTCGTTCTTCTGCCTCTTCGCGCTCATAACGGAGGTGAAGTTGCCCTGCCCGCAGCCAAGGTCCGCGACGTTCGCGATGCGGAGAAGCCCCAGCCTGCTGTAGGCGTCAAGGTAGAGCCCCCTGTCGAATGGCTCGGGCTCGGGTGTCTCGGCCTTCCCGAAAGGCTTGTGCCCGCCGTCGGGGTCCGGCGCCCCGTGGTCGGGGGGCTTCGCCCCCCTCAGGGCCAGGAGGTTGGCGGGGTTGTTGAGTAGCTGGTTAGGGTTGAATGCCATGGGAATCCTTATGCCTGGTTGCGGGTCCCTGTGCCTGGTCGCGAACCCGCAATTCAGGTATCGTTATGGTAAATCGCGGGAAATCGGCGCCTGCCGGGCCTCAATCCCTGCCGGGCCTTAATCCGCCTCATAAAGGCAGCAGCCCATGGTTCAGACAAGCACGGCCCTAAGGACGTGGCAGTCGCAGGGGCCGACGTTCGCCTGGAAATACTTGAGGGTCAGGTTGAGGTCGTACTTGCGGAGCTCGGGGAGGTTCTTGAAGACCTTCCTGGTCTGGGTGTAGTCGCCGAGGCAGCCGCCCTCGGCCTGCATCTCGGCCTTCAGGGCCTTTTGGAAGAGCTTCCAGTCGTCGTGGTCGCCGATTGTGAGGATAAGGCCGTCCCCCTCGGCCGCGAGGGCCGTCTGGCTCTCGCCCAGCTCCGAGGCCTCCTGGTAGTAGAAATGCTCGGAGAGGCTCTCAAGCTCCACCTCGCGGCCGTTGTCGGGGTCGGTCGCGACCAGGCGGTAGCGCAGGCTCCTCCCGTCCTGGCCGTCTATGAGCCTGAGGACGGCGAGCATGAGCTTTTCCAGGCGGTCCCTGTCGGAGAGGCCCTCCGCCATGGAGTAGAACTTTATGCCCAGCCACAGCGAGTCTATGAATGCCTTCATGGCGCCGAGGTTGCCCGAGCCGTCCAGGAGCTTCTTGGCCTTCTCCAGCTCGCCTGTCTTTATGTAGGCCTGGGCGAGCCTTTTAAGCGTCGGAAGGTCGTCGGGCTTGAAGGCCAGTATCGCCTGGAGCTCCTTCGCGGCCCTCCCCCACTTGCCCTCAAGGCCGTAGAGCTCGGCCAGGTTGAAGCGGCCCTCCAGGAACTCGGGCTTGAGCTCGATTGCCGATCTGAGGTAGCCCATGGCCAGCTGGTTCTCGCCCTGGGTGATGGCGATGACCGCGAGGTTGTTCAGGGCCTGGAAGTTCCCGGGGCACTCCTCCAGGGCCCGCTTGAAGAGCGCCTGGGCGCCCGCGAGGTCGCCCTCGTTGAAGAGCCTTTCGCCCTCCATCACAGGGCTGGGGCTCTCGTTTTCGGCCGCAAACGCGACCCCGGGCGGGGCCCCATTGAACCCCCCGGCTTCCTTCCCAATCCCGTTCTCCCGCATGGCCTTTCTCCTTGTGGCTGCCCGGGGGAACGCCCCGGGCCTCCCTGTTTTTGGTAACGGGGGTCCCCCCCGCGAGGCGCCGCCGCCCCCAAGGGGGGCCGCGGGCCTATTGCCCGAGGGCATAGTTGCAAGACGCGGGCCATTTTCCCTCCCAAGCGTCTCAAGCTTCGGCTAGCCCGCCGCGGGGAATAGCCTCCAGTGTTGCCCAGGGCGCACCGCAAGGGGAAAAGGAGCCAAGCCGAAGGGCCAACCCCGGGACCTTGCCGCAGGGTACCCACGGGCCCCTTGGGGGCTTCGGATGGCCTTCCCGGGGCTTACGGGTGCCTTCCCGGGGCTTACGGGGGCCCAGGGGCCAGGCAAATTTTTCCCGGAAAAAGCCCTGGGGCAGCCGCAGGCGGCCAGGGAAGCGGGGCTTTTTGCCCGGCGCTTCATTTCCCGAGGCTTTTCTGCTACGCTTTCCCATGTACGGAAGGGATTGCGGAAGGCTCTGCCGCTAACCGAAAGGAGAAACCCCTATGCCCCCGCACTCAGGGAACCCGGACATGGGTAGCAAGCACGGGGCCATCTTCGATCTTGACGGCACCTTGGTCGACACCATCGAGGACCTCACCCACAGCTTCAACAGGGCCCTGGTCTCCTTGGGCTACCCGCACCACACCCTCTCCGAGTTCAAGGCCATGGTGGGGGAAGGCGTCACCCGCCTCACCGAGTCCGCCCTCCCGCCCGGCTCCCGGGACGAGGCCAAGGTGGCGGAGCTAAGGGCCGCCTTCCAGGCCGATTACGCGAAACACCTGCTGGACAACAGCGTGCCCTTCCCGGGGATAACGGATCTGTTGGGAAGGCTCGCGTCCAAGGGCTGGCCCATGGGGGTCTTGTCCAACAAGGACCAGGGGAACTCCGAGACCATGGTTGGAAGGCTCTTCCCGGGCACCTTCAAGGCGGTTTTCGGGGCCATCCCCGAAAGGCCCTACAAGCCGGACCCCAAGGGCGCCCTGGAGCTGGCCAGGATACTTGAAAGGGATCCCCAGGCCATCTTCTATTTCGGGGACAGCGACACGGACATGCGGCTTGCCAGGAACGCGGGCTTCGTGCCCATAGGGGTGTCCTGGGGCTTCAGGCCCTGGGAGGTGGTAAGGGACGCCGGTGCCAAGGCCATCCTGGGCAGGCCCCTGGACTTCCTGAAGGTCTTCCGGGAGCTCGCGGGTGGCCTCCTTTGAGCCCCGCGGACAAAGGCCCGGGCACCCTGCGGCTGGGCCGCAGGCCGGAGGACCCCCCGCCCCCGGGCTGGGCGAAGGACCCGGAGGGTTTGCTAAAGGACGGCAAGGGCTCGGTCAAGGCGGCCCTGACAGGGGGCATCGCCTCCGGGAAAAGCACGGTCGCGGCCCTCATGGAGTGTTTCGGGGCGAAAATCATCGACTTCGACCTGCTCGCGAGGGAGGCCCTCGAGCCCGGGACCGACACCTTCGACAGCACCCTCGCCCTTTTCGGGCCCAAGGCGCTTTTAAAGGACGGCAGGCTCGACAGGGCCCTCATGGCCAAGAGGGTTTTCAAGGACCCGGGCCTAAGGCGCGCCCTGGAGGACATCGTCCATCCCTTCACCTGGAAGCGCATGCTGGGGGAGCTCGGGAAAAGCAAGGAGGCGCCGCTCACGGTGATGGACGTGCCCCTGCTTTACGAGGCGGGGCTCCAAAGCCTCTTCCCAAGGGTCATCCTCTGCTTCGCGGCCCCGGGGACCCAGGTAAAAAGGCTCCTCTTCAGAAACCCCGGGCTAAGCCAAAGGCAGGCCAAGAGGATACTCGCGAACCAGCTCCCCATGGCCGAAAAGCTGAGGCACGCGAATATCGTGCTAAACAACGACGGTGGCCTGCGGGAGCTGATATTCCAGACCAAGGACCTCTACCTTAGGCTCACGGGGCCAGATGGCCAGCGAGCGGCCTGCGGGCCGCCCTTGGCAGGCGGCGCCCCGAAGGCATGCGATCACCCAATGGAAAGCGGCGCAGCAAATGATCCCGGAAAAGACGACGGAGGCCCAGATGCCTGAGGGGGCGGCACCGCCCTTGGGCATCGAGCCCCTCGCGCAGAGGCTGAGGCCCAAGACCCTTTCCGAGTTCGCGGGCCAGTCCCACCTCATAGGCGAAGGGAAGCTCCTGCGGCTCCTCCACGAACGGAGGCAGGTGGCGTCCCTCATCCTCTGGGGGCCACCCGGGGTGGGGAAGACCAGCCTCGCGAGGCTGCTCGCGAAGAACGCGAACGCCGACTTCGTGGAGTTCTCGGCGGTCCTTTCCGGGATAAAGGACGTCCGCGAGGTGGTGGCCCAGGCCAAGGCCTCCCGCAGGATAGGGAACAGGGCGACGGTACTGTTCGTGGACGAGATCCACCGCTTCAACAAGGCCCAGCAGGACGCCTTCCTGCCGCATGTGGAGTCCGGGCTCATAACCCTCATAGGGGCAACCACCGAGAACCCCTCCTTCGAGATAATACCTGCGCTCATATCCAGGACAAGGGTGCTTGTCCTGGAGCCCTTGACTTTCGGGGAGCTCTCCGCCCTGGTGGACCTGGCGCTGGAGGACGATGAAAGGGGCCTGGGCGGCCGGGGGCTGTCCATAGACGAGAGGGCCAGGGGCTTCCTCATCCAGAGCTCGGGCGGGGACGCGAGGTCGCTCCTGAACGCCCTGGAGCTTGCGGCCGACCTCGCCCCTGCAGGCGTGGACGGCTCCAGGCCCATAACCGAGGC
>JAITKK010000096.1 GCA_031278475.1 Deltaproteobacteria bacterium
GCCTCGCCAAAGGCCTTGGTGCCCG
Organism: Deltaproteobacteria bacterium; assembly: GCA_031278475.1. GTDB lineage: Bacteria > Desulfobacterota > Desulfarculia > Adiutricales > Adiutricaceae > JAISMF01. The sequence continues at coordinate 26 of JAITKK010000096.1, forward strand.
AGGCCTTGGCGCCTGGCAGCTGGCGGGCCAGGTCCTGGGTGATGATGCCGTCGAGCACGGTCTTCGCAAGGGCGTCCCTCACAAGGCGGGCCGCGTCCCCCCAGCCCAGGTAGTCCAGCATCAGGGCCCCGGATAGCATGAGCGAGGTGGGGTTGGCCACATCCTTCCCGGCGTATTTGGGGGCGGTGCCGTGGGTGGCCTCGAACACCGCCAGGTTGTCCCCTATGTTGGCGCCTGGGGCTACGCCCAGGCCGCCTATCTGGGCGGCCAGGGCGTCGGAGAGGTAGTCGCCGTTAAGGTTGGGCATGGCCAGCACCGAGTATTCCGCCGGGCGCAGGAGGGTCTGCATGAACATGTTGTCCGCTATCCTGTCCTTTATGACGATCTTCCCCGCGGCTGGGGGGCCCTCTGACTCCGTCAGCGTCTGGGGGCCGAATTCCTCCTTGGCCACCTCGTAGCCCCAGGTCCTGAAGGCCCCCTCGGTGTATTTCATGATGTTGCCCTTGTGGACCAGGGTGACGCTGTCGCGGCCCTCCCTGAGGGCCCAGTTTATGGCCATGCGCACCAGGCGCTTGGAGCAGAACTCGGACATTGGCTTGACGCCCACGGCCGAGCCCGGCCTAAGGGTCACGTTAAGGCGATCCCGCAGGAAGGCGGAAAGCTCGCCGGCCTCCTTGGAGCCAGCGGCCCACTCGATGCCGGCATAGACATCCTCGGTGTTCTCCCGGAAGAGGATCATGTTTATGCTCTCAGGGTGCCTGACCGGGCTGGGGACGCCTTTGACCCAGGATATGGGCCTCACGCAGGCGTAGAGGTCCAGGGCCTGCCTTATGGCCACGTTCAGGCTCCTTATGCCGCCCCCCACCGGGGTGGAAAGCGGCCCCTTTATGGAGACCCGGTGGGACCTTAAGGCCTCAAGGGTTTCCAGGGGCAGGTGGTTCCCGCCCTCCCGGAAGGCCTCTTCCCCTGCCCTTACCCCCAGCCAGGAGATTTTCCTTCCCGTGCTTGTTGCGGCAAGGTCCAGCGCGGGGCGCACCGCGGCCCAGAGCTCGGGGCCCACCCCGTCGCCCTCGATGTAGGGGATTATGGGCTCTTGGGGCACCTTGAGGGTGTTTTCTTCGACCGTTATGACAGCTGGCATGGCGTTCCCTGGGCCCCCAAGGGGGCGAGGCGCCCCCTTGGGGGCCTGTTCCGGGCCCTTGGGCCCGAGGCGTTAGGCTATTTTGGGCCCCAAGGCCTTCCGCAAGGCCCTAGAAGGCCAATACGTACAGCAGGAGGCACAGGGTCTCGGTTATCTCGAGGCTTGCCCCGAGGAGATCCCCCGTCACCCCGCCCATGGTCTTGTCCCAGAGAAGTATCAGCCCCACGGAGAGGAGGAAGGCGAAGAGGGCGGCAAGGAAGGGGGGGAAGCCGAAGAGGAGGGAGAGGGCAAGCGTTAGCCCCAGGGCTATCAGGAACTCCCGGAAGCCGGAACGCTCCACCGAGGCATGGGCAAGCCCGCCGCCTGGCCTCGCGTAGCGGGAGAAGGCGGATACCGTGGAGGATGCGAGCCTCCCCCAGACGGGGAAGAGGATTATGGCGGTGGCCCAGTCGGGCCTTGTCAGGACGGCCGACACCAGCTGCACCCTCAAGAGCACGTCCAGGACTATGGAAAGGACCCCGAAGGTGCCCTGGCGGGGGTCCTTCATTATGGCCAGCTTCTCCTCCCTGCTTCGGTGGGAGAGCAGCGCGTCCATGGAGTCCGCCAGCCCGTCCAGGTGGAAGCCCCTGGTGAAGACCACCATGAGCGCGACAAGGATGGTGGCCATGACCGTCACCGGGGCGGCGGTAAGCATCAGGAGCTTGGCGCAGAGGAAGAGCCCCAGGCCCAGGGCCAGGCCCGCGAGCGGGTAGTAGGCCGGGAGCCTCCCGAAGTCCTCCTCGGTGAGAAGACCCTTCCCGGACACCGGGAGTATGGTCAGGTAGGCTAGGACCTGCCTCACGTCGGAGAGGGCTTTCAGCATGGGATTGGCGGCCCTGACGGTCTTGTCGGCTTCGTCGGCGGGATTGCCTTGGGCCCCGCCGGCCAGGGGGATGTCGGCCTTGGTGGGCCGGGGTTCGGGGGTTTTGGCCATTTCCGCACTATAGCACGGTCGTGGGGGGAATAATACGCGAAATCAGGCCCCTTGGCAATCCCCGGGCCGCCCTGGAGGCCAGGGCGGCCCCGGAAAACAACGATTCCGCGACTTTCGCGAAACTTCCGCCCAAGGCCCTGGCAACGCCTGCCAAAAAGGCCCCGAAAAGCGGCCCCCAAAGGGGGGGGCCCTCCCAAGAATGGGTAAAAACAAGGGTTCGGCCAAGCCGCGATAATAATCCTTGAAAATGCCCCTGGCATAATGTATGTAATTTGCCAGTGTGGCCCAGGCGCCCCCCGGGGGGCCCGGCCCACGGGGGCAACCCCCCGGCCGCCACGGTGCCGTGGCGGACGGGGCTTCCCAACACAGCAAGCGGAGGTTACTTGTGGAAGAACAGAGCCTTAGATTCACACCCGACCACATCTGGGTCAGGATAGAGGAAGAGAACACCGCCCTGATCGGCATCACCGAGGAGCCTCTGAGGAACATCCAGAACTTCGACAGGATAAAGTTCCCCCTGGAGGGGGCCGAGCTTTCCAAGGACGAGGTCTTCGGGAACATCCTGGAGGACAAGAAATCCCTTTTCAACCTCGTCTCGCCGCTGTCGGGGGAGGTTTTGTCCGTGAACGAGGACATAGACGACGCCCCGGACGTCCTCTTGGAGGACAACTACGAGGAAGGCTGGCTCATCCGCCTGCTCGTCCAGGACCCTGACGAGTTGGAAGATCTCATGACCCGCGAGGAGTACGAGAATTACGTGAACGAAAACGGCGACGATGACGTTGACGACGACTACTCGGACGACGACGATGATTACGACGAAGACGAAGACGACGACGACGAATACTACGATGACGACGACGACGATTACTGAGACCGCGGGTGGGGCCATGTACGGGCAAGTGTCACCGAGATAGCGTTCCCCTGGCAAAAGGCCCGGGGCCATGCCCCGGTGGCCGCCCTTACAACGAAGCAAGCCAACGAAGCAAGCCAACGAAGCAAGCCAACGACCAGCAATGCGGCCTTTCCCATGCGCCCCGCTCGCGGGGCCCGTGGGAAAGGCCGCGCCCATTGGGGGCCTCGGGGCGGGTGTTTCCTGCCATGCCCGAGGCCTTCCCAAGCCTTCCGGAACAGGCGCCCCGCCCAAAGGCAGCCGCTAACGGCATAGGGCCCCCTCCGCCGAATCTAGGCATCCACACGGCAATCCAGCCACAAAAGCGCCCAAAGAACCCATATCGGACAATCCGGCCGTGCGGGAACGGCCGCCTTGCGCCTATGGGGACCTCTTCGCGCGACTTGAGGGAAGCTCGGGCAAACGCGAAAACCGGGGGAAATGCCAAGGGATTGGCGATAAGCATGGGGTTGCGGGAAACAAGCGGGGGCAATCCGGGATACCGGCAAAGGGCGGCCATGCGGCGGGAAATGTGGGCAAATGTCGGCAAATGCCGGCAAACGTCGGCAAATTCATGTTGACGCGCAAGAAAGCGGGGGAGGCGACCGTAACGGGCGCAAAGGCCCAATGAAAAAGCCGGGGGACCCGGCTTTTTCATTGGGTGGGTGCGGGCACAAGCCGATGCCCGCACAAAGGTCCTAGCCCGGAAGCCCTATGGACTGGACCACCAGCACCTCGTAGCCGCTGGGGAGCTTAAGCTTGCCCTTGAGCTCGTCCGCGCCCGTGACCTTGACCACGTTCGCTAGCCCCTCGGAGGCGCAGTACAGGCCCACCGACTGGTAGGCCGAGCCAGCGTGGAGGCCGCCCAGGACCTCGTTGGGGGCGGCGTAGAGAAGGGTCAGCGGCGACTTGGCGTACTCTTGGGTGAAGTCCCCGGCAAGCGCGAGCTTCAGGGTGTTGCTCTCGGCGTCGTAGAGGTAGACGCCCGTCTTGAGGACCGCGTAGACCTGGAGCTCGTTGCGGCCCCTTGCGGTGGGGATGGTGCGCTTCCCGTCGTCCCGGGTGATGCCGAAGGCCGACCACAGTATCCCGGAGAGCTGGGCCGGGGTGAGTTCGTCTGGCTTGAAGTTCCTGTCGGACTTCCTTGCCGACATGGCGTCGAACAGGGGCTTGCCGCCCGTCTTCGCGGGGGCTGGGAGCTGGATGCTGTCCTGGGCCATGGCGGAGGTGGCCATGAGCCCGAGTGCCACGGCCACGGCGAGCGCGGCCTTGAGGAAGGTGGTTGTCATTGTTTGTCTCCTGGGTATTTGGTGTTGGCGGGACCTTCGGGTTTTCCTGCCATGTCGCGTCCAGCCCCCGGGATCCAAGGCGTGGGCCTTGGGTCCCCGGGGCTGCGGGCGCATGCGCCTGAGGGCCCGCGTAAACGTGTGGGATTGTCGTTTATGTTGGGAAATTAGTGCTAGCCACCGCATAAGGCATGCGGATTTAATTTTTGGCCACAACTTGAGACAAGTACGCCAAGACAGGTATGCCGGAAAACGATGAGGGATTGATGGCCAATGGTTATGGGCAAGCGTAATTATATGGCATTTTCACCTTTGGCGCACCGCCTTCTTTCGGCGGCCCCAAAAGCGGCCCCTGGCCGCAGGCATGGCAGGGGCTGACAGGTCATGGCCAAGTAATGGCCATGTCATGGCCAGGTAATGGACAAGTAAAGTCCAAGTAAAGGCCATGCCCTGGCGGGCCAATGGGTTCGCTTTTTGGTTTTATTGGGGGCGGCTTGTGGGTGGGGGGCTCAGTTGGCGGGGGCGTCGGGGGGGCCCTGGGAGCCGTCAGGCGGCGCGTCCGCCTCGGGCTCGGCGCCAGGCTGGCCGCCGAAGGAGTCACCGGGCCCAGGCCGGGGCGGCCCGAGGCCCTTGAGGGTGATAACGTTTATCTCGGGCCAGGCGAAGAAGCGGAGGTGAAAAAAGGAGTCCGACACGCCCCTCGTTACGAGGATCTTGGCTTCCCGCGATTCATAGAGGCCCGAGCTGTAGGTCCTGAAGGGCGCCGCGAGGTTCCAGTCCTTCCTCCAGGGCAGCTGGAACTGACCGCCCCTGGTGTGGCCCGCGAGCAGGAGGTCGGCCTGCCGGCCGGGGCTCTCGTGGATGGGGCCTGGCTGGTGGCTAAGCACCAGGGTGAAGTTGTCCACGGGAGGTATGGGGCCGGTAAGGAGGGTGAAGGGGAAGGCCGGGTCGCGGCCCAGGAAGTCCAAGGGCCAGGGGTCGTCGTCCGGGTCGGACTCATCCTCGAAGCCCACCAGGGTGACGGGGGCCCCGTGGACAAGATGGCGCCTGTTCTCAAGCGTCGTCACCCCGGCCGAGGAGAGCATCCTCACGAGGTTCCCGTCCGGGTTGGCCTCCCGGTCCCGGTCGCCCAGGACCGCGTAGACCCCGAAAGGGGTGTTGCGGAGCTTGAGGAGCGGCTCCTTGAGGTTGTCCGCGTCAACGGGCCCGCAGTCGGTCATGTCGCCCAGGAAGGCCACCATGGAGGGGGCCTCCGCCGCAATCCTCGCCATCAGGGTATCGAAGTTCGCAAGCCCCATGCCCCGGCCGTAATGGAGATCCGCGACGGCCACGATCCTGAAGCCCTCCAGCTCGGGCGGAAGCCCCGGGAACTCCAGGGTGAGATGGCTCACCTCAGGGCCTTTAAGCTCCTCCAGGTAGGAATAGAGGCCCAGGGCCAAAAACAGTATGAGCAGGGGCCCGGCCGGGTTCCACAGAGAGGGGTAGGTCCTCTCGGCCCTGAAGAGCTTGGGAAGCCCCTTGGGCTCCCTGCGGGAGAACACCAGGGAGAAGAGGAACACGATAAGCCGCAACGCGAGCGCGGGCAGCAACCACAACAGGTGGGCGCTCTGCCACACTATGCCCGCGAGCACGAGGTAGTCGAAGATGAAGCCGTCAGGGGCGCCCAGGCCCATCACGTGGAGCAGGAAGAAGCCCGAAAAACCCAGGATGTTGAAGATGACGTAGATGGCCTTTATGGCCTTCCGAAGCGGTTCCGGCCTCACCCTCGCGACTATGAAGTAATAGCCGTAGAGCTGCGAGAGGATGATGAGCGCCGCGCAGGCGCATTTTGCCAGGATGGACTCCATAGTCACTTCGATCCGTGGTGCCGGGGCCCCGGGGTTGGGGCCCTTGGCAATGGAAGGGTGGCTTAAGCCCCGAACCCGCCGAAATAGGCGGGAGACCAAGTCGCAGCCTTTGAAAACGGTGCAAGGGAAAAGGGGGGATATTTTCGGCCAATACCCAAAGCCCTGGGGTTATGGGCAATGCCAGCCAGAACGCGGAAGGGCCAAGCGCCGGCCAAGGTGGCGCGACCGCCAACCCTTAAAGAGGGCGAATCGGTACGTTTAATCGTGAAATCAGGGAAAATGGGATCCGGCAAAGCATAGGTCGGGTCAAAACACTGTGAAAACAAAGGATTGCATGCGAAGATCCAAAGACAATCAACAAAGTCCATTACCCTGCATCCACTATACGCCTAATTTTACGAATTGGCAATGGAATTAGCGAAAAAATTGCGGAAAACCGGAATGTTTTTCACAATTGGACGGAGAAAGCCAGATGCCAAAAGGGTTTGAGGGGGATCCAAAAAAAATCCGGAAATAATTCCAAGCTGTGCCTCTTCCAAAAGCAACTGTGCAAAAGGTGCAAAAGCATAGGTGCAATGTCAACAACATACCTTAGAAAAGTGAATTGCCAAAAAGCCCGTGACCTGCAAATGCGGGAGCGGCGAATGGAATGAGGCAATCAAAGCAAAATTGTCATAATTTACATGGCACAAAGCCTTGCCTTGCAAATGGCTTGGCCTTTCAAGGCATCCAAGTGCCAAGGAAAAAGACGAAATCTGGTATGATAAAAAATATAATGTACAATGCTTGTGGTTAGCCAGTACGGAAAAGCAACCAGCGGAAAGCCAGTACGGAAAAGGAAGTACGGAAAAGCAAATAGCGAAAAGCCAGTACGGAAACGCAAGTAAGGATAAACAAGTAGGGAAAGCGAGTAGCGAAAGGCTATTACGGAAACATATTTAGCCAAAGGATTGTGTGGTAACGTGAGTACGGAAAAACAAGCAGGTAAGGCAAGTACGGAAAAGCAAGTACAAAAAAGACATGTTTTTGAAAATATTGGGACAAATCCCAAAGTCGTTTTTGGACAATCGCTGAAGCTATAACTTTAACGATGTTTTGGATAATGTTAAGTGAATTAAAAGACAAGCAGAAGGGAATTCAAAGGCCCTGTGTGTACACCCTGCAAAGAAATCCTGAAGGATGCCTGAAAATCAAAGGTGAATCAATTGGCAATCCAAAGAGGGTCAAAGGGAATCGAAATGAACCGAAGGAAGAGGCGGCTTCCAGGTCGTCCGGATATGCCATAAATTTAGCGATCGATTGATCGCAAAAATGTGCTTGTGGAAGGGTTCCTTCCATTATTTTATGACGGACATCAAAAGAAGGGATGGGGCTTCAGGAAGAACAAAGGAGAAGAAAGACGGGTATCTCAGAAGACAACAGCCCCCGAGACCGTGGAGACGGGGAACATGAAGGTAAAGGAGGCGCCGCTGTTGGGGATGTCGGGCGGGTGGTTGGTGACGGATATGGTTCCGTTGTAGCGGGTCACAATCTTTTGCACAATGGATAGCCCAAGCCCAGTGCCCTGGGTCTTGGTGGTGAAGAAGGGGTTGAATACCGAGGGAAGGAGATCCTTGGGGATGCCCGGCCCGGTGTCTGTCAGGGAACAGGCAACGAATAGCGCCTCGTTTTCCTTGTGGCGGAATATCTTGATGTAGATCTTGCCGCCCCCGTTTGGGCTCATGGCCTGGGAGGAGTTGTAGATGAGGTTCAGGTAGACGTGCATTATCTG
>JAITKK010000158.1 GCA_031278475.1 Deltaproteobacteria bacterium
TATGTTTCAAGTTAGTGCGGATGATAGGGGTATCCCTAAAATGCATATGATAGGAGTATCCTAAAATGCATATGAATAGTTGCCTCAAAGAGGCACTTGCCGCTGCATGGTTTTTCCGATTATCAAACATGCTAAAAATAGCCCATAACCGTAATTTCCAAGTACAGGAAGAAGGTCAAGGTATCATTGAATGCATTGGCTAAAAGGCTTGTCTTTTAACGACGATTGCATTGTCCAATATTTAACAAACGACAAAACGGCATGATGGGAAAAACACCTTAAGGCGATTGGAAACAACCACTGGTGAAAAACACTGTTTCTAGGACAACCCGGGCTTTGGGTAAAAGCCGCCATCGCAGACATGCCGCTCTAATGGGTTATGCCAGTGACACAAGCCCCCAGGGCAAAGCCTAAGAGGCCCTTTCGCCCTGGCCCCGTTAAAGGGGCTTGCGATGGAGTCCGCTTTGTGGTACCTTTATCCCTCTGGCAGGGGCCCCAAACCCCGCCCCAGAGCGTGTCCGCGGCTTTCTGGGCAACCCGCCTGTTCCCGGGCTTCTGGCACGCAGGGCCTGCACGGTCTTTGCGTCAGGCACATGAGTCATTGCCAACTTAGCTCAGTTGGTAGAGCAGCTGATTCGTAATCAGCAGGTCGAGAGTTCGAGTCTCTCAGTTGGCTCCATTATCTGTGTTCTTCCCTTGGAAAACCATCGCGATATCCCAAAAGATCCAACAATCGATCCCTTTATCCGGGGGATATTTTGGTCTGGGGGAGTTGTTTGTCCGTTTCGGCTTTTGCTCCCTCTTTATAATCACTAATATCCTAAAATCCGCTCTATTTTTGGCATATAGAGCGCACCAGATCTTCGTAGATAAATCTTCGTAGATTAATCTTCATAGCTTAGCTTCAAATGCTCGAGGCGCTGTGTTTTCACTTCGGCCTCTCCCAAGCCGAAAGGCTTGTGTTGTGCCGTTGCGATTTGTTAAATGGGCTCATACGGAGGAATCGGGCTTTTTTTGTCACGGAATTTGATAAGAAATCGGCTTCTGGTTTGCGTTTGCGAGCTGCCATGATTTGCACGCTTGATTTGATGCCATGATTTATCACATATTTTATAGTGGAATTAGTAGCTATTTTCAGGCCTTGGCCAATCCGGCACTCCCATTGATGCCCATGATCATGGACATCCTGCCTTGGCGCAAAAGCAAGCTCTTCCCCTAAGGCATTATCGCACAATCAAATGTACGGCAAACCCATTGTTTGAGGATTGCCTTTTGCCGCAATCTTTCAGCAATAAGCGCTAAAACCACATAACCATCAAAAAGTCCCCCGGAAAGTATCCCGGAAAGTCTCAATGGGCGCAGCCCGAATGCTTTCAGGATTTCTGCCCCGGGGCCTCATCGTTATCGGCGAGCAATTCCAATAGCTTTTCCTCTTCCTTCGCTTCTTGGGTTTGCAGGGCATCCATGATTTCCAGGCCTTCTTCCGTGTTCAGCACGATATCCTCGCTGCCGTATTTGAGGAACTTGTCCTTCACCGACTTGAACACCTCCACCAGGGCGGGGTCGAAGTGGGTGCCTGACCCATCGATGATGATTTTCACCGCCTCCTCCGGGGTGAAGGGCTCCTTGTAGGGCCTCTTGGAGATGAGGGCGTCGAAGACATCGGATATGGCCATGAGCCTTCCCTGCAGGGGGATTTCCTTGCCCTTTAGCTGCCTCGGGTAGCCGGTGCCGTCCCATTTCTCGTGGTGGGAGTGGGCGAGTATCCTTGCGTGCTTCAGGAGTGTGGCATCGGCCCCTGGGAGGCTTTTCGATATCTTGTCGATTATATTGACGCCGTGGTCCACGTGCAGCTTCATAGCCTCGAACTCTTCCTTGGTGAGCTTGGCTGGCTTTTTCAGGATAGCGTCGTCTATTGATACCTTCCCCACGTCGTGCAGGGCGGAGGACTGGATGATTATGTCCTTGTTCCAGTTGCGTAGGTCCTCGGAGTAGACGCCCGTCTCCTCCATGCCGTCAAGCAGGAACTGCAGCCACTTCATGGTCCTTGTTATGTGGCCGCCGGTAGTGTCGTCCCGGCTTTCCACAAGTTCCACCACGGTCTTGAGGACCGTCCTTTGGAGCCTTCCGACCCTCTCGGTCTCCTCTTCCACCATGCGCCATAGGTTCTGGTTGAACTCCCTGAGCTTGGACTTCTGCTTCTCCAGGGCCTTCTTCTGGCCTTCCAGGGTCTCCTTCTGCCGCTCCAGCGTCTCCTTCTGGGCGTGCAGCATGAGGTGGATCTCAACCCGCTTTTTCAGGAGCAGGGGCTCGAAGGGTTTGGTGATGTAGTCCACCGCCCCAAGGTTCAGGCCCTCCAGCTCTGACGCGGCATCCTTGTTGGAGGTGAGGAATATCACCGGGATGTCCCTGTACTTGGGGTCGTCCTTGAGCCTCCTTATGGCTTCCAGCCCGCTCATCTCCGGCATCTTTATGTCGAGAAGTATGAGGGCAGGCTCAATGCCTTCCAGAAGCTGGAACATCTTGGTGGCAGACGGCACCGTGAAGACCGGGACCATGTCCGAAAGCACGTTCTTGGCCACCTTGAGGTTGGTGACGGAGTCGTCCACCACCATGACCGTCAGGTCAGATATTTGTGGTTCCATAGTGTTTGTCTTCGCTCAGTTTGTTGATTATGTTGATTGCGCCCTGGAAATCCGACACAAGGACAAGGTCCGAGACCTCCTGGTAGAACCTGCGCTTCTCGGAGGGGCTGTTGCCCTCCAGCTCCTCCAGGAGCCTGTCCGCGAGACCCACGTCCTTGCGTTCCAGGGCGTCCTTGAGTTCCCTGACCGCCGTGGGCTCCCTTTCGGAAAAGCCGGAAGCGCCCCCTTCCACGCCACCCAAGGGGGCCCCCTCCGGGCTTGCCTTGTCGGTGTCCTTGGGGGCCGAGTCGAGGCCCTCCCGGATCCCGTCCCTCAAGGACGTTAGATCCGCCTTGAAGGAGCGGATCCGCCCGGGCGTGAAGTAAGCGGAGTCGCCGGCCTTGGCCTTGTTTTCGTTTAGCAACGCCTTCTCGGCGAAGGCGACGGCACCGATGTTCCCGGCCGCGGACTTGATGCCGTGGAAGATGCCGTTCAGCCCGTCAAGATCGGGCGGCGGGCTTGAGGCGATCCTCTCGAGCTCCCCGATCGCCGAGGCGGCGTCCATGAGGAAGACCTTCAGGAGGGCAAGGTACTTCTTGGCGTCGCCGCCGCTGCGGTAGATGCCTATGGTCTGGTCCACGCCCGCGATCCCAGGGAGCCGTGCCGCGGGCATCCCCCCGTCGGCAGCCGGGCCCGCCAGCTGGGAGGGGTACTTCCGCGGGTCCTCTCGCAGGTTCTGGGGCACCCACCTCTCGAGAAGGCTCGCGAGCTGATCGGATTCCACCGGCTTGGATATGAAATCGTCGAACCCCTTGGAGAGCAGCATCTCCCTTGTCCCCACTATGGCGTTGGCGGTGAAGGCGATGGCCGGCACCCCCTTCTGCCCGCCGGTGGGCTCCCTGAGCCTTCTGAGCGTCTCGACCCCGTCCATCTTGGGCATCATGTGGTCTATGAACATGAGCCCGAAGCGCTTGAGCAAGGCCTGCCTTAATGCCTCTGCCCCGCTCTTGCAGGACGTCACCTTGAAACGGTAGGGGGCCAGGAGCCCGCCCGCCACCATCAGGTTGGTCTCTATGTCGTCCACCACCAGGACCTCCAGGGAGGGGGCGGTGAAGGGCACCACCTGCTCCTCCCGGATGCTCTTTTCGGCCTGGTAGGCCAGAAGGTCCATGGGGACCGGGTCCAGTACATCCTGGAGCATGGTGGCCGTGAAGGTGGAGCCGTGGCCGTAGTCGCTCTTCACCGTGACGTCCCCCCCCATGAGCAGGCAATAGGTCTTGGCTATGGGAAGCCCGAGTCCCGTGCCCTCCACGTAGGTGTTGCTCACCCTTTGGCTGGGACGGAAGAACTCGTGGAAGACCCTGTCCAGGTTCTCCTTCTTTATGCCTATGCCGCTGTCCTCCACCGCGAACGAGAGCTTGATCACGTCGTCCCCGGCCGGCTCGCAGCTCACCTTAAGCTTCACGTAGCCCTCGGCCGTGTACTTTATGGCGTTGGTTATGAGGTTTATCAGCACCTGCCGGATGCAGCGTTCGTCCCCCTTTAGCTTCCTGGGGATGTCGTCCGCTATGTCGGTCTCCATCATGAGCGGCTTGTCCCTGACCCTGGTGTTGGCCATGGCGAGGACGTCGCTTATCAGCCGTGCCGGGTGGTAGGGCGCGGGGATTATCTCGAGCTTCCCGGACTCAACCTTGGAGAAGTCCAGGATGTCGTTGATTATCCCCAGCAGATTCACGCCGGCGTTCTTTATCTCGCCTATGTAGCTCAAGGCCTCCTTGCCGCCGTAATCCCTCGCCGCAAGCTCGGAGAGGCCGATTATCGCATTCATCGGGGTGCGGATCTCATGGCTCATCCTGGCGAGGAAGGAAGTCTTGAGGCGGTTTTCCTCCTCGGAGCGGGACTTCGCGAGGCTCAGCCTTACCAGCATCACGCAGAGCAGCCCGGCAAGGGCGAGGCTTATGACAAGTATCACCGGGAAGAGGGATGACACCTCCTCGTAGTAGAAGGTGAGCGGGGCGAGTATGCCCACGTACCAGCCGTTCTCGAGCCTCCCGAAGAAGCCGATGTGCTCCTCGCCGTCCAGGTCGTAGCGATCGGCTATGATGTCGCCCCCAAGGGAGCCCAGCCGCGCGGATATCCCCTCGAAGCCGGGTATCTCGTCTATCCTTTTGCCCACATAGCCGTGATCCGGGTAGGTCAGCACCTTGAAGTTCCCGTCCATGAGCACGCCGAAGCCGGCCTCGGAGACCTTGAAATGGCTGACCGCGTCGACTACCGGCTGCAGCCAGAAGTCGATGACCATCACGCCCCGCTTTTTTCCGGAAGCGTCCTTCACCGACGTGGACAGGGAGGCCACCGCCTGCCTGGTCCCCGGATCGACGTAGGTCACGGTGTGCTGTATGCCCGCGGTGGCGTTGAAGGCCTGGAGCATCCAAGGCTCGCTCCTGTGGTGCTCCTCCGTGATAACCCCGTGCACGTCTATGAACTGCCCGTCCAGGATCCCGTAGATGGACCTGAACATCTTCCGGATGTCCTCCTGCTCGGAGAAGGTGTTCGAGAGATCGCGGACGTTTTCCAAAAGCTCGGGGGTGGTCGCATCCCTCCTAAGGGCCCAGGACATGGCCGAGGCGGTGCGGTTCAAGGCATCCTCGTTGGCCATTATGAGGGTCCCGATGTAGGCCTCGTAGAGCAGGAGCTCGCTGCGGCCGTGAAGGTCTATCTGCTTCTTCATGACGGAGCTTACGTAAAAGGAACTCGCGACCGTCATGACCAGGAAGGCCAGGAGGACCAACAAGACCTGCTTGCCGCTGTTCTGGGCTATGTCCTTGAGCTTTACCACCTAGGAGGTTTTCGAGAGCTGGCGGAAGGCTGAGGTATTGGAAGGTAATTTGACATAATTGATCACTATAAATGATTACAAGCGGCACATTCATCTAAATTTTGCGCCAATAGACCATCAAAGGGCCGCGGCAGCTAGGGTGCTTTTGCCCCAAGAGGCGGCCAAAAGCGCCGGAAAGGCGGGAGGCTTCCTGGCGCAGGGCAAGGCCTAAGCCCTAACCGGGGCCCCAGGACCTTGATCCCTGCCCTCATTTTAGCCCCAAATCAAGCTTTTTTCCAAATTTTTTGCGCCCTTCGGGGCCATGGGCCAAGCGGGCCGCGGGCTGCCCAAGGCAGGGAGAAAGATAAATTGTAGAGTAAGAAAGTAGTAGAATTTATTGCAAATATTATCTCAGGACGCTGTTTTCCCATTGGGGAGGAAAAGCGAGATGCGCGCCCGGGTCCGTTCGATCGGAAATCGCTGCGCTCGGGAGGGACGATTGGCGTTCCTATGACATTCCTCCCAACTTCATTTGTCCGGAAACCGGGAAACTTAAATT
>JAITKK010000176.1 GCA_031278475.1 Deltaproteobacteria bacterium
GCCGTTGCCTTGACGGACCTGGGCCAGATGTTCGGGATCTGGAAGTTCTACCGGGAGGCGGAGAGGGCCGGGGTGCGCCCCATCCTGGGGGTGGAGGCCTATGTGGCCCCCAAGGACAGGAGGACCCACGCCCCAGGGGAGGATCCGGGCACCCTCGTGCTGCTAGCGAAGGATCTGGTAGGCTACAGGAACCTTACAAGGCTCACGGCCAGGGCCAACATGGAGGGATTCTTCCACCAGCCGAGGGTTGATTTGGCCCTTCTGGGCGAGCTCTCGGAAGGGCTCATAGCCCTGTCCTCGGGCTCCGCCGGGGAGATAGCGAGGCTCCTCGCGGCCGACATGGTGGCGGACGCCTCGGAGAGGGCCAGGACCTATGCCAAGCTCTTCCCCGGCCGCTTCTACCTGGAACTACAAGGCAACGGCCTTCCGGAGCAGTCCAAGGTGAACGACCACCTCAGGGCCATGGGCGGGCGCCTGGGGCTCCCGCTGGTGGTGGCATCCGAGGCGCGCTACCTAAACCGGGAGGATCACGGGGCCTACGAGGTGCTCCAGTGCATAAGGACCAGGAGGGTCCTGGACTTCGGGGAAGGGGACGAGCGTCCGGGCCAGGGGGAGTTCTACCTCAAGGGCCCCACCGAGATGCGCCTGGAGTTCCAGGACCACGGGGAGGCCATGACGAACGCCCTATCCATTGCCTCCCTGTGCCAGGTGGATTTCCCGGAGAGGAGGCAGTTCGCGGTCCCAAGGCCCGACGTGGGGCCCCAGGGCCAGGGGCAGGACGACTTCCGGGTAAAGGCCGACGACCACTTTTTGAAACTCTGCCGGGAGGGCCTTGAGAGGATGCTCGAAGGGATGCCGGGTGGCGGCACTGACCCGGACACCAGGGCCATCTACCAGACCAGGCTCCGCAAGGAGGCCTCCGACATAATAGAGTCCGGGGCATCCGCCTACTTCCTGGTGGTGTCCGACTACGTCGGCCACGCCAAGGCCCAGGGCGTGCTGGTGGGCCCTGGAAGGGGCTCGGCCTGCTCGTCTTTGGTCGCTAAGGTCCTTGGGATAACCGAGCTGGACCCGGTGGCCTTCGGGCTAAGCTTCGAGCTCTTCCACAACGCCGAGGCCAGGGACTACCCCACCATAGACGTGGAGGTGCCCCAGGAGAGCGCGGACGAGCTGGTCAACTACATAGCCGACACCTACGGGGGATCCCACTTCGTGGCCCACAGCCTGAGGCTAAACCTGCTCAAAGGCAGGACGCTTTTAAGGGAGGTGGGGCAGGTGTTCGGGGTGCCGCTCCCGCTCCTGGACGAGCTCTGCGGCATGCACCCCACCCATGCGAGGATATCGCTCAAGATGGCTGTCGACGAGATATCCCTCATAAAGACCTTCGCCGAGTCCATCCCGGTCATAAGGAAGATCATAGACTTCGCGCTCTTCTTGGAAAACCTCCCAAGAACCGCCAGCTCCCACCCCTACAGCGTGGTAGCGAGCCCTAGGCTTCTAAGGGACTCGGTGCCGCTCTTTCTGGACTACAACTCCTGGTCCAAGCGCCGCTACCGCACAACCGTCCAGTACGGGGCCGACGCGGTGGAGGAGAACGGGCTCCTTCGCTTCGACGTCTTCCCCAGGAAACCCCTGTCGCTTCTCTCCGGCATCCTGAGGCTTATAGCGAGGGGAGGGGGCCAGGTGGACCTTTCGAAGGTTCCCCTGGACGACCCGCAGACGCTTTCGCTTCTCTCCGGCGGCAACTTCGCTGGCATTCCCTATCTGGAGAACCCATGGGTGGGGAACCTCCTCCGGCCTTTCGGGGAGGTGACCTTCAAGGATCTGGTCATCCTCTGCGGGCTGCACCCGCCGCTATCCCGGGCCAGCGGCCTCACCGAGGAGTACCTCCTTGTCCGCCAGGGCAAGAGGGAGCGCTCCCTCCTTCACCCTGAGCTTGATCCCCTATTGTCCGAGAGCTGCGGGCTCATCCTCTTCAGGGAGCAGGTGGTCGCAATCATTGAGAGCTGCGCCAGGGCCAGGACCCCGGAGGCCGAGATCATGGCTAGGAGCCTCGCCTCCGGGAGGGAAGGGGAGATCTCCGTCATCCAGCCGGGGTTCCTGGCCAGGGCCATGGGGAACGGCTATGCCGCCAAGGACGCCGCAAACGTGTGGCTTAGGCTATGCGCAGAGGCCCCGGTATCGGCCTTGAGGTCCCACGCCCTGTCCTTGGCCCTTGTCACCTGGAGGGTCGCCTACCTAAAGGCCCATTACCCCGTGGAGTTCATGGATGCCTTCATGCGCTCCGAGGAGGTAAACCGGGAGAAACAGGAGACCGCCCTGAGGGAGTGGAGGAGCACCCACCTGCGCCTTGTCCCGCCCAAGGCCTGAGCCCAGCCTATAACTTGCCCTAACCACGCTAATAGTCCCGTCCCACCATTAGAGCATAGGCCCTAAGCGCCATAACCAGCCTCACTACAAGCCAGCCTCACCACAAGCCAGCCACCTAAGCCCAGTCCAAAATTAAAATTCCGCCTATCCAATAGGATCCTGCCAATGGGTCCAAGCCAAATATCTTGGCCAATGGATCCTGGCCAAGGGATCCAAGCGAGGGATCCAAGGCAAGGCTCAGTTCGCAAGTGAACCAAGCCGCCACTGCGAACACCACATATGACACGTCCAGGCCACACAGCGCCAGATATTTGACTGACACGGCTCTTTTTGCTATTTTTGGGTCTCACGGAGAGGCATGGGCTCGCGGCAGGGCCCTTTCCAGGGCCAAGCCCCCTTAGGCGGGGCCATGCCCCGCCTGCCCCATATCCAAGCCATATTAGGGCTTATCAGGCTTTATCTGTCCTCAACAGGCTTATTGTGGTGGTGTTGGGCCTTAATATATGATGCCCTTCCGAGCCTTCGGCCTTACTTTTAGGTATTAGCCTCCCTTTAGGCCTTGACCGCCCTTTAGGTCTTGGCCGGCTTTTAGGTCTTGGCGACCTTTTAACACAATTCAATGCTTATATGTGGTATAAATTTATAATGTGATAAACTACAAGCAGCTTTGACTTGGAAAAGCCCGTACCTTTAGGGCAAAGCAGGCCCAACTAGACACATACAAGCACTAACAAGCCCAACCAAGCCCAGCCAATGCCCGAACCGGCAATTTTGCAGTTGGCATCCGGGGCTTGCAAAAGACCGCTCCCAAGGCTAGCAGCCACATCGCAATCGTCATCCAGGGGCCCTTGGGGGCCCTAAGAGGGCCCCCAAGGGCCTTCCCCCCGGCATCGGCAACCTCAGCCAAAGGCTAACGACATGTCTTTCGTCCACCTACACGTCCACTCCGCATACAGCCTCCTGGACGGGGCCATAAAGATAAACGACCTTGTGACCACGGCCAAGGCCATGGGCATGCCGGCCGTGGCCCTGACGGACCACGGCCAGATGTTCGGGGCCCTGAACTTCTACAACAAGGCCAAGGCCACGGGCATAAAGCCCATAGTGGGGGTGGAGACCTACGTCTCCCCGGACAGGTTCGGAAGGGAGAAGCACGACCCCCGCCACCACCTGGTGCTGCTTGCCATGGATCTGGGGGGCTACCACAACCTTCTGGAGCTCATCACCCTTGCCAACACCGAGGGCTTCTACTACAAGCCCAGGGTGGACCACGGGCTGCTTAAAAAGCACAACAAGGGGTTGATTGCGCTAACGGCCTGCCTTCAGGGCGAGATCCCGAGGGCGGTCTTCGACGGTAAGGCGGCCCTCCTGGAAAGCCTTGGGAGGTACCAGGACATATTCGGGGACAGGCTCTACCTGGAGGTCCAGGAGAACCAGATACCCGAGCAGGCCATAGTGAACCAGGCCCTGCTGGACCTGGGCAGGGAAAGGGGCGTGCCCCTGGTCGCCACCAACGACTGCCACTACCTCAAAAAGGAGGACTACAAGGCCCACGACATCCTCCTCTGCATCCAGACCAACAGCAAGGTGACGGACAGCAACCGCATGCGCATGCCCTTTAACACCTATTGGCTGAGATCCCCCGAGGAGATGAGGGAGCTCTTCGCCTGGTGCCCTGAGGCCTGCGACAACACCCTGAAGGTGGCGGGGCTCTGCAACCTGGAACTGCCCAAAAAGGAGTACCGCTTCCCCAAGGTAAGGACCCTGGGCGAGAAGGGCCCCAAGGAGACCCTGATAGAAAACGCCGAGAAGGGCCTTGAGGCCTACTTCCTTAAAAAGTCCGGGCTGGGGGACCCGCTCTCGGAAGAGGGCAAGGCGAACTACCGGGAGAGGCTGGAGTCGGAACTGGGCGTCATAAACGACGTGGGCTTCGCTGGCTACTTCCTCATAGTCGCCGACTTCATCCGCTGGGCCCGGGACCACGGGATACCCGTGGGCCCGGGCAGGGGATCCGCCGCCGGGTCCCTTGTGGCCTTCTCCCTGGGGATAACCAACGTCGACCCCATACGCTTCGGTCTCCTGTTCGAGCGCTTCCTGAACCACCAGAGGGTGTCCATGCCCGATATCGACGTGGACTTCTGCGCGGAGGGCCGCGCCGAGGTCCTGGACTACGTGATAGACGCCTACGGCGGCCCCGAGCACGTGGCCCAGATACTCACCCTGGGGCAGCTGAAGGCAAGGGGGGTAATCCGCGACGTGGGGAGGGCCCTGGACGTGCCGCTCGCGGAGGTCGACACCCTCGCGAAGCTGGTCCCCATGACGCTCAACATAACCCTTGACCAGGCCTTGGCCGAGGAGCCGAGGCTCAAGGAGCTCTACTCCAAGAAACCGCAGGTAAGGGAGCTCATAGACTACGCGAGGATACTCGAGGGGCTCCCCCGCCACGCCTCTGTCCACGCCTCGGGCGTGGTCATAGGCGACAGGCCCTTGAAAGAGTACCTGCCGCTCTTCCAGGGCACCCGCAAGCAGGAGAAGGCCGACAGCCGGGGGCTCACCGTCACCCAGTTCGAGGGCTCGGGCGTGGAGGCCCTGGGGCTGATAAAGTTCGACTTCCTGGGCCTAAAGACGCTCACCCTCATAAAGCACTGCCTGAGGCTCTTGGCCGAAAGGGGCGTGGAGGTGGACATCGACGCGATAGACCTTGCGGACGGCAAGACCTTCGAGTTCCTGCGCAAGGGTAACCTCAACGGGGTCTTCCAGATGGAGCAGGAGGGCATCCGCCAGTACCTCAGGAACATCCGCCCGGAGCGCATAGACGACATCATGTCCCTGTTGGCTCTATATAGGCCGGGGCCCCTCAAAAGCGGCCAGGCCGACCAGTACGTCGCCATCAGGAGGGGCCAAAAAAAGCCCAAGTACGTGCACGACTCGCTCATACCGGTACTCGAGGACACCCAGGGGGTCATACTCTACCAGGAGCAGGTGCTCCGCATCGCCCAGGTATTGGCCGACTTCAGCCTCGCCGAGGCGGACCTTCTGAGGAGGGCCATAGGGAAGAAGCACCAGGACGAGATGGACAGGGTAAGACCCGACTTCATAGAGCGCTGCGTGAGGAAGGGCCTGGTGGGGAAAAAGGTCGCGACCGCCATATTCGAGCAGCTGGAAAAGTTCGCGGAGTACGGCTTCAACAAGAGCCACTCGGCCGCCTACGCCCTTGTGTCCTACCAGACGGCCTGGCTCAAATGCCGCTACCCTGTGGAGTTCATGGCCGCCCTCATGACCTCGGAGATGGCCGACAAGGAGAAGATTGCGGGGCTGATAGACGAGTGCCGCGCCGACGGCATAGGGGTGCTGCCTCCGGACGTGAACACCTCGGGCTACAAGTTCACGGTCCACGACGGCAGGATCCTCTTCGGCCTGGGCGCAATCAAGGGCGTGGGCGAGGGCGCGATTGACGCCATAATAGCCGCGAGGAAGGAGAAGAGGTTTTCGGACTTCTTCGACTTCTGCGACCGGGTGATGGACAAGAAGGCCAACAGGAAGGTCCTGGAGGCCCTGATACTGTCCGGGGCCCTGGACGCCTCCGGCGGGGCGTCCAGGGCCGTGATGCTGGCGTCCCTCGAGACCGCGATAGAGAGGAAAAGGGACTCCCAGAGATCCATGGGCCTGCCGCTCAACCCCCTGTTCGGGAACCCGGGCGGCCCCCCAAACGAGCTAAACTGGTCCGAGGCCGAGCCCCTCCCAGAAAACCAGCGCCTGGCATTCGAAAAGGAGTACCTGGGCTTCTACGTGACCGGCCACCCCCTGGGCAAATTCGCGCCCCTTTTCAAGGCCATGGGCCTTGACAGCATCCCGAGGCTCCAGGCCAGGAAGAGCCCTGGAAAGGTAAGGCTCCTTGGGAGCATCTCCCAGGTGAAGGTAAGGATCGACAAGAACAACAAGCAGTACGCCTTCGCTACCATGGAGGACATTTTCGGCAAATGCGAGGTCGTGCTGTGGTCAAGGGCCTACGCCCTCCACAGGGATCTTTTGGAGCCCGACAGGGTATTGGTCGCGGAGGGCTCCTCCGAGCCCCCGCCCGAGGACTCCCCGTACGGGTCCAAGGTGATAATCGAGAGCCTCTGGGACCTGGAGGATAAGCTCGCGGACAAGGTGAGGTCCGTCACCTTCACGGTCCCCGCGGGCAAGGTCAAGGCCTTCTCGGACTTCCTGGCCCGGCGCAAGGCGGCCGAGCGGGAAGGGGGCGAGGCCGCGGCCGTGGGTTTTGGGGCTAACGGGGGGGCCTGGGAAGGGACTGGCCAAGGGACGGGCTATGGGACTGGCCAAGGGATGGGCTATGGGGCCGCCCTTGGGCCGGCCTTCGGGCCGGCCTATGGGGCAAATGGCTATTCCAATGGCTACCGCAACAAGTGCCCCTTCTTCCTGCGCATCGAGGATAATGACGGGCACGCCATCTATATGCTCCAGGAGCCACCCATTCTGACTGTTGGCCTTGTCAGGGAGGCATCCGGCATACTGGGGGACGCGTCCCTAATAAGCTGCTCCTTCACGCCCTCCCCCATGGAGCGCCAGCTGGGGCAGCCGCTTGGCTGAGAAGCCTGCGAAAGGAAACCGATGGCCCGGGACACCCTTGCCATATTGGGCATGATCCGCAAAGCCCGGGTTCTTTCCGTGGGCGACCTCATGCTGGATGTCTACATCCACGGCGAGGCAGCCAGGCTCTCGCCCGAGGCACCGGTTCCCATAGTGAGGGTCGCGAGGCGCCTCCTGATGCCTGGCGGCATGGGGAACGTGGTCATGAACCTAAGGGCCCTGGGCGCGAAACCCATGGCCCTGGGGCTCCTGGGCCAGGACGACAGCGGCCGCAGGCTAAGAAAGCTTCTAATGCCGGGTAAATCCCAAGGGGACATGGCCCTGGTGGTGGACAAGGGCCGCCCAACGACTGTCAAGACCAGGGTGATAGCGGGCATCCAGCAGGTGGTGCGCTACGACGAGGAGTCTTTATTGCCGGCATCCCCGCTTGTCTGCGCAAGGGTAAAAAAGGAAGCCAAGAGGCTTTTAAGCACGGCCAAGTCGCTCTCCCTATCTGATTACGGGAAGGGACTTTTGGACGAAAAACTCACCCAATGGTTCGTAAGGGCCGCCAAGGCGCACGACATCCCTGTGCTTGTGGATCCCAAGGGCCCTGACTGGAGGCCCTACGCCGGGGCGACGCTTGTCACCCCGAACCGCCAGGAGCTCTCCATGGCATTGGGGCGCGACCTTACCCACGCATCCTCAAAGGATCTCGCCAAGGGGGCATCCGAGCTGATAGAAAGGCACGGCATCAGGAACATCCTGGTCACAAGGTCCGAAGACGGCATGAGCCTTGTGTCCCAGGGCGGGAAGTCCTGGCATCTCCCAACCCGGGCAAGGGCAGTGTTCGATGTCTCAGGCGCGGGCGACACCGTGGTCGCCGCCATGGCCGCGGCCCTTGCCGCAGGGGCGACGCTGCGGGAGGGGGCCATGCTCGCGACCCTAGCCGCGGGCGTGGTGGTGGGGAAGGTCGGCACATCGACCGCCAGCCCGGAGGAGATAATGGAGTCGCTCGCAATCGAAAGGGCCGAAAGGGAAGGTAGCTAGAAAATAACCAGGAGGCTTTTAGGCCTCCGGGTAATCCGGCATTGTCACGGCCTTGCCCTGCCCTGTCACGGTGTTCTCACGCCCATGCCAAGAGCTTCTCACGGCCTTATCACTACCTTATCACTACCTTATCACTACCTTATCACTACCTTATCACTACCTTATCACTACCTTCTCACTACCTTCTCACTACCTTCTCACTACCTTCTCACGCCATTCTCACGCCCATGGCTGCCATATAGCCTTGGGCCTTTTTTGTCTTTTGGGCTCGGAGCCTTTGGGGATCTTGGCCTTTGGGGAGCATGGCCTTTTGGGCTCAATGGCTTCTCGGTTTATTAGCCGCGAGAGGCGCTAATCATTCCCTTCATCATGGCCTTCGTCAAGACCTTCCCCATGGCCACCCTCATGGCCGCCCTCATGGCCTTCCCCATGGCCGCCATCACGGCCTTCCCCAACATTATTCCCTGACACCCCTTTACCGGCGTCGGATCCGGCCTTTGCGGGATCCCCGTCAGGGGATTCGCCTTCGGGCTTTTCCTTCTTGGGTTTTTTGGGCCTCTTGTTGGCTATCCGCTGGCTTGCGGCCAGGCCTCCCCGTATCCAGGCAAGGGTCGCGTCCGCGGCAAGTCCCAGGCCTTCCTGCATGGGAGCTAGCTCGTCATCCTCGAAGGGGGACAACACGTAATCCCTGGATACCCCGAATGACTCCCAATCGTCCTTGGGGGGCCTGCCTATGCCTATCCTCACGTGGGCGAAGTCCCCGGGCAGGTTCTCCTTTAGGGAGCATAGCCCGTTGTGCCCTGCCGTCCCGCCCCCGAAACTAACCTTGACCCTTCCGGGGGGAAGGTCCATCTCGTCGTGGAGGACAAGAATGTTCTCCGTCCCTTGGACCTTGTAGAAGGCGTAGAGCTCCCTGGCGGCAACGCCTGAGAGGTTCATGTAGGTCAGGGGCCAGGCAAGTATCACCCTCGCGCCTTCTATGTTCCCGGATATTATCACGCTGGATTTGAAGTTCACCGGGTTTTCCAGACGGTTCCTCTCCGCAAACAGCTCAAGCGCCATGTACCCAGCGTTGTGCCTGGTGTCGGCATAGCCGGGGCCAGGGTTCCCGAGACCCAGCACAAGCCTTGGGTGGGATCCTTCCTTGGGTGGCCTTGCTTTTTTGCTACTGAAAAATCCGGGCATGATGACCTGTGCTCGTTCCTAACGGGTTAGTTTTATAGGGGGCGTTTTATCGGGATCGTTAAGGTCGGGCCCGTTCCTAGCGGACCCGTTCCTACCGGGCTCATACCTATCGGGCCCGTTCCTATCGGGCCCATACCAACCGGGCCCATACCTAACGGGCCCATACCAACCGGCCCCATACCTATCGGGCCCATACCTATCGGGCCCATACCTATCGGGCCCATACCTATCAGGGCCATACCTACCGGGCCCATACCTATCGGACCCATACCAACCGGGCCCATACCTATCGGCCCCATACCAACCGGGCTCATACCTATCCGGCCCATACCTATCGGGCCCAACCCACCATATAGCCATAAACCCAACCATATATGGTAGGGCATAAGCCCCCATCGCAAAGTATCGAAGGCTACTAATAATACCAAATCTCCCCCAAAGCACGCGAGGCACACCTATGCCCTATAGCCCCCCATGGCCCCCCTGCCCTAACAAGCCCTACCATTCCCAATCAAGCCTACCAAGTCCCACCCAAGCCATACCAAGTCCCCAACCAAGCCCTCCCATTCCCCTCCCCGCCCTAGCACCCACCCCCCTAGGCTATATATCCCCCACCCCAAAAACTAATTTTGATTAAAAGGAGGGGGGGGGAGCGGGATTTGCAATCCCGCGAAGGGGTGCTTGGGGTTTTATGGGGGGGGACGGGCTTATAGGGCTTGGGATGGGTGTTTTTTTATGGAATTGGCACGGGTTTTGATTTTTATAATAGGCGTTGCGGGGCATTATTTGCACGGTTACGGGCAGTTGCGGGGAGTTGCGGGGAGTTACGGGGAGTTGCGGGCAGTTACGGGGATTTAGCTCCCAGCCGTTTGTAACGGCTCGGGCTTGCCCCTTAACCTTGAACAGAACCTAGGTCTGTCCGCTTAGCTGGCCCGCTTAGCTGGCCTGCTTAGCCAGCCAGCTTAGCCTGCCCACTTAGCCTGCCCACTTGGCCGGCCCACTTGGCTGGCCCGCTTAGCCTGCCCGCTTGGCCTGCCCGCTTGGCCGGCCAGCTTGGCCGGCCCGGGTCGAAGCATCCCCGGAAGCACTGGGTTAGGCCTCTTTGCAGGCTTTTGGCGGGAGTTCCCATATGGGCCTGCCGCTAATCTCTGACGCTGGGGGTGCTGCCAGGTTCTGGCGCTAGGCCCTGCCGCGGCCCCTGCCGCGGGCCCTGCCGCAGGCCCTGACGCTTCCTGTATTACCCCATCCCATTCCCAAATTAGCACACATTTAGAATAATATTTAGACATATTGGGTTGATTTGAGCGATCGCCCCATGGCCTTGCGCCGGCGAAAGGCCTTGGCCGCTATCTTCGACTGTAAGCTTAATTTCGGGTTTTTTGCCAAGGGCTGCTTGCTTTCTCAAACGGAGTGGTTTAAAGTGTAAAAAAATTGGGCACGGGAAAAGGGCTATTTGCCTTGATTTCCGGCCCACAGGGAAGCTGCGGGGCAATAAAGACGCGAGATTCTAAATCTTCTTAAGCGCCCCCCGTTACCTCCAGACAAACAACCCAAACGTGGAGTCCGTTATGAAAAAGCATGTCTGCATAGTCTGCGCGTACGAATATGACCCGGCAGTGGGCGACCCCGACAACGGCATAGCCCCGGGCACCGCATTCGAGGACCTCCCGGCCGACTGGACCTGTCCCGTCTGCGGGGCGGGGAAGGATCAGTTCGAGGAAGTCGACTAGCCCCAAGGCCGGGCCCAAAACGAGCCCCAAGGCGGGGCCCCC
>JAITKK010000221.1 GCA_031278475.1 Deltaproteobacteria bacterium
GGTGGATTTTAGGCTTTTCCCGCTTGTTATGGGCTTGCGTCGCTTTTGCATATTGGGCTCTCAATGAATATTTTCTTAACCTGAAGTTCCTTGCAAGGCAACGCTTCAGGCCTTGGCGACATGCCTCCTTTTCAGGTTGGCATCCAAACTCCCCTAAGAACCAGCCTGCGTGCCATCCTAAGAGCGAGCCTTGCGGGGAATCCCAAAAGCCGCTTGCGTGAAATCCTCCGCTCTCCTTTAATCACTGCTCCCCAAAGCATTGAAAACCCCTGCGGCTGTGTCGCGACAGGCGTTACGGCTTTGCCCTTAGCTTTTTATTCCTGCGTCCGTTACATGCATATACATTGCGATTTTCGTGCCGTCCGGGTGCTTCCTGCCATACGGTGGCTTCCTGCCATATATGCCAAACAGCTGCTTGCCCTCCAGCAATCCCTGATATCGATTCCTAATTCTTGCTCATTCCCCAACATCATCCATCCCAGCAATTCCCGGCATTTACCCCCATTAGCACACTTCCTTAACATTTCCTATCATTAGGGCCGCTTCCCTGTTCCCCCTCCTGCATCATCTCCATTCAACATTCCCCTTCAACATTCCCATTCAAGATTCCCCTTCAACATAACCATTCAACATCCCCATTCACATCCCTTCATAGCTCCCCATCGTCCAACACCTCATCTTCAGGCTCCGCATCATCCCGCAGCCTGCGGTGGAAATTATTTCCCCTCAAGTTTTGCGTGATTACAAGACTTGGGCCAAGCTGACACATTCAAAGCCGTAAAGTTAGGGCCGCTTCCCTTTTCAGGGAGCATTCTTTTCCCTAAAAGCTTGGCCTGGGCCTTGCAGCTTGTTTTGGGGATTGCTTTGTGCGCGAGCCTTGTGCGCTGTTCGCGCCTTTTTGGGATTGCAGTCCGCCACCTTCAGGCAAAGCAAAGGCATGCCGTTAGGGAAAGCCTCCCGCTTCCCTGACGTTCCCAAAAAGAAGGGTGCGCGCTTCGGCTCGTTGGCCCGCGAATGAAAAGCTTGGAAAGCCTCCGAGCCCAAGCTTCCCTGGGAAAGAGTAATCCCTAAGGCTTTCCCGGGACGGCGCCCTGGGGCGGGGGCCTCCTTTCACCATTTATATGGATCCCTTCCGGGGGGGGACAACCCTCATAGTGTGATCTGCAACTGGATATAAATTATGTTTATTATACTTAATTTAGCACACTTATATAACCACGAAGCACTTTTCAGTGGGCCCGTTGGGGATAAGCAAGGGGATGCCCGCATGTCGCCGTGTTCGGAAAAACTATGGCACATCGATTGCATCCACAGTGAGCCGGGCACGGGGGAAACCCGGCCCGATAGCCCTTATACGCGGCCTTTCGGCAGCAAACAAGAGGAAGGACGGTAAACAATGGACAAAATCAACCTGCACGATCCCATGGGCCGCAACGGCCTGCTACTCAAGAGCCTTGTGGCCGTTATCATACTGCTCGCATCCCTGGCTATCTGGGGCTGCGGCCCCAAGCTCCAGCCGGCATCCAGCCTCAACAACCAAGAGGCCGCCCTCCTCAACCCGCCGGTCGAGACCTACCCCGCCCCGGCGATCAAGACCGAGGGCTCCCTGTACTCCGAGGACACACGCCCCGACTTCTTCTCGGACATGAAGGCCAAGAGGGTGGGCGACATAATCACCATCAACGTGGTGGAGACCTCCAGGGCATCCAAGCAGGCCGCCACCTCCTCAAGCCGCAACTCGAGCCTCAACTCCAACATCACCTCCCTCTTCGGGCTCGAGCAGCCGGGCGTCATGCCCTCCATGGGCGGCATCAACCCGCTTAGGGGTGTCGAGTACGACTCCCAGTCCCAGTTCTCCGCGACAGGCTCCACCTCCCGCAACGAGAACATCACGGCCAAGGTCTCGGCCCGCATCATACAGGTGCTCCCCAACGACAACCTGGTGGTGAGGGGCTCCCAGGAGATACTGGTCAACAACGAGAAGCAGTACATAACCATCCAGGGCGTCATAAGGCCCGCAGACATCGCAACGGACAACACGGTGCTGAGCACCTACCTCGCGGACGCGAGGATAGAGTACACGGGCAAGGGCGATCTCTCCCGCAAGCAGCGGGAGGGCTGGCTCACCCGCTTCATCGACGTGATCTGGCCGTTCTAGCCGCAGCCCGGGATAGCCTCGCCCCGGGCCACAGGCCCGGGGCGAGGCCCTCCCCCCAAGAGGTCACCATGAGAAAGAAAAGCAGCGCCCCCGGCCAGGATCTCCCGCTGTGGGACACCCAGCTGGGCCCGCTCGCGCTCGCGACACTGTTGGCGGCGGCGCTCATCGCCGCCCTTTTGGCGTTCCCAAAGGAGGCCGGTGCCATCCGCCTCAAGGAGCTCGCGACCTTCGAGGGGGTGCGGGTCAACCAGATCCTCGGCTACGGGCTGGTGGTGGGCCTTAACGGCACCGGCGACAAGGACCAGACCGGCTTCACCCGCCAGAGCCTTTCCAACCTCCTGAAGAGGATGGACATATCGGTCGCCCCCACCTCGCTGAAAGTGAAGAACGTCGCGGCCGTCATGGTCACGGCGGATCTCCCCCCCTTCGTGAAACCCGGGACGAAGATAGACATCCTGGTCTCCTCCATGGGGGACGCGACCTCCCTCCAGGGGGGGACGCTTCTGATCACGTCGCTCAAGGGCATGGACGGGCAGGTCTACGCCATGGCCCAGGGGCCGCTCTCGGTGGGCGGCTTCGCCATAACCGGGCAGGCCGCCTCCGTCCAGAAGAACCACCCGACCGTCGCGAGGGTGGTCCAGGGCGCGACCGTCGAGCGCGAGGTGCCCATCCGCTGGCAGGGGAAGGACATCCTCACGGTGAAGCTGGGCCAACCCGACTTCACGACCGCCGCGAGGGCCGCGGAGGCCATAAACGAGGTGCTGCCAGGGGCCGCAGCCCGCCCCATCGACGCCTCCACCGTTGAGCTGAGGGTTCCCGCTAACTTCAGGGAGAACCTGGCCGTGATGGTCGCGGATCTGGAGAACGTGAACGTCGAGCCCGACGCGGTCGGGAAGGTCATAATCGACGAGCGCACGGGGACCGTGGTCGTGGGGGAGAACGTGAAGCTATCGACGGTCGCCGTCGCCCACGGGAACCTCTCGGTGCAGATAAGGGAGGGGGTGGACGTCAACCAGCCAGGCCCCTTCACCGGGGGCGAGACCGTCGTGACCCCCGAGACCGACATCAACGTGGAGGAGGGGGCCGACCAGGTGCTCCTTATCGAGCGGTCCACCAACATAAACGACGTGGTGAAGGCCCTGAACGCCATCGGGGTCACCCCGAGGGATCTGATAATGATCTTCCAGGCCATAAAGGCCGCGGGCGCCCTCCACGGGGAGCTTGAGATAATCTAGGGACCCGCGCGGACCAAGACCCGAACCCAGGCCCGGGCCTGGCCCATGGCATGGCCATGGGCCCTGGGCCCGGGCCTTTTTGGCAAAGGGCGGAAACTTCCATGGGTCCGCCGGAGGCACTAAGCCCGGCATTTGGGCATCGGCGCATTGGCATGGGCATTGGCACATCATAACGGCCCCGCCGCGGAGGCGGGGATCCCAAAGGAGCTACCGTGGGGGCAGTCGAGCAGTACAAGGGCATAGCGAACCAGGACCTAAGGTCCCTCAGGGGCGGCAACCAAGCCCCGAGGGAGGGGGCCCGGATCATAAGCGTCGAGGATTTGAGGAGGGGGGCCACCTTCGAGGTCCCCGAAGAGGCTGAGGCACCCAAGGGTGTGCCCCAGGAAGGCGCCGCCGATGCGGAAAAAGCTGCCGGGTCGCCCACCCTCGCGCCCTACAGGGGGAGGCGCGGCGACACCTTGGGAAAGACCATACCCGACAGCTACCTCGCGGCGCACTCCGACCGGGGGCTCACGGAGGAACAGAAGATCGCGAAGCTCACCAAGATCCGGGACTCGGCCAAGGAATACGAGGGCATGCTGATGGCCGAGATGATAAAGAGCATGCGCCAGACCCCCATGGCCAAGACCCCTGGCTCCGACACCTACAGCGAGATAGCGGAAAAGCCTTTCACCGCGGCCCTCACCGCCGCCGGTGGCCTGGGTCTTGCAGACAGGATCGTGGAGGACGTGGCCCGCCAGGAGGGCCTCCTTGGCACCTTGGCCGAGCACCCCGAGGTCATGGGACCCAACTGGAACCCAAGGATATCCCCCAGCAAGATGTACAAACCCGCGAACACGGGGGACGTGAGGGCCCAGCCCTACCGCAGGGCCCCTGACCGCACCCCCGCGTCCCAGGCCGACGCCGCGACCCTTGCGGAAGCCGACGCGGCGGAAGGGCTCCCAATCGCGCAGGCTTCCCGGATTGCCGAGGACGCGACCCAGCCCGCGGGCCCCGCCCAGACAGGGGCAACGGGCCTCCCGGCCCAAAGCCCGCCGCCCCCTTACGCCTTCGACGGCTTCAGGGACGGGACCTACGGGGACAT
>JAITKK010000054.1 GCA_031278475.1 Deltaproteobacteria bacterium
GGGTCGGAAGGGTCAAATTCAAGCCTCCCATCAAAATGTTATTATAGCCTATGTTGCATAACTTTATTTAATATGGCGCAATGTTTAATTAAAAGCATTTATTATCCAAAAAATGTAAAATTAGCTTTGGCTGCAAAAACAAAATTTTTTTATGCGGGCAAAAAGCCCGGGATTATGTGTGTCTGTGCTTAATTAGTGCGGTTTTGGAAGGTATTTTGATCTCATTATGCCAATATTATTGTCTTTTATTTTCGGAAAATTTTGAAAATTTTGGGAAAAAGCCAAAAAAATTACCCGTAACACTCAAAAAATATCTTGACTGTTTAAAACGGCTGTTGTATTTTCGCATAACGCCAGGCCGTTTTGGCATGGTGCCATGTCCTTTTTTTAACGTCCCAAAAGGACTTTTACAAGGTGTTATCGGGTTTCTCTTTATGCGTTCTGTCCTTCGCCTTCCCCCCTCTCTGTTCCCCTGTTTTGCCATCCGTCCTAAAGGGCCCTCCAAACGGGCCCACCCTCCGGATGATTTTCCCATTCCTTTCATATGAAACGGGCCCGGGAGCGTTTTACACGGGATGACTCTAGTGCTTTTGGGTTAAAGGCGGCCATGCCATTTTACAAAGCTCTTTGGCCATTCTTTCAGGGTGGGTTTGAGTTTGCGCCAAATTTGCAACCTCTTTCCTTTCCGGGCCATGCCAAAGCGGTCTTTTTGGGGGGTGGGCAAGCTTTGCCCGGAAATGCTGATGGCAAAGCCGGAAACTTCCGTTTCCGTGCATTTGGGGCGCGCAATGCCCCAATAACAAGCCGTTGGGGGCTTTTATTTTAGAATGTCCATAAACCTTGCCCAAATGCTACGATCCGCCTCTCTTACCCGTTCCTTACGGGCTTCCGTAGCTTTTCCTTGGCCGGGTGGGTGGGGCGGACTTAAGGATGTCCCCGTGGATTTATGGAATCATCGCTTTTTTTTGCCGTTTGTTTATTGTTTTGCGTCAAAACTTGATAGGTTTCCGGTACAACTTGCCCAAAATTGGAATTTTTCCAAATTTTGCGCGACAATCGCTCACTTAGGTCAATTTTCCAGGTGTCATTAGGGTAGCGGTGGGGGATGTCGCCTATCAAAGTTTAAAAAAATTTTTGGGTTGTCTCCTTAAAATAACGTGTATTTTAAGTTTCAGCCCTTGGTACAGCAGGCATCCGGGAAAAATTTTGCATTTTTTGGGAAAAATTTGTTTTTTCCCTTGATCTTCTCGGATAAATTTTGTTATGATTGTTTTTAGCCGAACGGGTGTCTTGCAAAGCGGGTCACCCAAGGCGAAAAATCGGATGAAACCGTTTGCCCCGCTCGGAGGGAATTTGCATAGGCAAAAAGTTGATTTTGATTTTATGGCGTTTGTCCCCTTCCCTTGCCCATATGCAATGCCGCCAGGAAGCTTTCGGCATCCTTGGTTTCATGCCTTGGACTATGGCATCCGACATTTGACAACCTCGCTCCCCACGACTCACAGGCATCGCACCGCCGTCCTTGCAAGGCGCGGCGCGCTTGGCCTCCGCCATCATCACACTTTCCCCGCCCGGTCATCCGGCGCCTACCTGGCCCTCCCTCGCAGGGCCTGCCCGGTACGCATTGGTGGCGCATTGATTAAACACCTGGATCGGCCTTGCAAACACAACATTTTGTGGGCACGCGATTTGGGTTTATGCATATAGTGGTTGCAAACCACCAGATTTCGGCCTTGGCGAAAAGAACGGGGCCTTTCGCCATCGGCCTGCCGCAAGCTAAGGCCCCAAGCGCAATCGAAACATTGCGCGAAACGCAGCGCTTCCCTGAAGGTGTCGTCCGCCCACTTTGTGTGTCAATACGCCATCACGGCCTTGCGCTAAAAGGCAAGGCGGTAAATCAGGGCGCCTCTCCCCTATTTTGCGGTTGGGATCAAACCACCGCATGTAGGGTATCCTTTCTAGGATTTATCATCCATATGGTTTTGGATCCAAAACGGATCCTTTAGTCAACCGCAACGCACGCCGTCATGCCAGGCACGGCCCATCAAGGGCCGCGCCCCCATTGCCCAAAGGGCATGGTTCGGAAGTTATGTGGGCGGACGTTTGATTTTCTTTAGGTGTGTTCAATGCCGGACAATAAAACGTGGCAGGAACAGGGAGCGGGCATCACGCATGGGGGCAACAATCCCCTTGCCATTCTCAATAGTCCCCTTTGCGACATCAAGCAAGTGATTCTAAGACGCGGCCGTATCTACAGTGGCTTATGGGGGAAGAAATGGACCTTCCACTTCTCGAAGTTCCCCGAGCTAGTCAAGGTGAGGGTCAAGGGCCTGTCCTACGTCAGGCTGGGTATGGTCTACAACCTGGTTGTGGACAAGGGCCACATAAGCGCGATTGTTTTGGACGAGGACGGGCCCCATGAGGTGCGCATCGCGATAAAGCCCCTGAGCCGGGAACAGTGGCAGGCAATCAAGGAAAAGTGCACGGGGATCCCCTCGCACTCGGACCTGATGGCCGGCAGGTACCCAAGATCCGCCCTGTGCGCGCTCCACGACTCAAAGAGCGGCATCTTCCCCACGCGCTACGAGGTCTTTGCCAAGTGCGACTGCGGCAAGGCGATTCACATGCCCTGCGGCCACATGGCGGCGGTCTTGAGCGCCATGGCGCCCCTTGTCGACTTGGATCCCGAGCTGGCCTTCTCGCTAAGGGGCGTGAGATCCTGGGATCTGTTGCCCGAAACCCCCGAGTCACCCGAGGACGCGGCCGACCGGCCGCAAGGGCGCCCCCCTGGGCCTGCCTTCGGCCCGCTGGTTCCGGCCGTGGGTCCCGTCCACGTGACTTGCCACGAGGCTTCCCACGACCCGCCTGCGCCCCCACAGCGGCCTGCCCCAGGGCCCGCCCACGAGGCTGCCCCCGGGCGGCCTTCCCGCAAGCCCGGCCGCGGGCCTTCGACCGAGCTTCCCAAGGCCCAGTCGGCCTTCGCCCCGCCCATGGCCATGCGGATCAAGCCCGCGGCCGCCCCCGCGCCGGTCATAGTCCGCCGCCGCAACGGCCAGGAATCCAGGGTCTTCCTGGGGGATCCGCCCCCGCCCCCGGCCCCGCCCCAGCCCGAGCCCGCACTCGGGCCCGAGCCACCGGTTGCCGACATCCTCGAGGATGCCCCGGAGTTCCCGCCCAAGCGGAAACGGGCCTACCGGCCGAGGAGGGCCAGGCGCGCCAAGGGCAAGTGGGTGAGCATAGACGTGGACTCGATTTACTCGTCCCCCGACCGCGAGTCGGGCAAGGGCGACCACCCGGGAGCCCCCGCAAACGCCGCCCCGAGCCTTCCGGGCGCCCAGCCCCAGGCGGGCGACGGCGCCGCCGGGGCCGCCGCGCCCCCGGCCAAGGCCAGGGGCGCCCAGAAACGGCCTCTCCCGGCCATATCCGAGGAAGACCTCAAGAACAGGCGGGCCAAGGGCCTCGCCGTCCTGAAAGGGGTCTTCGGGCAACCCGTTGCCTCGAGGGCAACCCGGGGCCCGAGGGCCAAGAACCGTGCCACCCAGGGGCGCGCCCTCGCGGCCGCCCCCAAAGGGGCCGCCTCGGCGGGCCCCACCAGGATCAGGAAGACCATGAAAGCCAATACGCAAAAAACCTACACCCGCCCGACCGCCGGGAAGGCCAAGGCCGTGACCGCCAAGGCCGTCAACTCCAAGGCCGTCAAAACCGCCAAGCGGAAGGGCGCCATGCCGCTAATCGACTTCGCCAAGGTCACGGGCAGGAGCATAAAGGCCTTCCGCAGGCATTTGGGGCTCAGCATCGAGTCCTTCGCCCTGCAGCTGGACATGTGCGTGGCGACCGTCCGCCGCTGGGAGGAAACCGGCGGCAGGCTGGCCCTCCACTCGCCCAGCCTGGAGGCCCTTAGGAAGATCTACAGAAAGCAGCAGAGGAAGGAGGCCCGCGAGGCCTAGCCAGCGTCCTGGGGCCGCCGCGCCCTTGCCAAGGACCATAGGTAAAGGGCCGCCCGGAAACGGGCGGCCCTTTACCGTCCGGGGGGGCGCCCCCCCAGGGTTACCGGCCGGCCCCGGCCGCCACGGGGGCGGCCGGGGCCGCCGAGTCCTCCATAGGAGCGCAAAAAAAACCTTGTCTGAGGCCGTGATTGTGGCTATACTTCACAGGTCTAGACCCAAATAAGACCCAGCGGGCGAAATATCGGCCCGAGCGACGCCCGAATACCAACTTTCCACATAAGAGAGAGGCTTTTCCCATGATCGTTTTGGTTATCAACGCCGGCAGCTCCTCGGTGAAGTTCACGCTCTTCAACATGTCCGACGGCAAGAAGGTCCTCGCCCAAGGCCTCATCGAGAGGATTGGCATAGAGGGCACCAGCATGAAGTACTCCAACCACAAGGGCGGGAAGTTCGAGCAGAAGGTCCAGGTCGCCAACCCCACCGACGCCGTGAAGGAGATAACCCGGAACCTGGTGAGCCCCGAGTACGGGGTGCTGGGGAGCCTGTCGGAGATAAACGCGATAGGCCACCGGATCGTCCACGGCATGGAGAAGATATCCAAGCCGGTCCTCCTCACCAAGGAGGCCAAGGAGATAGTGCGGGAGTGCTTCTCGCTTAGCCCGCTTCACAACCCCCACAACCTGGCCGGCATCGAGGCCTGCGAGGCGGTGCTCCCGGGGGTGCCCAACGTGGGCGTCTTCGACACGGCCTTCCACGCCACCATGCCCGACTACGCCTACCTCTACGGCATAGACTACAAGTGGTACGAGAAGGACTTCATCCGCCGCTACGGCTTCCACGGCACCAGCCACGAGTACGTGTCCAGGGCGGCCGCCTCCTTTCTGGGCAAGCCCTACGAGAGCCTCAGGATCATCACCTGCCACCTGGGGAACGGCGCATCCGTCACGGCCATAAAGGATGGCAAGTGCCAGGACACCTCCATGGGCCTGACCCCGCTGGAGGGGCTCATCATGGGCACCCGCTCGGGCGACCTGGATCCCGCGGTGGTGCTGCACATAATGACCCTGACCGGCAAGAACCCCAAGGAGATGGACGTCCTCCTCAACAAGGAGAGCGGGGTCCTGGGGATAGGCGGCATCGGCTCCTCCGACCTCAGGGACATCGAGGAGGCCGCGGGCAAGGGCAACAAGCGCTGCGAGGTGGCCCTCAAGA
Source organism: Deltaproteobacteria bacterium (assembly GCA_031278475.1). GTDB lineage: Bacteria > Desulfobacterota > Desulfarculia > Adiutricales > Adiutricaceae > JAISMF01. The sequence continues at coordinate 5,160 of JAITKK010000054.1, forward strand.
TGTTCGCCTACCGGGTGCGCAAGTACATAGGTGCCTACATCGCTGTCCTGTCCGGGCTGGACGTCCTGGTGTTCACCGCCGGCGCGGGCGAGAACTCCTCCACCCTGAGGGCCTCGGTGCTGGCTGGCCTTGACGAGCTGGGGCTCACGGTCGACCCCAAGCGGAACGACCCCCGCTCCTCCGAGATCCGCCAGATAAGCACGGACGCGGGCAGGGTGAAGGTCCTGGTGGTGCCCACCAACGAGGAGCTGGCCATAGCCGATCTTACGACGGGGCTGCTCAAGGGCTGAGCCGGGGCCAAGGCTAGCTTTTTTGCCTTGCCTCTCGGGGCATTTAGCGCTTACAATGGCCGCAGAGGCCGCGCCCCAAGGGGCGCGGCCGAACCTGCGGCCGCCCGAGCACCTTCCCAAGGAGGTCCGAAAGACATGCCCCTTAGAAAAACGCTGCCCCTGGTCATAGCCTTCCTCGGACTCTTCCTGGCTGGCTGCGGGGATACGAACCCTCTCATAGGCAGTTGGCACCTGGACGCCAAGGATGCCAGCATCTACGTAAGGCTTGGGATCTCGCTCGCGACATCCGGGCAGAACCTGACCGTGGTGTTCGACGAACAGGAGATGAAGGTCAACTACGGCCGCGGGGTGGAGGCCATGAAGGTGACCTACGTCTACAACAAGGGCGACAAGACCTGGTCATTCTGCCTCAACGACAGCAGCAACTGCTTCCCGGCCATTTTCACGGACGAGAAGAAGAGCCATGTGACCTTCCCGGTCTACGGGGTTTACATGAGCTTCATCAGGCAGAATGGCTGACCCGTATCCGGTATCCACCTAACAACCCATAATCCAGGTCAAGCCTCCGACATGCAGGATAACCGGGGGATATATCCGATGCGGGAAATTTGTGCTTTGCTATGATGTGCTTTGTTATGATGTAATAGAGGAATAGCGGAATAG
>JAITKK010000049.1 GCA_031278475.1 Deltaproteobacteria bacterium
CCATCCAAAAGCCATCACTTTCCGTCCGATTTTACGGCCGAACAAGCCCCCGGGCCCTTCCGGGCCCGGGGGATCCGGCCAAGATCCCTCCCAATAGAAATCCCCTCCCAATTACAGACCCCTGCCAATAAAACGTCCCCTCCCAATACAACGCCCCCTCCCAATAAAACTCCCCCTGCCAATAAAATAACCATCGCGCCCCAATAAGGCCCCCCGCTCCCGCAATACCCCGGCAACAGCCAAACCCCGCCCCCGCAATCCCCCGGCAGCAGCTAAACCCCGCCCCCGCAATTCCCCGGGCACGCGATACCCGCCCCCTTATTAAAAAACACCTTGGGGAAGGCTCCCTTTGCATACCCGGAAGCGATAGCTGCGGCCCTTAGCCCCATGGGGCGCGGAAGGCCCGCGGAAGGCAGCAAGTGGCTGCGCTGGGCCTGCGGGGGATCCCCGGGCTTTGCCCGGGGAAAGCCCGGGGCAAAGCCAAGGGTTCGGATGAGCCAGGGCTTGGAAAAGCCATGGGGATCCGGCTATAATCCCGGGGAAACGGCATCCGGACACGTGTCGCATCGCCCAAGGAGGGCCCGGGCGAGAGCCCGGCAGGGTCTTTTCCCATGAGAAAGCTGGATCTGAGTTCCATCCCCGCCTACCAGGAATCGGCGAGGCGCCTGGCCTCCCGCCTCCTGGCCCCCTACGCATCCGCGAAGGACGCCGAGGGCCACCTGGACGAGATCAACCTCTACCCGGGCTTGGATTCCATCGGGCCGCCGGTCTCGGTGAGGGTCCTGGAGGAGGAGGGCGAGTTGGCGGGGGAGGATCTGGGTAACCTTGGGAAAAAGGCCGTCCTTGACGGCCTTGTGTACTGGGAGCACACCGCGGCGGGCGAGGCCACCAGGCTCATGATGGGGCCGAAATTCTTCATAACCCCGGGGATTTTGGAAAGGAAGCTCCTGGAAATGGGCGAGGCCCCCGAGGCGGGGGGACCCATCATCCCCCTGGGTCTGGGCCGCAGGCATCTCGCCCAGCTGATTTACGAGATTCGCAACCTCGCAGAGGAGGCGGGCATCGACCCCGCCAAGGCCCTTTCCAGGCAGAGGATGCTCATAATAGCCGCCGAGGACACCATGCCCCGGCTCCTCCCCTTGGTGGCCAAGGATTTCAGGGGGCTGTTCCCGCTCTCTTCCGCAAGGTTCATGACCCAGGCCTCGTTTCCGGGGCTGGAGCGGCAGGGCCCCTCCTGGGGGTACGCCCCGGGCTCCCCGCTGCGCCCCCACAACCACGGGGCCATGGTGATGCAGAAGGCCATGGACGGGCAGCTCTTCCTGGCAAGCGAGTCGGGCGGGAAGGAATACCTCACGAAGGAGGAAAACCTCTCCGAGCTCGGGGCCTTCCAGGACCTGGTATCCTACAACATAGAGGACCTGGACTACCTCACCCGGGCCCTGGACTTCGAGACCATAGGGCTCGGGCTCAGGATGAGGGAGCTGGGCCACGGCATGATGATGGAGATAGCCGCCAACAACCCGGAGCGGCCCATCAAGGGCGGCTGCTGCGCGCACGACCCGGGCCTCGGAAGGGACGTGATGATCGAAAGCTTCAGGCTGGGGGGCCTGGGGCCGGGGGACATCCGCTTCCTCAACAAGAACTTCAACCACTACCTGAGACCGGCCGACACGCTCAGGAGGCTGGTGGACAATGGCGGCATCTTCATGCCTGTCGCGGTGAGGGACTCCTACGTGTACTTCCAGCCGGTCCAGGGGGATCTGAACTTCCTGGAGGACACCGTCTTCTTCTCCCGCAGGAAGGTCGCCCCCCTCAACAGCCTGAAATCCCCGGCCGACATAAGCCACGCCCTGGGCGCCTTCCGGGCCCAGGACCAACAGCCCGGCTTCAGGGAGTTCGCCGAGGGCCTGCTAGGCTGAGCTTGGCTCTTTGCGGCTTGCCCCTTGGCTTATGCATATATCTTTATACTGATTTCAGCATTTTTTTAATGGTTTTTGAATATGGCGCCTAATTACTTGATGACATATCATAATTTTATATCATAGAATCTTAATTTACTATATTAACAGCAATATTGCCTAACATTTTCCCGTAATCATGGCTTTCGTTCAAGGCTTTCTTTCCTGGCCCTCGGCCATGGCCCTTTCTTGGCCCTCCCTCATGGCCCCGGCCTTTGGCGGCCCATCCCCAAAGGGCCCCAAAGGGCCCCAAAGGGGCCCCGTTTGGGGCCCACAGGGAAGATTGCTTCCTTTGAGCGGCCGGGCCCCTTACATTTTGGGCGGGGTTATGGTAAAAATTGATTGTCAAAGACCTTCAAACCCGCAGCCCCCTCCAACTTCCGACACTTGCCCCTGACGGTACCTTTTGACTTGATCTTACGGGCCCGTGCCCCACAGGACAGAGCGAAGAACCATGAGATTGAGCGTAAGAGTCTCCCTTGCGGTGCACATATTGCTGGTGACCCAGTTCTATTCCGACACGCTCAGGGTGACCGGGAAGCTTCTGACCGGCAGCACCGGGTGCAACCCGGTGATAGTGAGGACCATAGTGCTCGCGCTCAAGAAGGCAGGCATGCTCACGGTCAAGAGGGGTTCCAGCGGTGGCTCGGAGCTGGCGAGGGATCCTTGGGACATAAGCCTCTGGGACATAGTCGAGGCGGTGGATCCGGAGGCCATCAAGGACATAGCCTCCGGCGTGCACGTGGGGAGCTCCCAGGTCTGCCCGGTGGGCAGGCACATCCAGGATGTCCTGAGGGAGCCCTACCGGAGGATAGCCGGGGTGATAGAGGGCGAGATGCGCACCATAAGCCTTGCCGATCTGTCCAAGGTGATACCCATAGAGGAGATACACAGATCCAAGGAGGAGGCCGAGCCCCCCGGCAAGGACGACGGGAAGGAGACCGGGGACTCCGCGCCCGCCTGAGGGCGGGGCGCGAAGGCACCCCCCGATTTGGCTGCCAACCCGATGTGGCTGCCAACCCACTTTGGCTGCCAACCCGATTTGGCTGCCAACCCGATGTGCCTGCCAACCCGATGTGGCTGCCAACCCAATGAGGCTGTCAAAATGAAAAAAGTGCTCGAGTTCCTAAACAAAAACAGCCCGTTCTACCTCGCGACCCTGAAGGGCAACGACCCCATGGTGCGCCCCATGGGGCTCGCCTTCGGGTACCACGGGAAGATCTTCTTCGGCTGCGGGTCCAAGAAGCAGGTCTGCCGCCAGATGACTGACAACCCGCGGGTGCAGCTAGCGACGACCGGTGGCGACGGCACCTGGCTCAGGTACACGGGCTTCGCGACCTTCGACGACGACCCGGACATCTACGACGCGGCCGCCAAGGCCTTCCCGCCCGTGGAGAAGATGTACCCAAGGGGTAGCGACACCGGGATAGCCTTCTTCCACCTCAAGAACGGCATCGCCCTGTTCTGCGACGTGTCCGGGGCCGTGCTCGAGACCATCAACCTCTAGGCCGGCACCATGCCCGGCGCCTTGGATGATTCTGGCCTTTTGGAAAGCGTCCGCGCGTTCCGCCCCACGGCCGCGGCGTCCGTCGGCATGGACGCCTTCAGCTTCGACCCCTCCTTCCGCACGCTGTGCGAGGCGAACCACTGCGGCCACTACAACAGGAATTGGACCTGCCCGCCCCATGTGGGCGACACCGACACCCTCGTGCGCGAGGCCAGGCGGTTCGGCCGCGCCATAGTGTACCAGGGCGTGAGCGAAATCAGGCACCCCATGGACTGGCCGGGAACGCTGAAGGCCGGCGATGACTTCCACCGGCTGACCATGGCCATAATGGATGGGCTTGTGCCAAAACTCGGGAAGGCCTTGCTTCTTGGCTGCGGCCCCTGCCGGAACTGCGACCCCTGCGCGATAAGGTCCCAGGAACCCTGCCGCCACCCGGGCAAGGCCATAAGATCCCTCGAGGCCAACTGCGTGGACGTGGGGGCCCTTGCCGCCCGTTGCGGCATGAAATACGTAAACGGCCCAGGCACGGTCACCTTCTTCGGCTCCCTGCTATACGGCCCCGCAGACGACGGCGAGGGCTAGGCGCATCCCCCGCGGCCAAGGGTCGCAAGGCTTGCAAGCCTTGCCAAGCAGCTTGCGGCAGCGTGGGGATTGCCAAAGAGTCGCGACTTTGATGCCTTAAGGGCTTTAATCCTTATGGCCTTTAGCCTCAAGGGCTATGATGCCTCATGGCCTTTGGCATCAAGGGTTTTGATGCCTCAAGGGCTTCACGCTGTAAGGCCAAGGGCTTAATGGCCAAAAGGCTTCAAGGAAGCCGAAGCCGCAATGCGACAAGAGGGCGCACCACATGCCGGGGCGCCCTCTTTTTCGTGGGGCCAAGGCCTCCGAAAGGCCTCCGAACCCCAATTGCGCGCGGCTGTCGGACTTTTCCATTCGGCTTGCCTGTTGGCTGCCTTTGGGAACGCCATACTGGCGCCAACGGCGCGGCCGCGCCTGCCTTACCGGACGGGCCTTGCGAGCGAGAGCCCGGCCAAGGTCAGCACCAGGAAGTAAAGCATGTCGTTGAAGTCTACGAGCCCGATGGTGAAGTGGGCGAGCCTTGGCGCGAAGGCGAGCCCCTGGGCGAGGGAGGATAGGGTCTGGGGGAGGTAGGGAGCGGCCCAGCCCATGGCCCAGAAGACCCCCAGGACGCCCAAGGTGCAGAGTGCCGAGGGGAGCGGCCCGGGAGCGAAGGAGGACACCGCGAGCCCCACCGACACGAAGGCCGAAATGAGGAGCAGGAAGCCCAAGAACGAGCACAAGAGAAGCGGGACGCTCCCTACGCCCAGGGCTATGAGGATGCAGTAGGGGAGGAGGCTGAGAAGGGTGAGCAAGGAGAGGGCGAGAAAGGAGGAGAGGTAGTGCGCGAGGGCGATCTCAAGGCGGGAGAGGGGGAGCGCCATAAGGAGATCCAGATGCCCCCCGTCCGCGAAGGGCGCGAAGGCCCGCATGGTGGCAAGCGGGGTGACCAGCATGATTATGAGCCCCACGGAGTTGAGCGATCCCGAAAACAACGCGAGGTTCGCGTCGAGGGCCGCGCCCCTCGCGAGGGCCCCCATGTTGGCGAGGGAGTAGTCGGCCACCGCGTTGTAGAGCCATAGGCCCGAGAGCGCGAGGAACACGAGGATGGAGAGCCCCCCGGAGCCCCCGGTCCAGAAGGACGCCCACTCGGCCCTGGCGAGGGCGAGCACCTGTCCGATCCTGGGGGGCCTCATTTCCGCGCCATGGCCCCGAAATAGATGTCCTCGGGGTAGGAGAGGGAGTCCGGGGCGGATCTCACCCCGAGCGTTCTAGCGAGCCCCTCCCAGGTCCCCTGCGCCCTTTGCCTGCCGTCTTCGATTATGAGCGCGGAGTCGGTAAGCGGCATGAGCTCGGAGAGGATGTGGCCGGACACCATCAGGGTGGTCCCCTTGGGGAGCGCCGCCAGAAGGGCCTTGAGCCTGCGTACCCCCTCCGGGTCGAGGCTCGAGGAGGGCTCGTCCAGTATGACCAGCTCCGGGTCCCCCATGAGCGCGACGGCCAGGGCCGCCTGCCTGCGCCCGCCCTGGCTCAGGCGCCCCGCGAGGCGCCTGAGCCAGGGGCCCAGGGCCAGGGCTTCCGTGAGCCTGTCGGTCTCGGACCCGGTCCTTTTGGGGTTTAGGCCCCTTAGCCTTGCGGCCATCCGGAGGTGCTCCAGCACGGTCAGCTCCTGGTTCAGGGGGGCCCTCTCAGGGAGCCAGCCCAGGAAACCCGGCTCGAGCCTGCGCTCGGAGGGGCTTTTCCCGAACACCCTGATGGTCCCGGCGTGCGGGGCGAGCGCCCCCGCGACGATCTTCAAAAGCGTGCTTTTGCCCGCCCCGTTGGGGCCCAGGACCGCGAGCCTCCCGCCCCTGTCGAGCCCGAAGGAGAGATCCGTTATGGCCGCGGACGGCCCGAAGCCTCGGAAGAGCCCCTCGGCCCTTATGGAGTCGGAATCCTTCATCGCGCCCCCTCAGTGGCCGGTGGCGAAGGGCCTTGCGAGCCTCTTTTCGAGCATGTGCAAAAGGACGGTGGCGACGGTCACTATCGCGAGGTAATACAGGGCCACCAGCATGTAGCACTCGAAATACCTGAAATACAACGACGCGACCCCCTTGGCCTCCCCCATGAGCTCGCTCAGGGTCACAAGCATCGCGAGAGACGAGTACTTGATGAGGTAGATAATCTCGTTGCCGCAGCCGGGGACGGCCCTCCTGAGCGCCATGGGGACCGTTATGAACCAAAAGGCCCTGCCCTTGGAAAAGCCCAGGGACAAGGCGGCCAGGTACTGCCCCCTCTTCAGGGAGAGCAGGGCCCCGCGGATGTACTCGGACTGGTAGGCCCCGCTGCACATGGAAAACGCCACGACCGCCGCGACGTAGGGCGAAAGCCTGAACAGCTCGGAAAAGGGCCTCACGCCTTCCCCGAAATGCGCCTCCAGGAAGAGGCTTATGGAAGGGAGCCCGTAGTACCACACAGTCAGCTGGACCACCAGGGGCGTCCCGCGGAAGACGGTCACGTAGAGGTCCAGGGCCCTGGAGAGCCATCCCTTGCCAAGAGCCCGGCCCGCGCCCACCAGGATCCCTATGAGCACCCCGAAGGTCGCGGAGGGCACGATTATGGCGACGCTCAGGAAGAAGCCCTTGTTGAGCGCCGGGATCAGGACCTCCAGGTAAAAGTCGATGGTGCCCATGGCCGTTCGCGGGGCGCTCAGCGCCCCGTCACCTCCGAGAGCTTGGAGCAGAAGGCCCCCGCCCTCGAGAGCGAGCCCTCGGCGAGAAGATCCTCGGGCGAGCCCCGCTCGGTTATCCTCCCGTCCTCCATGAAGAGTATCTCCTTGGTTATGTGCCTCGCGAAGCCCACCTGGTGGGTCACCATCAGCATGGTCATGCCGCCCTCGTAGAGCGACTGGATGACGTTCAGGACCTCGCCTATGAGCTCGGGGTCCAGGGCCGAGGTTGGCTCGTCCAAGAGCATCACCTTGGGGTCCATGGCGAGGGCCCTCGCGATCGACACCCTCTGCTTCTGCCCGCCCGAGAGCTGGGCCGGGTAGAGCCCGGCCTTGTCGCCAAGCCCCACCCGCTCGAGCTCGGCGAGGGCCCTCCCGTGCGCCTCCGCCTTGCGGAGGCGCTTGACCCTTCTGAGCGCCACCGCCACGTTGTCCCTCGCCGTCAGGTGGTCGAAGAGGTTGAAGTCCTGGAAGATCATGCCTATCTCCTGGCGGAACAGGCAGATGTTCCTCTTCCCCATCTCCCTGGCCGACTCCCCGTCGAGGAGGACGTCGCCCTTGTCGGGTATCGTCAGGAAGTGCACGCACTGCAGGAGGGTGCTCTTGCCCCCGCCCGAGGGGCCTATGAGGACCTTCAGCTCGCCCCGGCTGAGGCTAAGCGAGACGTCGTCCAGGAGCAGCTTCCCGCCCATGCTCTTGGATATCCCCCTCACCTCGAGAAGGGGCGCCCCGTCGGGCGCCCCCCGGGCCATGGGACCAGCCATCAGGCCTCACCCTGTCCGAGCCCCGGGATCGCGAGCCGCCTCTCCAGGGCCCTAAGCGCCCTCACCCCCAGCCAGGTGAGCAGGAGGTACAGGATCCCGGCCAGCAGGAAGAAGGTGAGTATCCGGTTGCTGAGGAAGGCGATGGAGCGGGCCCTGTTCATGATCTCCGAGGTGCCTAGCACGTAGGCTATGGCCGAGTCCTTCAGAAGTATGGAGTACTCGTTGGACCAGGCGGGTATGGAGAGCCTCGCGGCCTGGGGGAGCACTATGCGGGTGACCGCGCCGAAGCGGGTGAAGCCCAGGGCCATGGCCGCCCTGTACTGCCCCTCCGGGAGCGAGAGAATGGCCCCCCTGAATATCTGGGACTGGTAGGCCCCGCTGGTGAGCCCCAGGGCGACGAGGGACGCGGAAAAGGGCGAGAAGGCGCTCCTCGCCCAGGAAAAGCCCTCGAAGGGGCCCTGCGCGTAGGTGAAAAGGCCGAAATACACAAGGTACAGCAGGACGAGTATCGGCACCCCCCGGAAGAACCACACGTAGGCGGCGAGCGGGGCCCTGAGGGGCTTGGGGCCGTAGACCTGCAGCGCGGCCAGGGGCATGCCCACCAAGAGCCCCAGCGACATGGCGCCGAGGATGAGGGCCGCCGTCCAGCCGGTGCCCCGGACGATGTAGAGGGCCGATACCAAAAACTGCGGGAAATCGTCAATCATCTCGGGAAAGGCGGCCCATGGGGCGCGCCCGGGCCGGGGCGTTCAGGCGGGATTCGCGAAATCCGCCCCGGGGGGCCCCTTGCGGGGCCCCCCGGGGCGGCATGGGGAGGAAGCGGCTGTCCCGGGTCAGTGGGGGTCCCCGGGCTTGTACTTGGCCACGAGCGTCTGCCAGAAGGGGTCTGCCATCAAGAGCGTCAGCCCCTCGTTCAGGGTCGCCAGGAGCTCCGGGTTCTCCTTGTTCACGCCGTAGGCGTACTGCTCTTCCGGAATCCCCGCGTCCCCCAGCACCTTGACCGGCTGGTTGGCGACCGCCTGGGCGGCGGGCGCGTCGTTCAATACCGCCCCGGCTATGCGGCCGTTGACGACGTCCGCCACGGCCAGCTCGTAGGTCTCGTAGGTCCTGACGTTGTACTTGCGGCCGTCCTTGTCCTTGGCGGCCTCCAGGCTCGCGGCCTCGCTGGTGCCCTTCTGCACGCCCAGGTCGCGGCCGCCGGTCAGGGCCTCCTCAAGGGTGAGCTTGGAGTCCTTGGGGACCAAAATGACCTGCTTCACCGTCCAGTAGGGTACGGTGAAGGATATCTGCTGGGCGCGCACCTCGGACACGGACAGACCGGAGGCAATCATGTCGATCTTCTTGTCCTTGAGGCTGGTAACAATGCCGTCCCACTCCATCGGCTTGTGGACGACCTTGAAGCCCTGCTTCTGGGCTATCCAGTCCAGGGCCTCCACGTCGAACCCCGCCGGTTTGCCGTCCGGGCCCACGAAGGCGAAGGGCGCGAAGTTGGAGTCGATGCCGTTTATCAGCTCGCCGTCGGCAAAGAGCGGGGAGGCGGCGAAAAACGCCGCGAAAACACACAGCAAGGCAAGTTTTCTGATCATATTTGACCTCGTTTTGGTTCTTTGTCCCAAGGGCCGGGGGGCCCCGGGCATAATCCACGCAAGGCGGCAAGAAAGGGTGCCCGCGGCCTCCCGCCATCGGCCGCGCCACGGGCGCAGGGGCGCGATTGGCGGTGCCGGGCTCGGGGGGCGCCTTGCCAGGGGAGGTTGCTGGGTAGTTCGGGCCAAGTCGCAAGACCTATAGTGTAATGAGTCATGCGTCAAAATTCAAGGGGAAGCCCGGCCAACGTGGAACGTTGTCACACTTATTTTTAAGAAATTAAGCGTAATGCGAAGATATGAGGGGAATAATTTGCCTTATTTTAGTAAATTATAAAATATGTTTTGCAATGAGCTAAAATAGCATATAAAAAACGTCTCGCATCCCAACATTTTGCCCAACATGAATGATGCCGTGGGATCCGGGAGACGGGCATCCGGGAAATCCGCGATGCCGAAGGGGGTTGCCCCGTATGGATTATAAGTGTCGGGATTTTCACATAATGTTAATTTACCCTATTTGCCGTTGTGGTAAATATTTGTCACCGGTGAGGCGGTGTTTTTGCCAATCAGGCGTTATGGCGTGTTTGCGATTGTTCAAACCAGGATTTTTTGGAAAGCTGTCGTTTTTCCATGTCAATTTGAAATTATTGGATTTTATGCAATATTGTGAGTTGCGAGATCACGAAGCCGCAAGGTTCAATGAACAGGGCAAATCGAACAAACACATCGCACATTTTAAATGACAAAGCATGATTTCCGCCATTTGCGCATAATTTCCGGACATGCCGATGGTTTGGATTGGCATCACTTAGCGGAAGGCATATAATTCACTCAATCGATACTCAAGTAAAAAAACGCATAAATGAAAATTAAAATAAAAAAAACAAACCCATGCCCTTGACAAAACCTGAGCACGGTCTTATCTTTATAGCATAGGGGACAATCCATGATCATGACATTTAGGGAAAGCTGCCTTCCCCTTGGCACTTAGTTGCCAACTTATTTGCCGTCTTTTTACTGTCTTATCTGCCATCTTATGGAAACACGGAATCATGATTTCCTGCTAGTGCGAAACACTTGCTTTTGCCTCGACGGTAACGATTGAAAATAAATTTAAAAAAATCGTGCCTACCCCCTTGACAAACAAAGACTGCGTTCTTACCATTAATATATAAAGGAACCAGTACCGGATATTTTTCCATAAAAGCCAATAGCCGTAAAGCCAACCGCCGTAAAAGCCACCTGCCGTTAAACTCATCCACCGTTAAAACCAACCTCAAGAAAACCCAACAGAAAACCAAACGCCCTCAAAAAAAGCGCGGCCAACCAAAGCGCAGTGCCCCCATGCCCCAAGGGAATGGGCCATCAAAATCCCCAAAAAGCAATGCGTGCGACCGCAAAGTCCAGGATTCTGCGCTTTCTGGGTTTTGCCCAAAAGCTGGTAACAGCCATTGCCAGACATGCTTACAGTTACCTCTGGGCTTTGGGTGCAGGGTACTGGCCATTGGGCGCAGGCGCAGGGGCACCGTGCCACCTGTCGGCGGACGCAAAGCTTGGGAATTCGCTAGGAGAACTCAGGAAGGTCGAAGGGAGGTCGAATGAAGGTCGCAGGGAGGTGGAAGGAAGGTCGCAGGAAGACAGCGGATAATCCGGTAGCCTAAGCCCACGCAAGTATGGCGGGACTTTAGCTGCGCCCTAGGTACTTGAACTTGGAGTTGAACCTGACCGTGCCGCTATTCCCGGAGCACGCGGTGGCACCCGAGCCGCCCGAGCAGTTGAGCGTGGTG
>JAITKK010000075.1 GCA_031278475.1 Deltaproteobacteria bacterium
GTATGGTAACGAAGGTCCCTGTCCACAGGTGGGCCCCGTGCTGCGGCGGGAAGAGTTCGCTTTCTTGCTCTGTCGTTGCGGCTTCCATCGCTCTATGCTTCCTTGCCAAAGCAGGGCCAGGCTTCAATCTTTGGGCATCCGGCAGCTTCCGGGGAAAAGTCCGTTCGCGCACGTAATGGAAAGACCCTGGGGCACGGGCTCCAATAGATGCCGTATGAAAATGTCATGAAATTTTGGAAATCTTTTTTGGTGTAATCCGCGAATTCAGAAATGAGCCCACCAGGATGCCCTTATATTAAAATTCGCCTAAAAATCGACTAAAAATCGACTACAAAGCACCTAAAATGTGCCTAAAAATCGCTAAAAATCGCCTGAAAATCCTCTTGGTGCAAGGGCATCACCGCACCAAACAAGGGCATCCCAGCACCCAATCGGATCTTAGCCTGGATCTTGCAAAATGACAATCAGGGATATTTGGAGCTCCGATTGGCTTACGCAAGCCCTTCGCATAGGCCCTTGCATAGGCCTTCGCATAGCCCTTGCATAGCCCTTCGCATAGGCCCTTGCATAGCTCTTGTATGGAAGTGATGCTTCCTAACGCCAAAGCGCATTGATAATCGCATGGGCTTCAAGGCGCAGCTCAAGCCGCAGGTTCCGATGCCCGGCTAGCCGTTCCTTGGTTGGCTACCCCTTGGCTGGCTGGCGGCCCATTGGCCCGGATTGCCGCCCGCAAGGCTTGCCTGAAGGGCAGTTTTCCGGGCATGGCAGGGCATATCTTCTAACGCATCGTGAGATATTTGCGGTCCCTTGTGCCCAACTAACCATAATTACTGTTAATAAGAGATGATTAAAGGATGGCTTTTAGCCTGGCTTTCAGGCTGGCTTCCAGCCTGGCTTTCAGCCTCACAGGCTATCAAAACCATTGCTTTTTGATCGGATCCGTGCTTTAATGTTTGGTTGACATACGCTGGGTATGTTCCGGCTGTCATCCTGAGCCTTGGGGCCCATTATCGGCCCTTTCCAGGCTCTTTTTGGCCTTTTGGCCCCTTTTGGGGCCAAATCCACCCCACACCCCTTGGCCTTGCCAAGGACGGCACCTGAGGATCGCATGAAAAAGGACATCCACCCCAAGTACAAGCTGGTGACCGCCACCTGCGCCTGCGGGAACGAGTTTACCACCGGCTCCACCCTGGACTCCATAAAGGTTGAGATCTGCTCGGCCTGCCACCCCTTCTTCACCGGCAAGCAGAAGCTCGTGGACACCGCGGGCCGCGTCGAGCGTTTCCAGCGCAAGTACGCCAAGGCCCCCAAGCCGGGCACCAAGAAGGCCCCGAAGTAGTGGCAAGCCCCCTTGGAGCGCGAGCAGGGCTCGCCCGCAAGGCCCTGTTGTCGCCCATCCTCCTTCTGGCAGGGGCCCGGCCCAAGGAGAACGTGGGTGGCCAGGCCGTGCTGGAGGGGGTCATGATGCGGGGACCCTCCCGCTGGTCGGTGGACGTGCGCCTGCCTGACGGCTCCATCGCCTCCAAGGTGACCGAGCACAGGCCCTGGTCCAAGCGCAACCGCTTTTTCGGGCTCCCCTTCGTAAGGGGGGTGCTAACCTTGTTCGAGTCCCTGGTCCTGGGCTACAGGGCCCTGGACTACTCGGCGGCCATGAACCAAGACCAGGGGAAAGCCACCCCTCCCGACGGCCAAAAGCCCCAGGCCAAGGGGCCGGCCGAGTCCATGGGGCTCTTTTCCATCCTCCTCACCTTGGTCCTAAGCTTCCTGTTGGCCGCGGCCGTATTCGTGGCCCTGCCGCATTTGCTCTCCATCGCCTTCGGCGCGAGGCTTGGCTTCGACGAGAAGGATCTGCCCTTCCACATAATGGACGGGCTCATCAAGTTCGCCTTCTTCCTGGCCTACGTCTGGGGCATAGGGAAGATCCCCGACATCAGGCGGGTCTACTCCTACCACGGGGCCGAGCACAGGGCCATCTACGCCTACGAGGCGGGGCTCCCGCTGGAGCCGGTGATGGCGAGGCACTTCCCCCTGTGGCACCCCCGCTGCGGGACCGCCTTCATGTTCCTGCTCTTGGCCCTGAGCATCCTCTTCTACGCCATAGTGTTCCCCATCCTCATAAACGGCGTCGGGGCCTACCATGGCATGGAGGGTTTCGTGGGCCTGGGGGCGTTCAAGAGGACCCTTTACTCGGCCCTCCTGAAGATAGCCCTTGCCCTTCCCCTTGCCGGGATCTCTTACGAGATCAGCCGCCAGGCGGGCAAACCCAAGAGCGGCCTCCTCTGGAGGGCCCTCATATTCCCGGGGCTCCTGATACAACGCCTCACCACCAAGGAGACCGACGACGGGCAGTTGGAGGTGGCCCTAAGGGCCCTCTCCGAGGCCCTGGGCCTCAAACAGGAAAGCGCCCCCGGGGCCGGGGGCGAGGCCATGAAGGCGCTGGAGGCCTTCGGTTCCGAGCCATGCACGAACACAACATACAACTAGAGCAGTTCAAGAAGCTGGAGGAGAAGAGGGCGTTCCTAGAGAAGGCCATCTCCGACCCCAAGACCGTCAGATCCCGGGAGTACCCCGTCCTTGTAAAGGAGCACCACGAGCTAAACAAGCTCTTGGACGTGTGGAAGCAGGTGATGAGGAAGGTGGACGAGCTCGAAGGCGCCAAAGAGCTTCTGTCCGACCAGAGCCCCGAGATGCGGGAGATGGCCCAGGAGGACATCCTTAGCATCACGAAGGAGAAAGAGGCCCTGGAAAACGAGCTGGCGGCCCTTCTCCTTCCCAAGGACCCCAACGACGCCAAGAACACCATAGTGGAGATAAGGGCGGGCACGGGCGGCGACGAGGCCGCCCTCTTCGCGGGCGACCTCTTCCGCATGTACGCCCGCTACGCCGAGCGCAAGCGCTGGAAGGTGGAGCTTCTCTCCGTGAGCCCGGGACCTGAGTCCGGCTTCAAGGAGATAGTCTTCCTGGTAAGGGGCGACAGGGTCTACTCCCACCTCAAGCACGAGTCCGGGGTGCACAGGGTGCAAAGGGTGCCAACGACCGAGACCCAAGGGCGCATCCACACCTCCGCCTGCACGGTGGCTGTCCTTCCCGAGGCCGAGGAGGTGGAGCTGGACATAAAGCCGGAGGAGATCAAGGTGGACGTCTACCGCTCCTCCGGGCCCGGCGGCCAGAGCGTCAACACGACCGACTCGGCCGTGAGGGTCACCCACATCCCCTCGGGGCTGGTGGTCACCTGCCAGGACGAGAAGTCCCAGCTGAAGAACAAGGTAAAGGCCATGACCGTGCTGAGGGCGAGGCTACTGGATCGCATCAGCTCCGAGCAGCAGAAGAAGATATCCATGGAGCGCAAGGAGCAGGTGGGCTCGGGCGACCGCTCCGAGCGCATAAGGACATATAATTTCCCCCAGGGGAGGCTCACCGACCACAGGGTCAACCTGACCGTCTACAAGCTGGGCTCCATCATGGACGGGGACCTGGACGAGATAATATCCACGGTGGGTGGCTACTTCCAGGCCCAGAGGCTCTCCCAGGGGCCGGGGCTCGCATGAGCGAGGCGAACGGGGCAAAGGACTGGACACTCGGGGGGATCCTGGACGTGACCGCGGGCTTTCTCAAGAAGAAGAACCCCGAGAGCCCCCCAAGGCTGGACGCGGAGCTTTTGCTCTCCAAGGTGCTGGGCATCCCAAGGGTCGGGCTCTACATAAACTTCGACAGGGTCCTCAACGAGGAAGAGGTCTCGGGCTACAGGGAGCTGGTCCGCCGCAGGGGCCGCCACGAGCCGGTGGCCTACATCCTGGGCGAAAAGGAGTTCTACAAGCTCCCCCTTAAGGCGGACCCCAGGGCACTCATCCCACGCCCGGACACCGAGCACCTGGTGGACGAGGCGCTAAGGATCCTAAGGGCCGTCCCGGCCCAGGATCCCGCAACGGCGGGCCGCAGGCCCGCCGTGGCCGACCTTGGCTGCGGCTCGGGGGCAATCGCCTTGGCCATTGCCAAGGAGTACCCCTTGGCCCTGGTCGAGGCCTCGGACATATCCAAGGACGCGTTGTCGCTAGCCAAGGAGAACGCCCTGGCCTTGGGGCTCCAGGACAAGGTGGCCTTCCACGAGGGGGATCTCTTCCAGGCCCCCTTCGAAAACGCCCGCTTCGACCTCATCTGCGCGAACCTGCCCTATGTGCCCTCCGGGCTCCTCCCCACCCTTCCCCCGGACGTGGCAGGCTTCGAGCCCTGGGGGGCCCTGGACGGGGGCCCGGACGGCATGGGGCTAACGGGGAGGCTCCTGAAGGAGTCCCAAGACCGCCTGCACCCAGGCGGGCACATCCTCCTGGAGATAGACCCCTCCCAGCTGGGGCCCTTAAGCGAGCTAGCCAGCTCCCTGGGGCTCCTGCCCCAGGAGCCCATCCGGGACTACAGCAAGCGGGAAAGGGTGTTCTCAGCAAAGTCCCCAGGCCCTGGGGAGTGAGAGAACCTTTGGTTTAAGTCCGCAATCGATAGGCTTATTATCACTACCGGATCCCTAACGGATCCCTAACGGATACCTAACTGATACCAAACGGATACCCAACGGAACCATAACAGCTACCTAACCGATACCGGCGGCAAGACCAAGGCAGCATAGGCATCCGGGCCAACAATACGCTAGTCTTTCCAAAAACACTCCATTTAAACCACAAATAAGCCGATAAGTTACCAGAAGCCCAAACCCAGGAGAACCATGCCCATGGCCCCCATGGGCGCCATCCATGGCCACGGCGAGGCAAGATGCAAGGCATCCGGGCAAAAACCCCATCAGCCTTAGCGGTCGCGCTCCTTATGCTCGCGCTCGCATGGGCTTTGCTGCGTCCGGGCCCTGCCCTGTCCCAGTCTGAGCCCCTTGCCCCGCCCCAAGGGGTTCCCTCGCCCCAAGGCGCTGCCCCGATTCCCGAGCCTACCACCCCACCGAGCCCAGCCGGGAGCCCAGCCGGGAGCCCAGCCCCGAGCCCAGCCCAAACCCCAACCCAAAGCCAAGCCGAACCGCAAGCCCCAGGGGATGCCAGCCCCGCACCGCAAGCCGTTGCGGAGAAGGCGCCCAATGAGTCCTTGGAGGCCATGCTCAAGGAGGGGACCCTGCTTTTGTCCTCCTTCCCGCCGGACCAGGGCATGGAGGACTACCCCTCGGACATGGAAAAGGCCATGGTGCTCTACTTCAAGGTCGCGAGGCTGTACCCCGACGAGCCGGAGAGCTACCTGAGGCTGGGAAGGCTCTCGGAACTTAGGGCCCTGTGGGCCCAGGATCCGGCCGACAGGCAGACGCTTTTGGACGAGGCCCAGGTGTTCTCCGCAAGGGCGGCCAGGGCGGCCTTCGACCGCAGTTTCGACATGGAGGCCCTGAGGCGCTACGAGGAGAGCCTCGGCCAGGGACCCCTGGGGGATCCCTGGCTCTCGTCCCTTACCTGGGCGGGAAGGCTGAGGCGTGGCGAGGTGGATTTGGTGGAGCTCAGGGAGCGCCACGGGGACCAGCGCATAGCCGCGGAGAACAACCCCATGTTCTGGGAGGATAGGCTCTTCCTCCTCTCGGGGCTCCCCAAAGAGGACAAAGCCAGGGCGATAGAGCAGGCCATCGTGGATTTCGAAACGCACGTCAAGGTCATGCCCTCCGAGGTGCTGGTGTCCCCCGCCAACAGGAAGTTCGCGGGGCTGAGGCTCACCAAGGCGGCCGTTATCAACGCCTGGGCCCATACGCTCACCCAGCTCTCGGCGGCGGAGGCCGATCCGGAGCTCAGGGAGGCCTTGTTCCTCTCGGCCCTTGAGGTGTTCGGCCAGGGGCTTGCCCTGCCTTTGGGCCACAACGAGCTCGCCATGCTGCAGACCGCCCTGGAAAAGGCGGACTACGCGGCGCCTCCCGGGAAGGGCCTTGACGCGCTGTTCGACCTCAAGGACAAGCTCTTTGCCAAATGGGCCAAACAAAGCCCCAAGGATCCGACGGTGCCCCTCCACAGGGGCTCGGATCTCATGAGAAGGGCCATGGCCCAGCCAGACCCCGCGGAGTGGTCCAAGCTCCTCAAGGAGGCCGCGGCCGAGTACGGAAGGCACGCGGACATGTCCGAGGACAAGGCCTTGGCCCTCCACGAGGCGGGCGTGAGTCTGGAGAGGCACGCGAACTCCCTCGCGGGCTTCCTTGCCCTTCCGAGGCAGACCATAACCTCGAGGAGGCAGGACGCCCTGCTCATGGCGGCCGACTTCCACCGGGCCTCGCTCAAAGAACGGCCGGGAAGGCCCTCGACGCTGAGATCCCTGGCAGGCGCCCTGCTGTCGGCCGCGCTCCTCGCGGAAGACGACAAGGGCTTTGCCAGGCATTTCGACGAGGCGGTGGCCTACGCGAGGGACGCGGCCATGGGGGGCCTCGACCCTGGCTACTCCTTTTTCGCCTGGGGCGAGAGGATCCTAAGCTCCCAGCCGCCTGCCAACGTGCCCGAGGCATCCGACAGGATGCTGGCGGAAGGCCTCACGGCCTTCCGCCAGTATCTGCGGGCGGGCGGGAGCGATCCGGAGACACTTTCCGCCATGGCCAACCTTTGCTACCAGGCGGCCGAGCGCAGCCCCTCCCAGAGGGCCCAGGCCCTGAACCTCCTGATTGACGTCAGCCAAACCCTCGTGAGGGAACGGCCCGAGGAGGCGTCCTACCGCTTCGCCCACGGGCTCGCGGTCGCGAGCCGCATATCCGCGGAGGAGGACTTCCCCCTGGACCCCGCCCTCTTCAACACCCAGGCCTTCCGCCTGGCCTACATGGGGGCCCTGTCCTCTTTCAGCGAGGGCCTGGAGCTGCTCAGCTTCGGGAGCCCCCCATCGTTTTCCAGGAAGGCACTCGAGGACGTGGATCGTTTCTCCCGGGGGGCCGCCTTCCGGCGGCCGCCCGGGAGCGGGGAGGATAACGGGGACGCGCCCATCCCCATATTCCTCCAAAACGACGACTTCATCCGCGTGCCGATGCCCGGGACCTCCCACCAGGACAGGCTCACCGGAACCCTGAACCAGTACGTGAACCGCCTCTTCAGCATGATGCCGCCGGAGGGGCTGCCGCCCTGGTACAAGCTGAGGCTCGCGTCCTTTTTGAGGTTGTCGGCCGCCTCCGGCTATCTGCCCCTGGAAGAGGAATGCGCCTACTTCAGGCTCTCCTACAGGCTCTTGGGCCAGGCGCTTTTGGAAACCAGGCAAAACCAGGGGGAGCAGACCCTGGCCTCCTGGATACTCGCGGAACAGGGCCTGGTGCTCGCGGAGTCCACCTTGTCCTCGAGGGACGACCCGGGAAGCCTCGCCCTGAGGGAAAGGGCCCTGGCCTCCGCCACGGCCCTTTGGGCCGTGGCGGAGGAGGGCCTTCCGGGGAGTTCCTCCTGGGCCAGGGCCCGCTGGGCCGCCTGGGGCGGCGACAAGGAATCCCTTACGCGGCTCTTGGCCCATGGGGCGGCCGAGGGGGACGGGTCCCTGTGGCCCAGCTTCCAGGAGGCCGCCCTTGAGCCCGCCTTCCGGGAATACCGCGACCTGCCTTGGTTCAAGAAGGCCTGGTTCGGCTACGGCCGCTAAGGGGCCTTCCCGCCCGCCTGACGTGTTACAATCTCAGGGCCCGCCCAAGGGCCGGCCCAATCCGCCCTTGCGGCCCCGGGGCGCCCCGGGGCCTCAACCCCACCTGGAAGGCTCATGAAGACTGCCAAAATAGGCCTGGCGCTGGTGACCGGCGGGGCCGGTTTCATAGGGTCCCACCTGTCGGAGGGGCTTCTGCGGCTGGGCTACGGGGTCAGGGTCCTGGACAACCTCTCCTCCGGCAGTCTCGGGAACCTGGAAGGGGCCATGGGCAAGGGCCTGGAGTTCGTCCAGGGGGACATCCTCGACAGGGCCTTGGTGGGCGAGGCCTGCCAGGGGGCGACCCATGTCTTCCACCTGGCCGCCATGGCGTCCGTGCCCCAAAGCCTGGCGGATCCATTGAACTGCCTCTCCGTCAACGGGGAGGGCACTCTTAACGTGTTCGAGGGGGCGGCCGCGGCCTCTGCCAGGCGCCTGGTCTTCGCCTCCACCTCCGCCGTCTACGGGGATCTGCCAGGGCCCCACGGGGAGTGGCTGGCCACCAGGGCGGACACCCCATATGCCGCCTGCAAGCTCTTGGGCGAGAACTTCGCCGCCTACTACAGGGAGCACAGGGGGCTTCCCACGGTGAGCCTCAGGTACTTCAACGTATACGGGCCCAGGCAGTCCTTCGACGGGCCGGACTCGGGGGTGATACCCAAGTTCATCGGCATGATATTGGCCGGGGAGGCCCCGCTCATACACGGGGACGGCGATCAGACCAGGGACTTCATCCATGTTTTGGACGTGGTGGCCGCGACCATCGTGGCGGGCACCAGGGAGGGGGCCTCAGGGGTCTACAACGTGGCGACTGGCACCCCGGTGCGCATCAACGATCTCTCCAAGCTCCTGATGGGGCTTTGCCCTGGCTCCAAGGAACCCGCCTACCTCCCGCCAAGGCCAGGGGATCCCCTGCAGTCCTGGGGAAGCGTCGAGAGGGCGGCGGCCGACCTGGGCTTCAAGCCCAGGATCCCCCTTGCCGAGGGGCTAAAGGGGCTCCTCGAGGGGAAAGCCCCATTGGGCGGCGAGGCGATCCCCCTGCACTAATTGGAAGCCCGATCCTAAATTTGCCGACTTATGCGTGATCATGAATTGTCATGTGCCACAAGACGCATAAATCCCTATTGTGTTTCACGGATTTTGGCACATTATTGAATCTTTTCTCTGTCTCTCTTTCAAAAACTCTTTTCGCCATCCCATGAAGCCAACGATGCGCGTTCATGGCTTTTTTTTTGCCCGTTCTTGATCTCTTTTTGGATCCCCCTCTCCCTCCCAATGCGCAAGCATGGCTTTTTAATCATCTTTTCAGGGGCATTCTTGGGTGATGGCGTCCCCCCTGGGGAGGGCGTTAAGGTTTTTTTGGCCCGCCCGTGGGTCGGAACAAGCTTTTATTGTAGGCAATGGGCCTTCTTAGCTCAAGATATGGGCACCCATAGTGACTTTTGACCCATACACAGCCCAACCCCTCATGGCACAGCTCAAAGGACCCCCCGGAATGCCGCTTGCGCCCTGCTTTTTCCATGTTAAAATTGATTTCGTTTTTTTCTTGAGCTAAAATGTTTTCCAATGACATGCATGCCCCTTCTCAGGGGAGCATGGGCGACCCGCCGGGGGGGGCACCTAGCCGTGTCCCAAAAGGAGGGACCTTGGGCCGGGCCGTCTAGCCGACAGGCAAAAAGGATCCGGGCCTATCCAAAGAACCCTTGCACAGTCAAAAAGAACCGGGCACCCGGAACATTTCAGACCTTAGGAAAGGTCCATAAATTCAGTATTCACCAACTGGAGGAATTTTATGAAGAAGCTTCTTTTGATTATCGCCATGATGGCTCTGATCCTGCCACTGGCCGCCTGCTCGAAGAAGGTAACGGACTTAGGCGATGTTGTCGATGACGCGGCTCGCAGGGCCTTTCTGAATGATTTCGTGTACTTCGACTTCGACCGTTACAACATAAGGGGCGACCAAGTGCCCACGATGGATGCCAAGGCCGCTTACCTGAAGGCGACCGGCTCCAGCTCCCAGCTGACGGGTTACGCCGACGAGCGGGGGACCGAGGCCTACAACTTGGCTCTTGGCGATCGCCGTTCCAAGTCCGCGGCCAACTACCTGGTCTCCCAGGGCGTCTCCTCGTCCAGGCTCTCCACCGACACCGGTGGCGAGTCCAACCCGCGCGACCCCGGCCACAACGAGGCCGCCTGGGCCTTGAACCGCCGCGTCGAGTTCACTCTGTACTGATAAGTTCAAAGTCGCGCGACTCACAGCATCATTTCCCAAAAAATAGTCTCTATACGGGACGGGGGCAAGCTATGCCCCCGCCCCGTTTTTTTTGTGCGGGTTCGTTGGGGCCGTTATGCGTAATCCTGATCCGTCAAACAGGCATTTGATCAGTTTTGCAGAAACTTGATCCGTTATTTTAGGAACATGATCCGTTATGGGTAAAACCCGATCTTTTAAATGATGCGCACAAAAAAATTAAATGCGTCTACCGTAGCGCCCCCCATAGGCCTCCCCACGCATGCCAGCGCATGTCAAAATAGTGCCCGATGATCCTTGCAATTGATGTCATCTTTTTCTTGACATAGCCTACGGTCGTGCAAGTCACCGTAATCCGTTTGACATGGCCTTGACATGGCCTTGACATGGCCTTCTGTGATTTTACATATATTATGCATGGCATACGCGTGATTGTGATAATTGCAGTGGCTTATCGGCGGCTTTTGCTTAATTCATGCGGTGTTTGCGATCCCGCAAGCTTATTGGACACTTGAGCCCTTTGGGAAGCCTTCCCTTGCATATAGCCCTTGCGCATAGCCATCGCATATAGCCCTTGCATATAGCCCTTGCACATAACCCTTGCATATCGGCCTTGCGTATCGGCCTTGCATGATGCCCACTGCCTTGTGAATTCATTTTATGGTTTTGCCTCTTTGGCCACGGCATTCTGGAACTCCGAGGGCTCCCCGCCAGGGCAGGCAAGCTTTGGATATCCATAATATCCAAGTCGAAGCGACTAGGCAGGATCAAGGGTGCCAGGCCCAGCCCTGTGGTGGGGCAAGCGCTGGATTCCATAAGACAGGAACCAAGCCAAGGCCCCAGCCAAGCCTTTCCCCAGGGCCATTACCCCCTGGCAACCACTTAGGCCCTTTCGGCCCGGCCAGCCAATGCCCAAGCCAACCCAAGGAAGGCGCTCCCCGGGGCCCCCGCCAGCCACTTGAGCCGCGTTAACCACATGGCTCGCCTTTTCTGGGATAATGCGGCAAGGGGGAGGCGATGGCCCCGGGCCCCTGGGCAGCTTGGGGATAAGTCCTTGAGATTCACCAGCCGATAAGTTAGAATACTTGTGGATTTTTGTTTATCCTCGAGGCTTTTGACCGTATTAGGCGCCATGGGCCCCCCCGCGTGGCATACGCACGGAGGCGGGGGCCTCCGGCCGGCGCGACACACCAAGGGGCATCCAAGCTATGTCGGAAACGGAACTTGACGAGGGTTTGCTTCAGGACTTCATTACCGAGTCCAAGGAGCTACTGGAGGAGTTCACCTCCAGCCTCTCCGCCTTCGAGGCGGACCCCACCAACCTGGAGACCATCAACCCCGTCTTCCGGGCGGCCCACACTCTGAAGGGCTCAAGCGCCTTCTTCGGGCTCAACCACATCAAGGACTTCGCCCACAAGCTGGAGAACCTCCTTGACGACATCCGCCACGGCAAGAGGGAGGCCTCCCCCAAGGCCATAGAGTACCTGTTCCTGGCCGGGAACCACCTAAAGAGCATGTTCGACAGGCTCTCGAACGGCGACATGACGGTGGCGCTCACCCCGGAGGAGGCCGAGTTCCAAAAGGAGCTGGTGGACTTCATCGGGGCCGGGGGCGGGGCCGGGGCCGCAGGCGGGGGCGAGTTCAAGGAGGCCTGCCAGGGCATCAAGAAGCTTCTCGCGGACTCCCTTGAGACCGGGATAGACCCCGAGACCCTCATCCAGAACATAACCGACATAGTCAACAAGCTGCCCTTGGAGAGCGACCAGGAAAAGAAGAACGAGGCCCAGGCCCAGGCCAAAAGGCCAGAGTCCGTGTCCTACCAAGGGGTCGACCTGACCGAGCCGGTGCTCGCGGCCTTCGACGACATAACGGGCCCCGCCTTCGACCCCAAGCCCTTCGACGCCAACCTCAAGGCCATCGGGGCGCTCATAGACGCCAACGGCTGGGAGCCCCTCAAGCCCGCCTTCAAGGAGGCCTCCGAGGATTTCACGGCGGTCTTCGAGTCCGGCATAGATTTCGACCCCATACTGGTGGGGCTCATCCGCAGCAAGTTTTTGGACCTGATGGGGCACATGGAGCTTAGCCATCCGGAGGAGGCCGCCCCCGCCGAGGGCGCCCCCTCCCAGGGGGAGGGGGCCGCCCAAGACAAGGAGGGCGGCGAGCACGACGACAAGGACCAGGCCAAGGCCAAGGACCAGAAGCAGGAGCGCAAGACCATGCGCATCTCCGAAGAAAAGGTCGACGGCTTCATGAGTTACGTGGGCGAGCTCATCGTGACCGCCGAGACCTTCAACTACCTCCAAAAGACCATCGAGCAAGAAAAGGTCAACCCCAACACCATCAGGGCCTT
>JAITKK010000097.1 GCA_031278475.1 Deltaproteobacteria bacterium
TCGAGTGCAGCGGCAGCCTGGGACAAACGGCCGTCCAGGTTGAGCTTCTCCTCTGGCGAAAGGTTGTCGCGGTGGACCGGCGTCCCCGGGAGCGCCGTGTGCCACTCCAGCACCCCGGGGCCGTCCGCGACGGTGGCCAAGAGCGTGGATGCACCCTGGCCTAAAGAGGCCTCCAGGGCCGCATCTATCCGGGGGCGCAGGCGAAGCGCCTGCGCCCCCTCGATTGCAAAGGGCGCAAGGTAACGAAGATCGCTTGTGGTCAAAAGCTGCATGGCCATGGTGGTCGGGACTTCCTTTGTTACGCAGTATGATCGGGTTGCCGCGGGATTGCAAGGGTGCAGGAACCCATGGCAGGGTTGGGGCAGGGTTGGGGCAGGGTTGGGGCCGGATGGGCCGCGAGGCAGTGCCTAGTTATCCCCCACGTAGGTAAATTTCACCTGGAAGGGGGGAACCTTAGAGTTCTTGCCAACGCATTGCGAGATTTTCCCGGGGCCGCTTTCGCAACTGAGCGAGTTGGGCTCGTAGCCCCTCCCGTCCTGGCATTTGACACCATCGTCATTAAGCAACACGGTGTCCCCCTCCCTCGACACCGCGAGCCCGGTTTTACAGGTGCCGATGCGCTTGCCGGATTTGTCGTACTCCTCGAGGGAGACCGTGCCTGTCCCCTTGTCGTCCAAGCAATACACGAAGATTACCGGCATCTTGGTCTTGGTGTTAACGACGCCGGCCTCGGACTTCCAGCAGCCCTTAAGGAAGGACAGGTCATTGGGGTCGCCGCCTTTCGGTATGACCAAGCCCTCGCCGGGCTTGAGCCTCGGCTGGGGCTTGCCCGGCCCGGGCACAGTGTCGGGCCCAGGATCCCGCGGGGAGGGTTTGGGGACGGGCTCGCGCCTTTGTGCGGGGACCCGCCCAGGCTTGGGCCTATTCAGTTCCGTTGAATCATGGCGGTTTACCCATATGGGCAAGTAGTCCCTGAGATCCGGGAAGAAGACGGCCAGGAGGATGGAGAGCGCGAGCAAGATCCCAAAGGCCGCGAGCACCAGCCGCAGGGGCTTCCGCGGGCCAGGGCCCTTGGCATTCCCGGCGGGGCCCGGAGGCCCCGCCGGGGGGAAGGCGGTCGCATCGGCCACGACGGGAATTTGCGGCATAGGGGCCGGCTGCCAGGCGGGTGGCGGGGCGGCGGCCAGGGCCGGGGCGGCCATGAGGCCCCATCCAGCGATGACCGGGCGGTCGCCCACCAGGAAGGCGCTCACGGGGCTCTTGCCGCCGGAGACAAGGGCTTCCACGGATTCCGCTATCTCATGGAGGAAGGCGGCCGTCACCCGCTCCTCCCGGACAGCCGAAAGCGAGAGGCTGTCTGCCTCCGCCCCGATGGAGGCCGCAGCCTCCGAGAGCATGCCGTCCAGGCGGAACCTGAACTCGGACCCAAGATCCGAACGGGGTATGGTCGTGCCCGGGAGCCCGGTGTACCATTCGAGGACCCCTGTCCCGGTCTTGTCCTCGCAGACCGCGAGAAACGACGGCCCGCCCGGGCCCAGGCAGGCCTCAAGGGCCTTGTCGATGTGCGGCCGCGTGCGCTGGGCCCTGACCTCCTCGATGATTTCGGGAGCCAGATTGCCAATATCGCTGGTGCTAAGAAGCTGCATTGCCATGAGGTTTATTGGTAAGGGCGTGAGGTTAAGCTCCGCTATCCATGGAACCGGAGGCCCGATTGGCCGCGAGGCCCCTTTGCCCAAGGGTTACTCTAAAGCGCGCAGATTTGTGGGAAATGTGTCACCATCTTGGTACTCACCAAAGCATTCAGCGGTTTTCCCTGGCCCGTTCGCGCAAACGAGGGAGAAGGGCTGGTACCCATCGCCTTTCCCGCATTGGGAGAGCTGAACCTCCATCATAACGATATGCCCGTCCCGCGAAGATGTCACCCCGGCAGAGCAGGTGTCGATTTTACGGCCGGCGCTGTCGAACTCCTGAGCCGTCAAGGTGCCCGTTCCCTTGTGGTCGAGGCAAATCACGAAGTTAGCCGACTGCGTATCCAGAACAGTCCCAAGGTCATCGTCGGATTTCCAGCAACCCTTGAGGAAGGACAGGTCATCGGGGTCTCCGCCCTGGGGTATGACGAAGCCATCGCCGGGCTTATGCGCCGGGGAGGAATTTCCCTTGAAAATCACAATGACTAGTATCAGCAGGAGGAAGAGCAAGAGCCCCCCGCCTATCGCCGCGACCCATTTTACCGGGTATTTCCCCAGGATCATGCCGTCCAACAGGCCTTTCCATCCCTGGGTCGCCGGAACGGCCCCCGCCTGTGGGGTGGGCCCCTCCCCCGGCTGGGCCTGCGCAGGGACAAGCCCCCAGCCGGCGACTACCGGCCAACCGCCCACCATGAAGGTGGAAACCGGGGTCCAGCCACCTGAGGTGACTGACCCGATGGAACTTGCGATGTTCTGGAGGATTCCCCCAAGTATCCGATCGTCTTTGGACTGGGAGAGGAGAAGCCTGCCGGACTCGGATTGGAGTGCAGCGGCCGCCTGGGACAAACGGCCGTCCAAATTTTGCTTTTCCTCTGGCGAAAGGTTGTCTCGGTGGACCGGCGTCCCCGGGAGGGCCGTGTGCCATTCCAGCACCCCGGCCCCGTCAACGGCTGTGGCCAAAAGCGAGGAGGCACCCTGGCCGAGAGAGGCCTCCAAGGCCATGTCTATCTGGGGGCGCAGGCGGAGCGCCTGCGCCCCCTCGATGGCAAAGGGCGCAAGATAACGAAGATCGCTCGTGGTCAAAAGCTGCATTGTCATGGCGGACAGGGCTTCCTTTGTTGTTTAGGCTATCGATTGCAGAAGGGTTGCAAGGGTTTAAGTGTTGCGGCTCATGAAACGGTGGCCGGATGGGTTGCGAGCCCCTCTGCCTAGTTTTTCCCCTGGTAAGCGTAAGTTGCATCGAAGGTGGAACCAGCTGAAGTCTTGCCTTTGCATTGCGTGGTTTTCCTCGGGCCACTTCCGCATCTGAGGGTATTGGCATTGTACTCCTTCCCGTCTCCACATACGGCGCCCCGATCCTTGATCACCACGATGTCCCCCTCCCTCGAGGCCGTCACCCCGGCTGTGCAGGTGTCAATGTGCCGACCGGAAGTGTTGAACTCCTTGAGCGTGAAGGTGCCCGTCCCCTTGTCGTTGATGCAATACACATGGGTTATCGGCATCTTTGTTTTAGCGTTAACAAGATCCGTCTTGGACTCCCAGCAGCCCTCAAGGAATGACAGATCATATGGGTCGCCGCCCTTGGGTATGACGAAGCCCTCGCCGGGATTGTACGACGGGGAGGAATTGCCCTTGAAAATCACAATGACTAGTATCAGCAGGAGGAAGAGCAAGAGCCCCCCGCCTATCGCCGCGACCCATTTTACCGGATATTTCCCTAGGATCATGCCGTCCAACAGGCTTTTCCATGCCTGAGGGGCGGTAGCCGCCCCAGCTTGGGCCTGTGGGGCGGTGGCATACCCCGCCTGTGGGGCGGTGGCATACCCCGCCTGTTGTGTGGGGGCAGCCCCCGGCTGGGCCTGTGTGGGGACAAGTCCCCAGCCGGCCACAACAGGCCAGCCTCCCACCATGAAGGCGGAAACCGGGGTCCAGCCCCCTGAGGTGACTGACCCGATGGAACTTGCGATGTTCTGGAGGATTCCCCCAAGTATCCG
>JAITKK010000111.1 GCA_031278475.1 Deltaproteobacteria bacterium
GTCGAGACCGTGCAATCCGTGGTCGACAAGCCCCTGGCCCTGGACAGCCCGGACCCCAATGCCATCGAGGCGGCCATGAAGGTCCACAAGGGCACCCCCATGCTCAACTCCATCTCCCTGGAGTCGGAACGCTGGGAGAAGCTGTCCCCGGTCATAGCCAACACGGACATAAAGGTCGTCTCCCTCTGTATGAGCGACGCCGGCATGCCCACCACCGCGGTCGACCGCGTGACTATCGCCGAGAAACTGGTGGAAGGCCTCACCAAGATCAACATCCCCATGGACAACATCTACATAGATCCCCTGGTCCAGCCCGTGGGCACCGACTACACCTTCGGGATCGAGTTCCTGAAGGCGGTCGCGGCCATCAAGGAGAAGTTCACGGGCCTCCACATCATGTGCGGCCTCTCCAACATCAGCTTCGGGCTCCCCGAGAGGCACTTCCTCAACCGCATCTTCATGGGCCAGGCCATCTTCGCGGGCCTCGACGGCGCCATCATCGACCCCCTCGACAAGCCCATGATGGGCACCATCGCCGGGGCCATTGCCCTGGTCGGCAAGGACAAGGGCTGCCGTGGCTATCTCAAGGCCTTCCGCGGGGGCCTCGTGAAGGCATAAGCGCCCTTCCCTAAACACCCGTTTTCCCCAAAGGCCCCGCCGCCCCCAGCGGCGGGGCCTTTCTTATTTGGGGCAATGGCAGGCTCCTGTGCTAAAATCCCTGTGTGCCCGACCCTCCAAGGGCCCCAGCCTTGGGCAAGGCCCCCTAAGCTTCCCCGCCTGCCCGGCTTATCCCCAGACTTGCGAGGCGACACTTGCCGGAAGTGGTAATAGTCGCGAGGAACATCCCCCGGGCCCTGGAGCTCGCGGGCTGGACCGAGGACTACATCAAGAAGAATTTCGGGAACTTCCAGGTCCGCCTGGACCTTAACCCGCCCCACTCCGAGAGCGTGTCCGAGACAGACGGCCCGCGCCCGGGGCTGGTCATTTCCATAGGCGGGGACGGCACCATACTGAGGGCCTCCCGCCGCTGGGGCTTCGACGGCACGCCCATACTGGGCGTAAACATGGGGAACCTCGGCTTCCTCGCCGAGGTGGAGCCAAAGCGCTTCGAGGACTTGCTGTTTTTGGCGCTTTCCGGGAAAGCCGACCTTGAGGAGAGGTGCTGCCTGGACATAGAGGTCGCAAGGGACGGGGAGCCGCTCTCCGTTACCCCTGTCTTAAACGACGCGGTCATCAACAAGGGGGCCCTTGCCCGGATCCTTAACCTCAAGCTCAGGGTGGACGGCTCTTCCTCCTGGTGCTACAGGGCGGACGGGGTCATAATCAGCACCACCACAGGCTCGACGGCGTACAACCTCTCTGCCGGGGGGCCAGTGCTGCATCCCACCCTTCCTGCCTTCGTGGTAACGCCCATCTGCCCCTTCACCCTCTCCAGCAGACCGCTGGTGCTGCCCCTGTCCTCGACCATAGAGGTCTGCATAGAGCCCAACACCCCGTCGGTGTACCTGACCACGGACGGCCAGAGGGCCCGCCCCCTGGTGGAAGGGGACCGGGTGACGGCCAGGGTGTCCCGCTCGGTCGTGCGCCTGGTCAAGAACCCGCACAGGGCCTACCTGGACACCCTGCAGCTTAAGCTCGGGCTGTTCCAGAGGCACGGGCCGGAGGGGACATAGCCGAAAATCAAGGTGTTATTTTAAATATTTGGGGCGATGTTGGGAGTTGGGCTTTTGGCGTGCTTTTAGGGCTTATTGGGGGATTTTTGAAGATTGCGGCGAGTTTTTAGGGCTTTCTGGGGGATTTTGGAAGATTGCGGCGTGCTTTGGGCGGAACCAACTAGACCTTCATGTCTATGACGGTCCCTAGCATGCTGTCGACGGTGGGTATTATCTTGGCGTTGGCCTGGTAGCCGCGGCTCGTGACTATCAGGTTCACCATCTCGGTCGCGACGTCGGTGTTGGAGCCTTCCACGAAGCCCTCCGGCACCCAGGCCGGGGTCGCGGGATCCCTGGGGAGCCCTTGGACCGGGATGAGCGGGCCCGTAGGCCCGAGGCCCGTCTGCACCTGGGCCTGCACCCCGGAATAGCGGGGGAGATCCATGTAGGTGGTCCTACCGGCCTTGAAACCGTCCGTGAGCACGTTAGCGAGGTTGTGGGCGCTTACCTGGGTGCCCACCCCGAAGGCGTTGAGGGCGGTTACCGGCGGGTAGAGCGCAGAGTTCAACGACATGTTGGGCACCTCCTTTCGGGAAAAGGCCCGGCTAATAATGGATTGGGGCCAAAAAGCCCATCCCACGGGCAAGGGCCCGCCAAGGAAAGGGCCCAAGGAAAGGGCCCATGGGTGGGGCCATCTCCCTTAAGCCACATTATAGCAGCTAATTTCGGTGGACACCAGTGGTATTTAATTTTGCGAAAGAACGAAAAATTGCCGCAAACAATGCCTAAAAAAACGCAAGGATTTCCCAACTCCGTAAAAGCTATTGAAATTACTGCTTGTTTCCAATAATTATACAGAGTATAATATAATTTTGTTACTTGAAACGGATTCGCGCCAGGAAGGCCCAGGACGGCCTGCGGGGCGCACCGGGCGGACCCTCTTGGGGCCGCAACCGTTCAGGCCCGTTGGCACACGGACAAGGAAGTTTGAAAAGTGCTGATACTCACCAGAAAAATCGGCGAGACCGTAACCATTGGGGACGACATAAGGGTGCAGGTGGTCGACGTGAAGGGCCACCAGGTGCGCCTGGGGATTAGCGCCCCGGCCGAGTGCGCGGTCCACCGCGAGGAGATCTTCCTGCGCATCCAGGAGCAGAACCTCCAGTCGCTCGCGACCCAGACCGACGATCTCCTGACGGCGGCCAAGCTCTGGCCCAAAAAAGATTCCTGAAAGGGCAACACACCCGGAAGGTCCCCTAAGGGCCGCCCTTGGCGGCCCCAGAACAGGAGCCCCCGCCAGGCAGTGCCTGCCTGGCGGGGGGATTGCAGGCAGATGAGGATAGACACCAAAAGATTCGGCGGGTTGGACGTAAGCCCGGACTCCGTCATCACGGTCTTGGGGGGGATCATCGGCTTTCCCGACCTCACCCGCTACGTGCTCATCCAGAGGGCCAACGACAAGCCATTCTACTGGCTCCAGTGCCTTGACGACCCCACCTTGGCCCTGGTCCTCATCGACCCGGTGCTGTTCAAGGAGGACTACGCCCCGGCCCTTCCCCAGGGGATAGCCCAGGAGCTGGGCGAGGGGGACCTAAGCCTCTTTGCCATAGTAACCATCCCCCCTGGGAAACCCCAGGAGATGACCGCGAACCTTCTGGGCCCCTTGGCCCTTAACCCGCTCACCCGCAAGGCCAGGCAGCTGGTCCTGGACGACAGGTTCCACGACCACCGCCACCCCATCATCCAGCCCTGAGCCATGCCAGGGCCCCGCGACAAAGGGCAAGTCCCGTCCGCCGCGTCCAGGCTTGTCCTGGACTTCCTGGACTACCAGGGGGCGGCCAAAAACCGCAGCCCGCACACCCTCGCGGCCTACGGCCGCGACCTTACCGGCTTTTCGTCCTTCCTCCTCACAGAGAGGGGAAAGGAGCCCCTCCTTGCGACCAAGCACGACATAAGGGCCTACGTCTTCAAGCTAAGGGAGGGCCTGGACAACGTCTCCATCGCGAGGGCGCTCTCCGCCATAAACTCCTTCTACCGCTGGCTCATCCGGGAGGGGCGGCTGGACAGCAACCCCGCCCTGTCGGTGAAGGCCCCGAAACTCCCCAAGAAAAACCCGCGCTTTTTGTCCCAGCGCGAGGCCGAGTCCCTGCTTGGCCCAATCCCAGGCCCAATCCCAGGGCCCGAAGACGGGCCCCCTCGGAAAGGCCGCATCGCAAAAAATAGCGGCCCCGCAAAAGAGCCAGGGCCCATCGGGCCCCCCCAAAGGCATGAGGCGAGGGATCAGGCCATGCTGGAGCTTTTGTACTCCACGGGCATGAGGGTGGGGGAACTCGCGGCCCTGGACTTGGACGACCTTGATTTCCGGGAAGGATCGGCAAGGGTCCGCAAGGGCAAGGGCCAGAAGGACCGCCTTGTCCCCGTGGGGGAGCCTGCCCTGGACGCGTTGGGCCTGTGGCTCAAGGCGAGGGAGGGCTACCTTAAGGGGGGCGCAAGTTCCGTTGCCCTCTTCCTGGGGCGAAGGGGCGGCCGCATCCAGGACAGGGAGGCCCGCAGGGCGCTTTCCAAGAGGCTGGGAGCGAAGGGGCTTGACAGCTGTTACTCCCCCCACAGCCTGCGCCACAGCTTCGCGAGCCACATGCTGGAGAACGGGGCGGATCTTAAGGCCATCCAGGAGATGCTGGGCCACGCCTCGCTATCCTCCACCCAGCGCTACACCCACCTCGATCTCAGGGCGCTGCGCAAGGCCTACCAGGCCCATCCCAGGGCCACCCTCCCCGAGGGGGAGGATGGGGGCCCAGGGGATCCCCAGGGCGAGGGGCCTTGACGAAGATCGCCTTTCCTAGGCCCTTTTGGAAAATACCTGTTTCAGGGCAGGGCGTTTTCTGCTAAAGTAACTTTTCCCCCAACGGGGGCGCCCCCAAGGAGGGGCGCCCCCGTTGGCCATCCCCCCAAGGGATGCCTCCCCGATGGCCGGGCTATCGCCTGCCAAGGCGGGGGCAAGGGCAAAAGCCTTGGGGCCTGGGGCGGGGCCTTGGCCCTCGGGCTCGGCCAGGGAGCCATAATCCAAGGCATAAACAAAGATTATAATTTTAGCAAGTCAATAACATTTTCCCGCAAAACAGCTAATTTTGCATAATTATGGCCTTTGTCCCTGGCCCGGTTCATCGGGCCCCAGGCAATGCCCAATAAGGCCCCAGCAAGGCCCAAGAAGTCCCAACAAGGCCAAACGATCCAAGGGACCCAATGCCCGGACTCCCGGAGGTGCGCATGAGAAAAACAAGGCCCGGCGAGGCCCACAGGGGCACGACCATCATCATGGTGCGCCACCAGGGCAAGGTGGCGGTAGCCGGCGACGGCCAGGTGAGCCAGGGCCCCGCCATAATCAAGCACACGGCAAAGAAGATAAAGCGGCTCCACAACGACAAGATAATCTGCGGGATAGCCGGGGCCACGGCCGACGCCCTCGCGATACTTGACAAGCTGGAAGAGGAGCTGAACCAATACGGCGGGAACTTCACCAGGGCCGCGGTGGAGCTAACCAAGAAATGGCGCACCGATCGGGGCCTGCGCCACCTTGAGGCGGTGCTCTTGGCTGCCGACAAGGAAAAATGCCTGATGATATCGGGGCTTGGTGACGTATTGGAGCCGGACGACAACATACTCGCGACAGGCGCCGGCGGCTACTACGCATTGGCCGCCGCGAGGGCCCTCATCAAGCACGCGCCCACGCTCTCGGCGGAGGCCATCTGCCGGGAGGCGCTTGCCATTGCCTCAAAGATCTGCATCTACACCAACGACACGGTGGTGGTCGAGACCCTCGACTCCGAGGGCTGAACTTACCGGTCAACCCGGCCCCGGCATGGGGCCGGAAGCACTCAAAGGATTCACGCAGGCGAAAGACAGATGCCCAACATCGCTAAAGAAATCGTTTCCAAGCCAAATGCCGAGCTCAACCTCACCCCCCGCCAGATAGTCACCGAACTGGACAAGTACATAATTGGCCAGGGCGAGGCCAAGAGGGCGGTCGCGATCGCTCTCAGAAACCGCTGGAGGCGCCTGATCGCCCCGGAGCACATGAGGGAAGAGATAGCCCCCCGCAACATAATAATGATAGGGCCCACGGGCGTGGGCAAGACCGAGATAGCGAGAAGGCTCGCAAGGCTCACCAAGTCGCCCTTCATCAAGGTGGAGGCCTCCAAGTACACCGAGGTGGGCTACGTGGGCAGGGACGTGGAGTCCATGATAAGGGAGCTCATGGACCTGGCCGTGGGCATGGTCTCCCAGGAGGAAAAGGAGAAGATGGCGTCGAAGGCCGTGGGGCTGGCGGAGGAGCGCATCCTCGACATGCTGCTCCCGGGGAGGTCCGAAAGGTCCCGCCAGCACTCCGAGACCGGGCACGCCCCTGGCACCACCCGCTCCAAACTGAGGAAGCTCCTAAAGGACGGCCGCCTGGAGGAAAGGGAGGTCCCTCTCGAGGTCGAGCAGTCCGTGTCCACGTCCATGACAAGGATATTCACGACCGTGGGCCTGGACGAGATGGAAAAGAACCTCTCGGACGCCATGAGCCAGCTCTTCCCCAAGAAGAGCCACAAGCGCATGGTAAAGGTCAAGGAGGCTCGGGAGATCCTCATCCAGGAGGAGGCCAACCGCCTGGTGGACATGGACAAGGTGGTGGCCGAGGCGAAGCTCAGGGTGGAGCAGCACGGGCTGGTATTCATAGACGAGATAGACAAGGTGGCCGGAAGGGAGCACAAGGGCGGCCCGGATGTGAGCCGCGAGGGCGTGCAGCGGGATCTTTTGCCCTTGGTGGAGGGGACTACCGTCCCCACCAAGCACGGGCCCGTAAAGACGGACCATATCCTCTTCATAGCGGCCGGGGCATTCCATGTCACCAAGCCGAGCGATCTCATCCCCGAGCTCCAGGGCCGCTTCCCCATCAGGGTGGAGCTTAACTCCCTGAACAAGGAAGACTTCGTGAGGATACTCACGGAACCCCAGAACGCCCTCATCATCCAGTACCAGACCCTTTTGGGCACCGAGGATGTCCTCCTGGAGTTCACCCCGGACGCGGTGGAGGAGCTGGCGAGGATGGCCTGCGAGGTAAACGACAAGCAGGAAAACATAGGGGCCAGGAGGCTCTCCACCATCATGGAGAAGCTCCTGGACGAGATAAGCTTCTCGGCCCCGGAGATCGCCCCCACCAAGATAATCATAAACGAGGGCTACGTGCGCGAGAGGCTCGCGGGCGTGGTGGGGGACATCGATCTCACCCGCTACATTCTCTAGGCAACAACCCCCATGCCCAAGGACAAAGAGGACTCCATCCGGGCGGGGCACCTGATAGAGGCCCTGCCCTACATACTCTCCTACCGGAACGCGACCCTTGTCATAAAGCTGGGCGGGCACGCCATGGCGACGGGCCCGCTTTTGGACAACTTCGCGAAGGACGTCACCCTCCTGCGGCTCCTGGGCCTGAAGCCCGTGGTGGTCCACGGCGGCGGCCCCCAGATAAGCGACATGCTGGAAAGGCTCCACATCGGCTCCCGCTTCGTGGACGGCCTGCGCTACACGGACCCAGCCACCATGGAGGTGGTGGAGATGGTCCTATGCGGCCGCATAGGCAAAGACATAGTGAGCCGCATAACCCTTGCCGGCGGCTCAGCGGTGGGGCTTTCCGGGAAAGACAGCCTGCTGATAGTCGCGGAAAGGGAGACCCTTCCTGCCGACGGGAAGGGCCCGGACGCCCAGCCCTTGGACATAGGCCTTGTGGGAAGGCCCGTCTCCGTGAACACGGACCTTCTGGGGCTCCTTACCGAGGGCGGCTTCATACCGGTCATATCCCCTGTGGGGGTGGGTGCCGACGGCCAGGGCTACAACATAAACGCCGACACCGCGGCCGCCGCCGTGGCGGTCGCCCTCAAGGCCAGGAAACTTGTGCTTCTGACCGACGTGGAGGGGGTCTTGGGCCCGGACGGGACCCTGATACTCTCCTTGGGCAAGGGGGAGATTGCCGACATGAGGGAGAGGGGCCTTATCCAGGGCGGCATGATCCCCAAGCTCGAATGCTGCGTCCACGCCTTGGAAAACGGCTGCGAGGCTGCCTCGGTCATAGACGGCAGGGAGCCCCACTCCATACTTCTCGAGATATTCACCCACCGGGGCTGCGGCACCGAGGTCTTCCTGGCCTAGGGGCCCTTGGCGGAAGGGCCTCCCTTGGGCCGCCTCCCCGGCCAGGGAATCCCGGCCCGGGACTTGGCTGTCAAGGCGGGGCATGGGGCCCAGGGCCACAATGCCCCGCCCCTTTCATGGCTTCCCCGCAATATGCGATAATGGAGAGGCAAGGCAAAGCCCGGCCCAAAGTCCCGTATTTTACCGATTGGCGTCTGTTTGGCATTATGAGGGCTAACGCGGGCCTGTTTTTGGCCCCTGCCCTTGGCCTTGCCATTGGGCCATTGCATTTGTGAATTCCAGCAATCAATCAAAATCGATTCGGGTTAATTAGCGGTTTTGTGGTTTTTCCCGCAATGCCCTTGTTCCCGCGATGCCCATGTCCCCGCAATGCCCTTGTCCCCGCAATGCGCTGTTGCCGCTTTGCCATTTGCCGCAAAGGTTCCGACCCATTGGAGAGAGGATGACCGCAATCGATCCAAAACCCCTTACCAATGCCCTCCCCCCGCTATCCTCCGAGGAGATACTGGAAATCGGCGGGAAGTGCCTGCTTGGGAACGTCAACAGGTTACCGCTTGCTTTCGTGAGGGGCGAGGGCACAAGGCTCTACGACGCGGAGGGCCGTGAGTACCTGGACTTCGTCCAGGGTGTGGCGGTCTGCGCCTTCGGGCACGCGCCCGCCTTCATGGCGGAGGTCCTCAAGGAGCAGGCCGGAAAACTGGTCCAAGTCTCCAACCTCTACTACAACGAGCCCCTGGTGCGGCTCGCGAAACTCCTCACCGAGGCCTCCGGGCTCCCAAGGGCCTTCTTCTCCAACTCCGGGGCCGAGGCCAACGAGTGCGCCTTCAAGATGGCCAGGAAGCACGGCTTTGACCGTGACGGCCTGAAAAGGACCAACATAGTATCGGCCATAAACTCCTTCCACGGCAGGACCATGGGGGCAATATCCCTCACCGGCCAGGAAAAGCTCCACGAGGGCTTCCGCCCGCTGGTCCCCGGCATAAGCTTCGTCCCCTACGGGGATCTTCCCGCCTTGGACAAGGCGGTGGACGATACCGTGGCCGGCGTGATACTGGAGCCCGTCCAGGGCGAAGGCGGGGTCGCCGTGCCACCTGAGGGCTATCTTGGGGATGCCGCGAAGCTTATAAGGGACAGGGGCGCGCTCTTGATCCTGGACGAGGTGCAGACCGGGCTCGGAAGGACCGGCGAGGACTTCGCGTTCAGGCACTTCGATGTGACGCCCGACATACTTACCCTTGGGAAGGCCCTGGGGAGCGGCTACCCCATAGGCGCGACCCTCTCAAGCGAGGATGCCTCCAAGGCCCTGGGCCCGGGGAGCCACTCGACAACGGTGGGCGGGGCGCCCCTCTCGATGGCGGTGGCCCTGGAACTCGCGACAAGGATACTTGACCCTGCCTTCCTGGAAGACGTCCGGGCCAAAGGCAGGCACTTAAAGGACGGCCTTGACCTCCTTAAATCCAGGTTCCCCGAGCTTGTCTCCGAGGTGAGGGGGATTGGGCTCCTCCTGGGCCTGGCGCTTGGCTCCCCCGCGGAGGGCTACTCGGTCGCGCTCAGGGACCGGGGCATCCTGGTAAACGCCACCGCCGGAAACGTCCTGAGGTTCCTCCCGCCGCTCACGGTATCCGTAAGCGAGATAGACTACCTTCTGGACGCCTTGGCCGCCGTGCTCTCCCTGAAGCCCAGGGAATAGGGCCCCGGAATTAAGGCCAATGGGCTAAGGCCAATGGGCTAAGGCCAATGGCTCTCTAGGCCAATGGCCTGATACCAATGGCATTTGGGATTCAGGCAAAAGCCCCAAAAACCCAACATTTCATACAACAGGACCAGGCCTAAGGTTGCATATGCCCAAAAACTTCATAACATTCAGGGACCTTACCAAGGAAGAGTACCTTTTCCTCTTCGACAGGACGCGCACCCTCAAGCACGAGAGGTACCGCCACCGCTACCAGCGCGACCACCTGCGGGGAAGGCCCATAGCCGTCTTGTTCAGCAAGCCCTCCACCCGCACGAGGGTGAGCTTCGAGTGCGCCATCACCGAGCTGGGCGGTCACGCCATAATAATACACCTTGGCGACTCCCAGTGGGCCAGGGGCGAGCCCCTGTCCCACAGCGCGAGGGTGTTCTCCCGCTACGTGTCGGGGATTGTCATCCGCCACACAAAGGAAGAGGACCTGGTGGAGCTCGCGAAACACGCCTCCATACCCGTGGTGAACGCCCTCACCGACGAGAGGCACCCCTGCCAGGTGCTGGCGGACGTCTTCACCATAATAGAAAGGATTGACGGAAACGAGCTGGGTTCCCAGACGGTTGCCTGGATAGGCGACGGCGGCAACATGGCCAACACCTGGCTTGAGGCCGCGGCGGTCCTCGGGTTCGGGCTAAACCTCGCCTGCCCCCCCGGGTACCTCCCCGACGAGGGGATCGCGAAGAGGGCCGCCGCGGACAACCCGAGGGTTAAATTCATGGGCAGCCCCCTGGAAGCCGTGAAGGGGGCGACGGTTGTCACAACCGACGTCTTCACCTCCATGGGGAAGGAAGCGGAGCGCGCGAAAAGGCTCAAGGACTTCAAGGGCTACAGGGTGGACTCCGCGCTCATGGCCAAGGCCAGGCCCAAGGCGCTGTTCCTCCACTGCCTGCCCGCCCACCCGGGCGAGGAGGTGACCGAAGAGGTGCTGGAAAGCCCCGCGTCCGTCATATTCGACGAGGCCGAAAACCGCCTGCACGCGCAAAAGGCGCTCCTGGAATACCTGATACCCGCCAAATAGCCAACACGCGCCCGGATCTCAAGCCCTTGGCGCACGCGCTTCCAAGCCAATGGGAAAGCCTCCCCTTATGATCTGCAAATCCGACTACCTGGTGATAGGCTCAGGGATAGCGGGGCTCAGCTTCGCGAGGAAGGTGGCACCCTACGGGAGCGTGAACGTCGTCGCCAAGAAGCTCGCCTGCGACACCAACACCAACCTCGCCCAGGGCGGCATCGCGGCCGTCATGGGGACAGACGACACCCTGGAGGAGCACGTCCAGGACACCCTGGCCTCGGGCCAGGGCCTCTGCCACGAGGATGCGGTGAGGATAGTGGTGGGGGCGGGTCCCGCCATGATCGAGGAGCTCCAGGGCCTGGGCGTGCCATTCACGGCGCAGGTGGACCACCCGGATCTCCCTGAGCTTGGCCGCGAGGGCGGGCACAGCCACCGCCGCATAATACACGCGAAGGACATGACGGGCCAGGCCGTGCAAAAGGTGCTGGCCGAGAACTGCCTCGCCAACCCCGCAATCTCCATGCACGAGCTCCACCTGGCATTGGACCTTCTGACCGAAAGGGACAAGGACGGATCCCTTAGGGTGATAGGCGCCTGGGTCCTGGACAGGGACCAGGGCGTGCTAAAGGCCTTCCTCGCGAAGACGGTGGTTTTGGCGACAGGCGGCTCGGGCAAGGTATACCTCTACACCACCAACCCGGACGGGGCCACGGGCGACGGGCTAGCCATAGGATGGCGGGCAGGGGCCAAGGCCATGGACATGGAGTTCGTCCAGTTCCACCCAACCTGCCTCTACCACCCGAAGCTCAGGAACTTTTTGATATCCGAGGCGGTGAGGGGCGAGGGGGGGGTGCTCATCAACCGGGAGGGCGTTCCCATCATGAAGGACCATCCCCAGGGGGATCTGGCCTTCCGGGACGTGGTGGCCCTGGCAATCGACCGGGAGATGAAGAGATCCGGCGCCCCCTGCGTCTTCCTTGACATAACCCACAAGGATCCGGCCTTCGTGAAGGAGCGCTTCCCCAAGATCTACGACACCTGCCTGAGCGTGGGCATAGACATAACGGTCGAGCCCATTCCGGTGGTCCCGGCCGCCCACTACCAGTGCGGCGGCCTCATGGTCGACACCTACGGGCGCACCAACCTCAAGGGGCTCTACTCCATAGGCGAGGTATCGGCAACGGGGCTCCACGGGGCGAACCGGCTCGCGTCCAATTCCCTCCTGGAGGCCCTGGTCATGGCCGACCGGGCGGCCCAGGCCGCCCGGGAGGAATCCGAAAGGCTCCCCTTCCCCCCGGAAAAGGAACCACCCCACTGGCCAACGGCCCGCCTGGGCCACGCCCCCTCCGAGGCGGTCCTCATCGCCCACAGCTGGGACGAGATCCGCCGCTTCATGTGGAACTACGTGGGGCTGGTCAGATCCGACCAGCGCCTGGGCATGGCTAGGAAAAGGCTCTCCCTGGTGAAAGCCGAGATAGACGACTTCTTCCGCAACTTCGAGGTGGACTATGACTTGGTGGAGGTCAGGAACATCGCGGTCGTGGCCGATCTCATAATCGAGTCGGCCATCGCCCGCAAGGAGTCCAGGGGCCTGCACTACAGCCTGTCCTGGCCGGACCGCGACGATTTGCGTTTCAAGAAGGACACGATCCTCCGCAACGCATCTCCCAGCATCCTCCCGGTAG
This sequence comes from Deltaproteobacteria bacterium, assembly GCA_031278475.1. Taxonomy (GTDB): domain Bacteria; phylum Desulfobacterota; class Desulfarculia; order Adiutricales; family Adiutricaceae; genus JAISMF01. The sequence continues at coordinate 12,286 of JAITKK010000111.1, forward strand.
CCTGAGGCCCGGACCGTGTGGCCCTTTGGAAAGAAGAAGAACGAGGACGGGGGGACGCCTCCCGGAAAGCCCGGCCAGGACGGCGCCCAAGCCCCCGATGCAACCGGAACCGCCCCCCCGGCCCCCAAAGATACCGACCCCGATAGCCAAAAAACTTCCCTAAGGGCCGATGCCACGGCCACCGCCGCCAGCGTGGAGGGCGACCCAAGCGGCACAAGGCTCCCGGAAGACCCCCCAACAAGCCCCGACATGCCCCGCAGGCGGGCGCGCCTCAGGGACCCCGAAAGCGGCAACGCGGAAAGCCCCCAAGCGGAAGGGGGCGATGGCGGCCCGGCAGGGGACGATGGCGGCCAAGCTGAAGGTGACGATGGCCTGGACGGGGCCGACCCCCAAGCGGGGCCGGGGACCGAGTCAAGGTGGGAATCCTTGCGCAAGTCCAAGGCCTGGCTACCGGCCTTGGGGGCGCTCATGATCCCGCTTCTCTTCCTGCTCTGGCACGCCTTGATCCAATCACCCAGGGCCGAGCGGGCCCAAGAGCTGGGAACCCTTTTGGACGCCGTGCAGCCCTATGTCCGCGGCGAGGAGAACTCCTACCCGCCCGCCCCGGACGACATACTGAAGGCCGACTACGAATCGGAGGATGCGACCCTTCTGCGTGACAGCGTTGCGTCCTTTTTCAAGGGCGAATACGAGACGGCAAGGAAGGGGCTCACCTCCTTGGAGACGGAACTCCCGGCCGAGGGAAGGCTTCTCCCCCTTTTGGGCGCCACCCACCTGCGGGAGGGCAACTTCTCCTTGGCGAGGGACTATTACACCAAGAGCCTAAGATCGCCCCCGGCGGGGCCCGACTCCAAAAGCATATGCGAGGTGGGCCTGGCGCTCGCCCTGTTCAACCTCATGGAGCTGGAAAACGCCCTGCCGCACGCGAAGGGCGCCTACGAGGATAGGCTCAAACGCAAGGGCGCGGGCGACCCGGAGACCATGTCGGCCGCGAACGTGCTCTCGGGGACGCTAATAGGGCTGGGCATGTTCCATGACGCCGAGGGCATACTGGAGGGGACGGTGCTCTCGGCCTTGTCCTCCGGCCTTGACCCGGACTCGCCCTTGGCCGTGGACTCCCTCAACCTATTGTCCCTGTCCTATAGGCTGAGCTCGAGCTCCAAGGACGTCTTCTCCCTGTTGGGCGACCCCACCCCCCTTAAGGAAGAGCCGCCCGTGCCCTCCACTGGCAGCATCCTTCTCGTGGGCGACGAGCATGGGGAAGGCGACCCCGCCACCGGCACGGGGGGAACCGGCCAGCCCCAAGGGAGCGCCCCCGGGCAGGCAGGGCAAGGCCCTGCCGCGAGGGCCGCCTACGACTTCCCGGCCGCCCTGTCGCTCTACAACGATCTTACCAAGCTCACCCACCGCTCCCCGCTTAGGGCCGAGCTTCTGACCTCAATGATAATGGCCCTGGCCCCCAACAGGAACCTCTGCGAGGATCCAGGGGATGTGGCCTTCCGGGGCAGCCTGTGGTACCTCTGCCTGGACCTCGCGGACTCCCTGACGGACGCCTACTACCCGCCGGGGACCCTGGGCTTCGCGGAGAGCCTGATTGCCTGGAAGGAGCTAGCCCACGACAAGAGGGCCTACCTGGTCTACGAGATGGCGGCGCTCTACAAAGCCTCCGAGGGGGACTCCGCCAAGGCCGAGGCCTACCTGCGCCAAGGGCTTGGAAAGCTCCACATCCAGGAGACCCTGGCCCCGCACGAGACGGCCTACCTGGCCCTAAGGAGCATAACGCTTGCCGATCTCATCCTCGCGCAAGGCAAGCCGCCCATAGAGGCTGAGATTGAGCTGATGGCGGCAGTCACCACCTTGGAGAGGGCGGTACCCAGAAAGGAGCGGGAAACCTCGTTCGAGCTGCCCTTCCTCTATTGGTATCTCGCGAGGTACCTGCGCGACCAGGGGAGAAACTCCGACTCCAAGTCGAACTTCCAGAAGGCCGAAAAGGCGGTTGCCCAGCTCTCCAAGCAGTTCCCGGAAAGGGATGCCGAGCTTTCCAGGCTTTCCGCCATGATAAAGGAAGACGCTGCCTTCCGGGCTGGGAGGAAGGGAGGGGCCAAGCCCAACTTCCCCAACTCCCCCAGGATCTTCTTCCAGGCCTACATAGCCGAGGGCGGCAGGGCGAGGGAGAAGTTCCAGCCGCCGGCCGTCATGCGGGTGGAGCTGGAGAGCCTGAAGTTTTTGGGAAGGGCCGGTGAATTCGGGCCCATGATCCAGAGGGCCTTGGCAGGCTCCCCGCCCGACTCCCGGGACAGGCTCCTCTACGAGAGCCTCAACCTCAAGTACCTTGAGGAGACCGGAAACGATCCGGCCCTGTTCGCGGAACTCCAAAAGCTCTACGAGAACCCCAAAGGCCAGGACGACGACTCAAGGGCGGTCTTCCGCAGCGCGGTGAGGGCCTACGAGGGCAGGATCCGCGAGGCGAGGGGCGACATTTCCGGCGCGAGGGCGGCCTACGCCTCGGCCCTTGGCCTGCTCCCTGCCTCCCCCGGACACGAGGACAGGAAGGCCGAGCTCAGGAAGGCCCTTGCTGCCCTAGAGGCCTTGGGCCTGCCGGAGATAGTTGAGCCTGGCCAAGGCCAACCGAGCGCACCCCAACCAAACGCAGCCCAGCCTTATGCGCCCCAGCCGAACGCGGCACAACCTGGCCCAATGGCTCCCAGGCCGCCGCAACAGGCGGCACCATAAGCGGGTTTTCCCAAGCCCCGGGCGCAGCGTTCGCGCATTCCCCGTAATCGATAATTGACTGCAAGATTACATTGCGGCCAATGCTTTTATGGTCGGTCTTGGGAAAGCTCCGTAAGCGGCCCAATTGTCACTCGCAACCAAAAATCACCAACAACGGCTAATTCCCGCACCTTGCAAACGTATCTTTTGCATAGGCCATATAGCCGCTTTGGCCGCTTTTACCGCTTTGGCCGCTTTTACCGTTTTGGCGTGTTTGCGATAAAACCCAAGACGGCAAAAATGTTGGCAAATTAAGTCAAGGTATCGTAAAAATAGCCAAATTTCAGGCATGTTACCTATACGTTAATCTGACAAATCGACAGCCGGTTTCCAGACATTTTAGGTTGCAAGTTACACTATTATTGTTGCTGACAAGCATAAATATCCGAAAATTGACACCATAGTTTGTCCGCACATTGGGACTATCTTTGTCAGCTCTTACAGCACCTGTTGCGATAATAAGAGCGAAATCTAGTATGCTAAAACATACTGTGCACACAAATTGTGGAACCTTTAGGAGATAGCGAAATAATGCCGGACAGGGTTTGTACCAGAAAAATGACAAGTTTGATTACCAGTTTCCGGACAAATGAAGTTAGCAAAAAAAATTAATAAAAAGGCTTGCATTTTTTCCAACAAATCGTTTATAATACAAGCAATGTGAAATTATGAAAAAAAAAGATTAATCAAATATAATTCTTATTTTCGCTCATTTACCATTTCTATGGAGGATCCTCATGGGACGACCAACACATATAACGTATTCGCTAGTTGCAGAGACTGCGCAAACGTTGATAAACGAGTCCAAGAAATGCAGTCTTAGTTCAATACATAAAATAGTGGGGGGCTCTCTCTCCACAGTTTCCAAATATTGGAAAGTATGGAGGGATAAGGAAGGTTATAACCGTATAGCACGGCCTAAAACCGTAAATCCATCAAATGAAATCAACACCATCTTTAAAGCAGAGTTAAACAACAAGATAAACGCAATTCATGAAGAGTACGAAATAAAGTTTAATGAATTAGAAAAAGAAAGTGAATACCTGCGGATAACACTTGTCAAAAGCGAACAAAAAATTAGGGAACTCGAGGATTATAACACATCAACCAGAGACAGGCTTTCTTATGTTGAGGGGGTAAAAGCGTCGCAGGGTGCCCAGATAAACGAATTAAAACAAAACTTGGATTATTGCCAAATTGCGCTCAAGCAGGCGTTAGCCGATAAGTCATGGCTCGAGGGTTATTTAAAAGAGATTTCTGAAACTCTTAATCACAGGCTGTCAGAACTGACTTCTATGGTTAAGCCAGAAACCAGTTCGAAAAATAACGAAATTCAGTAAACCAACAAATATTTTCAAATATTATTTGTGCGCATGCCAAATGGCACCTTAACAAAGTAGCATGCTTTTAGCTACGGAAGCTTTCAAACAATTAGGTTCTTTGATACTTTTTCAGCGTTTCTTTTATTGGGCACGATATTTCCAAAAACCCTGGCAGATTCAGCTCTCGGTTTATGGACACTTATGCTTGTCGCAAGCAGCCATGGCACAAATCCGATAAACGCCAATAAACCCAATAAGCCAAATAAACGCCAATATACCCCCAACAAACCCTAAAAGCCAGAGCACTCGCGGCATATGAAAAACGCCAAGGCAAAACGCTCTGCCTTGGCGTTCGGGTTTTGCGCTTTCCCTAAGCGCTGGTGTCAGGGAAGCCTTTGGGCCGGCATCATCCTTGGGGGGGACTGGGTGCGGGGGCGGGGCCCTCGCCAGACTTAAGGACGGATTTCCCCACGGCCACGATGGACGCGATGTCGACAACGTTCGTGGGGATAATCATCGTGTTGTTGGCCTTTGCGAGCTTCCCGAACTCCATGAGGTAGTGTTCGGCTATCCTCAGGGCCACCGCCTCGTTCCCGCCTTGGGCGACAATTGACGCCCCCACCCGGCGGAGGGCCTCGGCCGTGGAGTTTGCTATGAGCAGTATCTCCTGGGCACGGCCCGCGGCCTCGTTGATGCGGCGCTGCTTCTCGCCTTCGGATATGTTTATGAGCTTCTGGCGCTCGCCCTCGGCAACGGCGATGTTTGCGAGCTTGTTTCCCTCGGCCTTGTTTATCATGGCCATCTTCTCGCCCTCGGACTCGGCTATGAGCGCCCTCTTCTCACGCTCGGCCCTCATCTGTTTCTCCATGGCGTCCTTTATGGACTGGGGCGGGGTGATGTTCTTGACCTCGTAGCGGTTGATCTTCACCCCCCAGGGGGAGGATGCCTTGTCCACGGCCCCTATTATCTCGGCGTTGATGGTCTCCCTCTCCTCGAAGGTCTTGTCCAGCTCGAGCTTGCCTATGACGCTCCTCATGGTGGTCTGGGACATCTGGATGGCGGCGTTGTAGTAGTTGTTGACCCCGTAGCTGGCCAGATGGGGGTCTATGACGGTAAGGTACAGCACCCCGTCCACCTCGACGGAGATGTTGTCCCGGGTTATGCAGATCTGCATGGGGACGTCAATCACCTGCTCCTTTAAGGTGTGCTTGTAGGCCACCCTGTCGAAGAAGGGGATGAGCACATGGAAGCCCGAGAGCAGGGTGTCGGAGTACTTTCCGAGCCGCTCCACCACGAAGGCCTCGTTCTGGGGGACGATCCTTACGTAGAGCTGGAACAGAATTATCAGGAATACCGCTATGCCTATCAGAATGAAGATTGTTACTTCCATGCTCTCTACCACGCTCTCTCTTCGCGCCCGGTGGCTCCCGGGGAATGACGATCATTGTGCTGGTTAGGCCCATTATGGGTTTTTATAGGCTTTTGGGGCTTTTGTGGGATTCGTGGGCTCTATGGGCTCTATGGGTTCTGTGGGCTTTGCTCCGTCTTTTCCAGAGATGTCGGGGGCGAAGAAATGGGCTCGATGCGGAACGTCAGCTCCTCGAGGGCGACTATCCTCGCCCTGTCGCCCTTGGAGAGCCCCACGTCGGTCTTGGCCATCCAGCGGGTCCCGTTTAGCTCGACCGGCCCTGGCCTTCCTGGCAGGATGTCCTCCAACACGTCCACCTCCTGGCCAAGGTAGCGCCTCGCTACCATGGGCTCGCTAAGGCTGTCCTTCTTGGAGGACTTGAAGGTGGCGAACCACCTGATGACGTGCTTCCTAAGGAGGACCAGGAAGACGATTGAGGACACAGAGAAAACGAGCCATTGCGCCCAGACGGGGATGGGCGCGAAGGCAAGGATCAGGAGCACCACCCAGGCCCCCAGGCCGAAGAAAAGGGCCACCACGCCCGGGGTCAGGAACTCTATTATGAGCAGGATGAAACCGAGAACGAACCAGAATGTCAGGTAGCTTCCGAATAGTTCCAAAGGTGTCTCCTTCAGGCTTTTAACTTGTTGACAAGCCAGGCGATGTTGGCGCCAAGCAACCTCATGGTCTCCTGGGCCTCGCGGTCATCCTGGATTTCGCCCGGGTCCCTCGCGACTCCCAGGTTCCAGTAGCGGGACCCCACCGTCAGCATCTGGTTGATGCCAAAAAAATGGTTGATGGAGTCGAAGGTGTGGACGTGCCCGGCCCTCCTCGCGACCACCACCGCGGCCCCGGGCTTCCTGGCCAACAGGGAGCCGTGGTGCAGGCTGACGTAGCCCAAGCGGTCGATGACCGCCTTGAGCTCCGGGGTAAGGTCCGCGAAGTACACCGGGGATGCGAGTATCAGGGCCTCGGCCTCGATGGCCTTGGCTATGAGCTCGTTCATGAAGTCCTTCTGCACGCAGCGGGGCTTCTCCTGGCGGGCGCAGCCGTAGCAGGCCTTGCAGCCCAGGACCGGCTTCCCGCCCACCTGGTACACCTCGGTCTTCAGACCCCCGTCCTCTATGGCCTCCAGGCACCATTCGATCATCACGGAGGTGTTCCCCTTGGGACGGGGGCTCCCGTTCACGGCCAATACGGTCATGTTGTCTCCCACTGTGAGTCAGGCCGCAAAGGATGCGGCGCGAATGCCCTTGCACCCTCCCCAAGGGAGCCCCCGGGCAGGCGCAACCATGCGAAGGCACCGGACGTCCTGGCGTCCCGCCCCGCGGGTCTTGGCGCGCCGTGCCGGCCCAGCCACCTGGCAGGCCGGGGCACCAGCTTGTGTAGGAATCTTCCAAGGGCCTTGAAAGGGAGCCTTGGCCCGTCCGGGGCCTTGGGCCATGAGATGGCCATGACTTGGCCATGACATGGCCATGGCTTGGCCATAATAAGCCATAAAGGGGCGTAATTATCCCCTGGCTTTGGCTTTTGCGTCCTTTTGGGGGGCCTTGCTGCCTTTCTAAGGCTTGTCCTTATAGTAACTTATAACCGCACGGCGGACAAGCTCCTGGGAGGATAGCCTGGCGCGACCGTTGTGGACCACCACCGCCGCTATGGCCAATGGCTTGGATTCCTTGCCCTCTGCGTCCTTAAGCTTCGCGAGCGCCACGAACCAGTCCACGTAGTTGCCCTCCGTGTCGTTTATGGTGCCGCTCTTGCCGCCCAGGTCCAGGCGCCTGAGCACGGGGTGGGAGGTGGCGTCGTAGAAGCGCTTCCTGCCCGTGCCTTCGTAGACCGTGGCCTTCATGAGGGTCCACAGGCTGGAGGCGGTGCCATCCGCCATCACCTTCCCAAGCTCCTTGGGCGTCCCCGTGTAGAGCACGTTGTTGCGGTTGTCCGCGACCTCCTCCACGAAGTAGGGCTCCATGACCCTGCCGCCGTTGTGGACGGCCGCGACCATCATCGCGGCGTGCAGCGGGGATGCCTTGGTGGTGCGGTTGTAACCCGAGGCGAGCTCGGCCAAAAGGAAGGGATCCTCCGCGTCCTCCACCAGGAAGCTGGAGGGGGTAACCTCCATCTCGAAGAGGATGGGGCTGTTGAAGCGGAACGACTCCGCATAGGCCTTGAGCTCCTCCGCGCCCAGGGTGTAGATGCCGAGTTTCCCGAAAACCGAGTTGATGCTATGGGCGAAGCTCTCCTTGAACGTGGCCTTGTGCCTTCCCACGTCCGGGTCCTTCACCACGTTGGACTTGTAGAGGGTGTGCCTGCCGCCGTCGTAGAGCACGTAGGAGTCCTCGTCGTAGCCGTTGCGCTCCATCGCGGCCGCGGCCGTTATGAGCTTGAACACCGAGGCGGCCGGGAAACTCCCCGCGACCGCAGGGTTAAGCTTGGTGCCGCTCCCGGCCCCGGCCATGGCCAATACCTTCCCGTCCTCGGGATCCAGGACCACCAGGGCCGCCTCGAGGCTCCCCACCGCCCTCACCCACTTCTGCGCCTCGGCCTGGAGGCCGCGGTCGAAGGTGGTCCGAAGGTGCAGGATCTCCCCGTTGGAGGGCTCCTGCAGCTCCAGGAAGCCTGACTCAAGCCCTGATAGCCTCTCCTGGCCCAGGAAGCCCGCGAGTATCTCCTTGTCGAGCGGGCTCCCGGAGGTGTAACCGATCACCTTGACCACCTTGGGGCCGTCCGGATCCACCGGCCCGAAGGCAGGCTCGAAGCCACCGTCGGGCACGTCGCCCGGCCTTGGGCCGGTCTCCCCGGCCGACGGGGCCGGCATAAGCCCGTCCGGGCCGTAGCCAAGGAACCCTGGCTCGCCGCCGCCAAAGGCCTCCTCCGAGTAAAAGTCATCCTCTGGCTCAAGCTCTTCCGCGAGCAAGGAGGGGTTCTCGGACGCCGGGTCGGCCACAGGGTCGTCCTGGGGCAGCCCCTCGCCCGGTACCCTCGCGACCGTCCTCACGACCTGCCTGGGATCGTTTTTGCCATTGCCTTTGCCTTGACCGGCACGGCCCTTCCCGGCATTCCCGCCAACGGCCCCTCCCGCCTCCGGCGTGAACCTTGGGCCCAAGGCGACCAGCTCGGCGGCCGTGCGGGGGGATATGCCACTGGGGTCGGAGCCGGGCGCGAGCGGGAAATAGGGCACGGCCTCAACCGCAATCCCCCCGGATTTGCCCTGCAGGACAACCGGCGGGTTAGGCGGCCCAACGGACACGGGCATGGAGGGCTCTTGGCTTGGCTGGGCGTTTGCTTCCAGGCCTGGCTGGGGGCCTGATTGCCGGCCTGGCTGGGGGCCAGGTCCCTTTAGGCTTCCCTGGCTTGCCTGTTGGGCGGGGATTGGGACGGCGGTTACCGGCTCTTGGGTCTTGGCCGCCGCGAGTTCCGGGGGGCCGTCGCTCAGGCGGACCAGGAAGGCCAAGGCGACCACGGCAAGGACGGCCAGGGGGATCAGTAGGGTCCTCCCGGAAAGCGAACTTTTCCCGGGCTTGGCCCGGAAGGGGGAAAGGAAGCCCCCGAACAAAGACAGGATACCCCTCTTGCTTTCCTCGGGCCTGCCGGCCTCGGGCCTGCCGGCCTCTTCCTTGCCCGTGACGTCCCCGGGGGCCGGTGCCTCGGACGCGGGGGCGGCGTTCCGGGCCGCGGGCCCGGAAGCCGGCCCCCGCATGCCGGAATCCAAGGTTTCCAAGGCCTTGGCGAGGGACTCCCTGAAGCCCTCCGAGAGGGTGAGCCCCAGGACGAAGTCAAGGCCGAAGTCACCGTCGGCATGGCCCATGGCCCTGTAGCCCGCCTTGAAGGACGGGGCGAAGTCCTCGCCATGTTCCCAGGAAAAGCCCCTCTTGTCCACTATGCGCCCCCCTTGCTGACGATGGAGGCCTGCCCGCCCATGTAGGGGCGCAGGGCCTCAGGGATCGAAACGGAGCCGTCGGCGGCCTGGAAATTCTCAAGGACGGCCGCCAAGGTCCTCCCCACGGCGAGCCCGGAGCCGTTGAGGGTGTGGACCAAGGCGGACTTGCCGTCCTTCTTCCTGGCCCTTATGCCGGCCCTCCTCGCCTGGAAGTCGGTGAAGCAGGAGCAGCTGGATATCTCCCTGTAGAGCCCCGCCCCCGGGAGCCAGACCTCCAGGTCGTAGGTCTTGGTGGAGGAGAACCCCAAATCGCCGCTTGCCAGGGCCACCACCCTGTAGGGCAGCCCCAGCCTCTTGAGCACCTCCTCGGCATGAGAGGTCAGCCTCTCGAGCTCGTCCATGGACTCCTCCGGCTTGGAGAACTTCACAAGCTCTACCTTGTCGAACTGGTGCATGCGGATGAGCCCCCTTGTGTCGCGTCCCGCGGCCCCGGCCTCGGCCCTGAAGCAGGGCGTGTAGGCGGCAAAGGATATGGGAAGGGAGTCGTAGTCCAGGGACTCCTCCTGGTAGAGGTTGGTAACGGGCACCTCGGCGGTAGGCACCAGCCACAGATCCCTGCCTTCCAGCTTGAACTGGTCGTCCTTGAACTTGGGCAGCTGGCCCGTCCCGAACAGGGCCTTGGAATTGACAATGGCCGGAGGCCAGCACTCCGTGTAGCCGTGCTCTTGGGTATGGAGGTCCAGCATGAAGGATATGAGGGCCCTGTTGAGCCTGGAAAGATCCCCGTAGAGGACGGCGAACCTCGCCCCGGCAATCTTAGCGGCCCTGGGGAAGTCCATCTGCCCGAAGGACTCGCCTATCTCCCAGTGGTTCCTGGGCTGGAAGCCAAAGGACGGGGGCTCCAAATGCCTCCGTATCTCCTGGTTTGCGGACTCGTCGCCCAGGGGGACGCTCGGGTGCACTAGGTTGGGGATGTTCCTTAGGATTTCCTTTTCCTTCTCCTCCACCTCGGCAAGCCCCGGCTCGAGCCCCTTTATCCTCGCCCCCAGCTCCTTGAGCCCCGCGATGTGCGGGGCGGTGTCCTCTTTTTTCTTCCTGAGCCCGGCTATGAGGTCGTTGGCCCTGTTCCGCTCGGCGAGAAGGCCCTCGTACTCCGTCAGCAGCTCCCTGCGCCTTTGGTCCAGGGCCGAGAAGCCGTCCATGACGGAGCTGTCCATCCGCCGGTTCTCCAGGGTTTCGACGATCAGGGGGACATTGTCCCTCACGAACTTCAGGTCATGCATAAAGGGGCCTCCTGGCCCTGAGAAAGCGAATGCATCCGTTTGCAGGCAAAGGCAGGGGCAAAGGCATGCCGTCGCCCCTTGCCCTGATGCCCCCTATTGGGGCGCACGAAGAGGACACATATACGCAAATACCTGCTTATTAGCTCCGATTCGAAGCAAAGGGAGGAGCTTTATGAAATTTAAGGGCGTAATCAGGGTTAACTTGGCAAAATTATACCAAAAAAGTCTAGATTTAACAGCCTTTCATCGTGTTAAATCTGGTTTTTTTTCAAAATTTAGCCTCATAAAGCCACAGATTCGCTAAGACCTTACCATTTTTGAAATATACATATACCACATATGGTATGCAATTATTTCTAAATGGATAATCAAAAAAATACCCGTGGGGAACTTAAAAGAACCCCGGACTAAAATCATGTGCCCCAAGAGGGCCCGAAAAGTGCTTGGGACCCTCCAGGTGCCCTTTAGGTGTTATTGGGCTTATTGGGTGTCCCAGGGCAGGCTCGTTGCAAAAGGGCGCATTGATGGGGTTTTGGCGGGAGGGATAGGGGAAGCCTGTGCGGGGATAGCTACAAAGGGGGAAGGCAGGAGAGCCTGGCAGCCTGGACCATGACCGTGCTTGGGGCCATGCTTGGGGCCGTGCTTGGGGCCATGCTTGGGGGCGTGATTGGGGGCATGATTGGGGGCGTGCCAGGTGAAACCATGGAAGGGGGTAAAGGGCCAGCTACCATTGGCAGGGGCTTGGGAAAGGGCCGAAGGGCCCTCCGGAAGCCTTGTGGATGTCCCCGAGTGGCTTACGGATAAAGGAGGCATCCATATGGTCGATGCGGGGTATATGCGGGGCCTATGCGAAGTGCCATAACGCAGGCTGCCTAAGCTTGGTCATCAGGGGGCTCGGAGCCTATGGGGGAATCGGCTTCAAGAGGCGTGGGGTCGGCTTCCGTTTCGGAATCCATAGAGTCAGGGGAGCCATCCTCGGGGCCATCGTTGCAAGGATAAATCTCCCCGGATGCAAATGTGGGGATTAATTCTATATAGGCTAGGCTATATCCGGACCTCTCCATCTCTCCCACATCACATAACGCATAATTCAAGAGCATCTGTACGAATAGAACGGTTTTAGTTTCTAAGTCGGTTTTGAAGAATTCCTTGAAAACCGGGTTATTAACTAGTAAGGGTGTTAACTGGTGAATCTCATATTCATTAACATCTTCAAACATACTAGAGAAAGTATCCAAGACTGGTTGGAATTTTTCGCAAAAGAATGGTTTTGAAATCGCAGGATCCAAGTCAAAATGATAGCCTTTGAGCTTGGCTAACTCTTTTAAGACCAAAGCGTCGTAGCCGTTGGTTTCCTCGATGATCCTTTTGGTGTGGGTGACATCAAAATTATTTTCCCTAAGATAATGAAACACGGAGGTTAATGTCCATCGTTGCATAGCGTACATTGAACCATGGACCAGACCATGGTAATTATTCAAAAGAAATGATAAAGACGCATCCGGGGGCATGGATATGACAAATCGAGTTATGGGTTCATTATCGAACTTATAAGTGACCATTCGATCGAGCAAATCGCCATATAATTTTTCATGCTCAAGGAAATCGATGGAAAAATCCAAGAAAAAGATTATAGGCGAGTTGGTGGACTGGCTTAATCGGCTCACTAGATTGTTCATCAAATCCAACATTTTCGCAAAGGACGAACTATCAAATTCTGTCGCTTTGTCAAACCGAACATTGACGACAGAGAAGTGTCTCAATAGGCAAAATTGTTGTAAAGCGAGAAGAGCCCTATCACCACCATTTGCTGGGTGAGTCAAAATGTATGAAAATAAATTTGAAAATTTCGTGATGTCAAATTCATCTATTACCGAAAATGGACTTGGGTATCCTTCAACTTTACCGTATTCAAAATAGAAACGGCTATAATCGGGATAAGCGGTTATATCAGGGGGACTTACATTTAAAGTATAATATTTGGGTTCAGGAGGTAATCCTAACTCGTCAATCGGCCTTAGAATCCTTCTACGATACCAAGTCAGTTGCTTTGGTTGTATGTCTTCATCGCTCGCCCTCAGAACATTAATCTTTTTCTCGATTGCCTCAAACCCACCCAACATTTGTAGAAGGTAATAATTACCGTAGACAATAGGTTCACGTTTATAAGTGTTGGATGCAGCTACAAACAAAAAACCAAGCTGTTCTAGATCGAAACAGACTCCAATCAGCTCGTCCATATCAATATAGTCAACTCGACCTGGAAAAAATGTGTGCAAATCTTTTAGAATTTGAAAAACGTATATCTTACTTTCAAATTCGGAAGCAAAATAAAATAAATAAGCTATAGTGTACAATACATATAAATGAAGATTATTGAAGCTCAAATAATTTACGTAAATGTGTACAGATTTTTCAAATATCTTCAATTCATCAAGAATATATACGACATCTCGGGGCTCAACTATGAATGGTGGGAAGGAATCGTGCGGAGTGGTAGCCCTGACGTGGGCTATCAGACGATTTACAAACAAAAAAATCAAAGACGGCTCATAATTGAATACTTTCAGCAATTCACTGTGCGAAATTTCCTCAGGAAATAGAATGCCGAATGCTTTCAATGGTGTTAACAGGTAGTCCCGTGCCTCATTACCATTTATGAGGGAAAATGAAGTCGTACCCTCGCCTTTGATAAATAATTTATCGTGCTCAGTTTTAAATACCGTGAGAATGGAATGGTGCAGGACAATCTCTTGCCCACCAAAGAAAATCTTGAAGTACGATGGTGATAAATCCATTATCGTGCTGGCGAGAATGAGCTCGTAGAAATCGTTTTCATTAGAAGACTCTAGCAATTTGTCCGCATTATCCAAAAAAAGGACTAATCCCTCTGTTGGCCTTTCCTCGCTTTCAAAAAGACTCCTTATGGCATCGGGCAGGTCGAAATCAGATATGTCGGGCTTTAATCCAATATGAGATAATTCCTCGCGTATAACTTTGAGAAGTGACATTTCAAGCGATACGTCCCTATAAACGTATTTTATGGAATTGTCAGATTGGGCATTATATGCGTCAAAACAGCCTGCAACGATTTTGCTAAAATCATCGCCTAAGCGAGCAAGAAAAAGGGTTGGAACCGCATCATCGATTGCAAACATGGGCATAATATCACGAAATCGATAAATATCCGAGCTATAGGATTCTTCGGTCAAGGCACCAACATTAACATCATTGTATCCATATACCGCAGCAATACGCCGAAATGCTTCATTACGGCACTTGGCTAGCTCGGGCATGAGAAGGTATGCGGCAAGATAGGGATCGAATAAAATTAAATTCAAACCCATTGCCTCGGCATACATATTGACCTCGGATCTGAAATCATAATCCAAATATGAGAACGAGATAACAAAAAGCTGGTTATGAGGATTATTGTTAGAGATTTCTTGCAGTAACTCCATGAGATTCCAAGTGGTGGGCTGTGCGCCGCAAAAGAGAATCAACGTTTGCGTACCGCCTTCTCTATTATTCCATAATGTAGGTACGTAATGGCTGGTCATTGGTTTGAGATTTATGTCTCTGATTTTGAAAATTGTTCCGTTATTGCATTTTTTTATTGTCTGTTCACCCTTATTAATAAGATTGTAGCCCAAGGCATAAAATAGTTCTTTCAGAGAACCCTCTTCCTTGTTCTTGGGATAAAAATCATTCATTTCCTTAACTTGGGAGAAAAACTGGCGCAAGCTGTCTTTTGATTGCTTTTTGGATGATGATTTATTCTTGGGCGAAAGAATTTGTTCAAATTTTTTTGAATTATTTTTCAGTATTTTAAAAAAAACATGGTCATTACTGAAATAAATGGGCTCCACATATGGTTTGTGTTCCGAGGTAAAATTCAAATACCGCTTTTTGATACTTTTAGTATCAGCCACTGCTGTGTTTACGCCCTGCCAATTGAGATTCTCCGATGCCACGGCTAGCAATCCTTTTAAAGTGATCAGCATATGTGTGGCTTTTTTCAGCGTAATAAGGTCTTTGTCTGTAAAATCAAAATCTATGTAGTTCATGCTTAAAAGAGCCAGATGATTATCGACTATCAAATCGGTCTTGTCGGCCAAATCCTTAATTGAAGCATACAAAATCTCACTGTAACTACTTTGTTGCCCCTCTGGCACTAAGCCTCTGTAGTTTAGCTGTACCTTCAGGAATGAATTTGGAACAAGCAAGGATTCATTTTTTATATGCTGCATGAAACCTTCGTCGATGCTGAGATCATCGGCACTATTGGTAATAAATTCTTCTAGTTTATCATAAAAAGTATCTTCATTCCATGCTGCTACCTCTGGATGGATCACCAAGTAAGCAACCAAGGAAGTGTCGACATCCCAAGGATAAAAATTAATGAATCCTTCATTTTGGACGATAGGGTCGGACATCCTTCCGTCTATTTTACTGATTTCCTTTTTAATCGTATCATAAAAGTCGCAATACAACGATTTTCGATCACTACCCAATATACTTTGACGTTTGTCAACCCATTCCGACAATTTATTAAGGTACTTACCATAAGGGACAGTTATTTCAGGTACAGCATCTGACAAAATCCGTGATTCGGCATACTGTTTGATTAATATAATTGCATTTTGGAGGCAATTTTCCAACTTGGTATATGATACTTTATTAAGTGGGATACTATTATCACCATTTAACTTTTTGTGTATTGTTTGTAAGTACGATTTATCTTCAATAAGTAGCGCTAATTCATTGGCTTTGGTAAGAATTGCGTGGGGATCTTCCGCTTTCAGGCAACTAGCCAGGAGAGTGCCACATTCACCTTCTTCGGCATCCAACAGGTGACGGAGTGTATTGAGCATTTCCTTGCCGAACATAAAAGGGAAACTTTGGGGTAGCATAAAATCGGCTATGACTTTCTGGATGGTATCCAAAAAGACATCTTTTTCTCTTTGTAAAAAAAGTATTTTTCTTGCCTTTTCCTCCTCCACTACGACATCCTTGGTTTCGTACAGGTATTCTTCCAAAATATCGGCACATTCAGAGAATCTATTGATTTGTGTTTCCGAGAAAAGCCTATAAAACTGAAGTAATTCTTTCGAGGGGGCCAAAACCGTAGGTTTTGCGACGGCACCGAGGAAAATCTTCTTCATGTCCGGTTTTCCAAAGAAAAACGATTTTTGAATTGTAGACCAATTGATGGCTTGATGAAACTGATTAACAAGATCATCCACCAACGGATTGTAATTAACACCAATGTACAAAGCCTTGAACAAGTTCGGTTGGAAAAATAATCTCGCTACTAAACGTTGCAACCAATATAGGTATTCATATTGTTTATTCTTATAAAGACGTGTTACCAACCCTAAGAGTGCAGCGGCCACTAAATGGATTACATGGTTATGACTGGGATGTCTTAGTTCACGTTCATGAATTTCATTTCCTTTGAGCAAGCCTAAGAAATCCATATGGGTATTACTGATCATCGCTTCCAAGACATTAGTAGGTGAAGTCTCAATAAATCTTGTGAGCGAAAATTGATCCAAATCCTTTAATGAACTGAGCTTTTCCAGAAATAATTTATCATCAGGGTTATCATTAGATAACGATAATCTAATGTCTGCTTTCTTTGTTCCAAATGTTATTGATAGAGCATTTTTTATATCTTCTCCCAAAAAATCGTCCATCATTGATTCCGTGTTGAAATCCTTCACTTCATCGTCGTCAAGGCGGTACAATTCCTCGGGTGACAACTCTGTGGCAACATCCGAGTGCTGATTATCCAAATCTGGGGAATCTTTCTCATTATCTGCCAGTTGTTCATCCCCCCCCTCCTCATCGCTCGTCTCTTGTATGCCCAAAATGGGGGAGGACAAATCTTGGGTTGCTTCATCACCTATCAACTCGACCAAGCCATCGATGATATCCGATATGGGTTCAACTACGTGATCGTATACCCCTTCGCCGAGTTCCTTAGCAAAACCATAGCGTAAATCCGCCAAGCTATCATAGTACTTGGGGTCTAGAGGTTTTGGGCTCTTAAGCACTCTCAGGATTTGCAATGCCAACGGGACTTCTTTCACTATTTCCGATATATGCCCGAGCTTTTGCAACTTAAGGTTTATCTTTATGATTTCTTGCTCATCCCGATTAGGGGTAAGCTCAAGTAATTTGTCGAAAACATCACGTATCCTGGGTAAGACCTCGTATTTGTCTAAGATAGCAAGAAGTGTTTCGTCCGCCTCATTGATCCATTGCGAGCGGTTCTTTACCAACTCCCGCATAAAATAACCGGGTTCGGCATCCATATAGGAATGTTGGAAGCAAGCCAGATCCCTCGACGTTGATTCACTTAGGGTAATGAGCTGTTGTTTTATCAGTGAGGCGAAATCGTCATTTCTTGCGATGGCATCCATCACGATGCCTTGGATTTTTGCCATCTCAAGGAAACTTATTTTGAACTCATCCGCACTTTCCAGTACGGCAACGTCTTGCTGTAATTTCGGAAAACTTTCCTTAAGAAGCTTTGTCCTGGAAGGCGGAGGAGATGCCATGATGACCTTCGCCCTTACGACTGCGATAAAGTCTTCCCTGTCCTTTGCGAGGTAGGCGGGGGGTTGGGATTTTTTCTTTTTCACCGCTTCCATAAGATCGGAAACGGTGGCTAGCCTCGAAACTTGGCCGTTGGAAGCCAACTCGTGGATAATGAAGAGAATCTTCCTCCAGTGAGAGCCCACCAAGGCATCGGGGCCCTCAAGGGGCCAAAAGCCAGCCCGCTTGTGCCATTCGTGGATAAGTTTTGCGAACAGTAGCCCATTTCCGATAATCCTGCTTATGACGCTTATGGGGTTGCGCCCACTAAGAAATAAATCCGCCTCGGTATCCTTGAAGTCGTTTGCCAACAGGAAGTCTCTGAAACCAGACCGATCTGATTCGACATCCTTCACAAGGAACCTGATGAGTTCTTGGGTGTTCAGGATCTTCCTGAGCTCTTCCATGTGTATGACGGCTACTTTTGGGGTTTTTTTACTCATAGTCCTAATGCATCCTGAGATACGTCCAGGCAGTGTCGTTCCAAGCGCACTTCACCAAGGATGCCGGCAGGCACTTTCAAGGTAGGCTTTTCGGCATTTAGCTTCTAACGGTATTTCGATTAACGGCCTTATATCTGTCTTTGAGCTTTTTGATTTTTGGTCTTTTTGGTCTTTAAGTAAAACAATATATGATAATGAAGGTGTTTTGCTATGTGGCTCCCATTGGGCCTATTTCATTCCAACAAAGGCCATAATCCTGTGGGGATCGGTGCCTTGGGTTTCAAGACGGCCCCTTGGTTCACGGCGCGGGATTATCGAAGGGATACCGGGCATGCCCATTCGCCACATCGTGCGAGAGTGTATTTTAATGAATTCCCGTCCAAAAAACAAGGCATTTATGCGGCTGTACGGCGGATTATTGTTTTGGCTCCCGCCCTGCGGGATGGCGTGAGCCGCAGTTTCCGTATCCTCTGCGGAAGTCAAGCCCGCGGAAGTCAAACCCGCGGAAGTCAAGCCTGCGCAAGGTGACGTAACTTCCATCTTTCTATAATTTGCGCGAATTATCCCTAATATGGCTGATTTTTTTTAAACATCCGCACTTAGCAAAGAGGCGACACAAGGCCGCGGCCCATGCTCACTCGTAGAACTCGGCCACGGGTTCGTCAAAATCCCTCACCGCCTCGGGCTTAGGTGGCTCGGGCGGTGGCTTTGGGCCCTGCGGGATGCCTTGGCGGAAGGGGCTCAGGTTGACCCGCTCGATGGGCCAGTAGAGGGGCCACATGGGGTGCGGGCTCACGTCAGCTAGCCTCCTGTCGGCCAGATATGCCAGCTGCATCTGGTACAAGAGCACGTAAGGGCGCTCCCTCCCGGCCAAGGAGGCCAGGGCCTTCACCCGGTTGTCCCTTTCCGGCTTGGGCTGGGAGGCGTCAAAGTCGGCTATCTGGCCGTCGGCCACGGCGTTCTTGTAGCGGGCCGGGTTGGAGTTCACGCTCGCCTTGGAGTCCAGGAATTTTCCCAGCCACATCTCTGGGGAGGGGATCTCCGGGTGCCTGGTGCCCAGGTACATGTCGTAGTCGCCCCTCTCCAGGATCCCGTCCCCCTGCCTGCCTTGGAGCGGCACCGCGTTCACCGGCACCCCCATGGCGTGGAAACGCTCGCAGAGGTATGCCGCGTCCCTGTAGGCGTCAGGCTCGCTCGGGCGGTAAACCAGGCTTAGGGGCGTTTTGGGCTTCCCGGCCGCCTGTATCATCTCCTTTGCCCTCTCCTCGGCGGTTATGATCTCAAGCCTGGAGGAGGGGGGCGCCGCTGGCGCCCCCTGGAAGCCCCTGGGAAGCAGGCCCTGGGAGCGGACGGGCATGGAGGAAAATGAGTACTCCGCCATGAGGGCCAGGCCCTCCCTGGCCTCGAGGGTGGCCACGTAGGGCCTCTCCGTGTTGAAGGCAAGGAAGCGGGTCGTCCAGGAGGGCACCGCCCGGGGGAGGGCCCCCTCCGGGGCCCCCTCCCCGGGCGGCCCGTCCAAAAGCGCCAGCTGGGCGTCTTTGTCCTTGTAGAAGGCCAGCCTCTTGGCCGGGTCGGGCTCGTAGATGAACTCCACCCGCTGCGGCGAGCCGGTGGAGGCCAGTTCCGGCCTCTTGGCCATGGTGATCCTTCCCTGCCCCACCAGATCCACGACGTAGCGCCCGGAGCCCAGGGTGTGCTCCCTGAGGTGGTCGCTCGGCATGCCGGCGAGCACCGGGCTTATGATCGAGGCCTGCGGGAGGGTCAGGGACGCAAGGAACGGCGGCCAGGGCCTCTCCAGTATCATGGCGAAGGTGTTGGGGCCGTCTATGCGCATGTATTTCAGGTATGGGAAGAGGGCCTTGCCCGCGTCCGACGCCATGAGCCTGTCGAAGGAGAAGAGGACGGCCTCCGGGTTAACCGGCGACCCGTCCGCGAAGGTCTCGCCCTCCCGCATGATGACCGTGTACATGAGCCCGTCATCCGATACCCTGACCGTCCTCGCGACGCTCTGGGAGGAGTCCAGGTCCGAGCCCTGGTCGGAGAGGTCGAAGAGCCTCTTGTATGCGTTCATTATGACAGGGTAGGCGTTGGGGTCGGGAGGGTACAGGTGGGGGTCGAGGGACCTGGGGGCCTCCGGGTAGAGCGCCCTGAGGGTATCGGCCCCAAGGGGCCCGGCCGCCCATAGGGCGGCCGCCAAGGCCATGGCCAGGCTAATGGCAAAGGCCACGCAAAAGGCCGCTTGCCGCTGGGCTGGGACGGGGGGCACCCCTTGCTCGGTTGGTCTCATGGGCAAAAGAGTGTGGCCCCCGGGAGGGGGGCGGGAAGGGGGGGGCGGGCCCTTAGGCCCCTACATGTAGAAAAGGGAGGGAATGAGCGCCCCCAGCCCCCAGATGAGGACGCTGTATACCAAGAACCCAAAGAGGAAGACCAAGAGCGCCATTACGATGAAGGCCTCTTGGCCCTCCAGGCGCTGGTACATGCCCGTGATGGCGTCCCTCCAGTCGCCCCTCCAGGGCGAGATGAGGACGAAGGCCACGGTCGCGGCGGGAGCCATCACCAGGAAGATGAACTTCTCCATCAGGAACACGGAGGACCTGAAGGCCCCGGTCGCGTACAGCAGGGAAAAGAACGCGGCCACCAGCGCGACATAGGCCAGGTGCCAGCGGGCGAAGCGGGTGAGCCTCCTAAGCTCGCCCGGCGTCATGTCCAATAGGTGCAAGGTCCGTTCCACCTTTTCCGCCCCGTTGTGACCACCCAAGGCCTTTCGGGGTTTGCGTACTGTCATTCGAGGAATGGCATCGGTCCCGCCTTAAACCCCGCCAAGGGCCCTTTGGGCCCATGGCGGGGGGATCCGTGCCGCCAACAAAGCATAGCCCACTTGGGCCCACTAAACAAACCCCAAGCGCGATGGGGGCCAGGGCCTTGGCCCAGGGCCTGGCCCAAGGCCTAACCCAAGGGCCTGACCTATGGCCTGGCCTATGGCCTGACCTATGGCTTGACCCAGGCATGGGCCAGGTGTGGGGGCATGGGCAAGGTAAGTTGCCCCGCGGTCATTGAGAAGGCCCGGCCCGGGGGATATAATGGTGCCTGGGCGAAAGGCCCCATCCCACCACATCCCACCACATGGCCGGCATTGCCTGCGGGGAACCCCAGGCCCTGGGCCTGCAAGAAAGGGCTATCAAGCATGAAAAGCCATCGCAAGGAGCTCTGGTTCGAAACGGATGCCAGGAGGGCCTTCCTGAACATCACCCCGCAGGTGCGGGAGGCCCTGATCGAATCCGGCGTGAAAGAGGGCCTTGCGCTGGTGAACGCCATGCACATAACGGCATCCGTCTTCATAAACGACGACGAGCCAGGGCTTCACTCCGACTTCGAGCTGTGGCTGGAGGGGCTCGCCCCCGAGAAACCCTACTCCCGCTACGCCCACAACGGCCACGAGGACAACGCGGACGCCCACCTGAAGCGCCAGATCATGGGCCGCGAGGTGGTGGTCGCCATAACCAAGGGCGAGCTGGACCTCGGACCCTGGGAGAGGATCTTCTACGGCGAGTTCGACGGAAAGCGCAGGAAGAGGGTGTTGGTGAAGATAATCGGCGAGTAATTTGGCAACTTTATTGCATATGCAAGCCAGCGGGCCGCATAGGGCCCAAAATTCCCAGCACCGGGGCGCCCGGGGCCAGAGGCCCCGCGCCCGCTTGTGGCAATAATGGCAGAAAACCCCACGAAGGAAAAAACGCCCCCGCCGCGGCCAGTGCCGTTGGACGATCCGCCCGATCCCGCTCTCCAGGGCGCGGGCATACTGGGCAACTCCGTCTTCTCGGACGACCCGCCCACCCCGGCGGGCCTGGTCCCGCAGGTAGGCGAGGAAACCCCGGCCATGGCGGCCACATCCACGCTCAAGCCGTTTTCGGAAAGGGCCCGGGAGAAAGCGGAGGCCAAGGCCGCTGAGGCCATGGCCGACGCGGTCAAGGAGGGTGCCAAGGAGGGCGCCAAGGAGGCCGTGAAGGAAAGCATCCAAGAGGCTTCCGCCGGAGTGCCCCCGGACATTGGGCCGACCATCCACAGCGGGTCGGACTCGGTGGGGGACCTTGAGCTCACCCCGCCCGGGGCCGCGGACGCGGCCCCGGCGGGGGGCAACGCCTTCACCCGCGCCGCCGGCGCCTTCTTCGCGGGCATTGCCAAGCTCTGGAAGCGCATACCCCCGCTGGAGGACATATTCGACATGCTGCTCGCTGGCCTCGGCTTCCAGAGGAAGCCCTCCAGCATGCTGCGCCGCGCCCAGTCGCTGGCGGCCAAGGGCCGCTACGCCGACGCCATCAAGTGGTACAGGGACATACTCTACCTGCGGCCGCTCACCATCAGCGCCTACGACGGCCTGGGCAGGGTCTACTTCCGCATGGGCCTGACCGAGGAGGCCAACCGCGAGTTCACCATAGCCGACTCCCTGGAGCGCCTGGTCAACAACCGCGACGATCTGGAAGCCGCTTCCTCCCTCGCCAAGGCCATGGTCTCCCGAAAACAGGCAAAGATGGCCGCGTCCCTCTTGGAGCCCGTGCTCATAGCCCACTTCTACTCGCCCAACAACGCGAACCTCCTAAAGGGCATGGGGGAGGTCTACGCGGAACTGAGGGCCACCAAAAAGCTCTCCCAGGTCTACGAGGCCGGGCTCGCCCAGCACCCCGACGACCACGAGTTCTACATCCTCAAGGGCAACCTGGACGTCAAGATGGGCCGGGTGGCCCAAGGCGAGAAGCTCATCCGTTGGGGCAAGCTCATGGGCAGGCTCAAGGACAACCCCCAAGACCTGAACGCCAACATGGCCATAGGCGAGCTGAGCATAAAGGACGGGAAGACGGATGAGGGCCTTGGCTACCTGAGGACCGCCGCCGCCCTGGCCCCGGAGAACAGCGGCATACGCTGGCGGCTCTTCAACCTCTACCAGAAGCAGGGGAACTACGCCGAGGCCCTGCGCTACTTCCAGGAAGTGCTCGCCATAGAGCCGGAAAACGAGGAGCTCCAGTACAAGCTGGGCGACTTCTACCGCCGGAACCGCCACTATGAGGAGGCCTTCCAGATATACAAGACGCTCACCCTGAAGCACCCGCGCGACCCGAGGCCCATGGGCCTCTTGGCGACCGTCCTGGGGGATCTCGGCCAAAGCGACGAGTCCGCCAAGGCCCAGGAACTGGCTAACACCCTCGCCATAGGCCTCAAAGAGGACCCGGACCACCGCGAGACCGTCACCTTCATGAAGTACCTCTTCAGCATCAACGCGACCAAGGAGGCGACGGAGTGGCTGGACAAGGGCCTGGCCCACTGGCCCTACCACGGGGAGCTCATCATCACCAAGGCGAAAATCCTCTACAGCGAGTACCGCTACAAGGAGGCGGTGACCTTGCTCAAGAGGCTGATATCCGTCAAGCACGACATAGCAGAGCCCCACATGTGGCTCGCCCTGTGCTACCAGCGCATGAGCAACAACATGGCGGCCCTTGCCGAGGCCCAGCTGGCGACGAGGCTCGCACCCAAGAGCTACACCACCCACAAGGTGCTGGCTGACATCCTCAAAGAGCAGAAAAAGCTCTCCCAAGCCAACGCAGCCTACGAGGTCGCCGAGATGATCCGGCTCTCGCAGCAGCCTGGGAAATCAGGCAAGCGTTAGGCCTCCGCAAACCATTTACCTAATGGCCGGAAAGGCAAGGGCCTTCCGGAGGGGTTTGGCATGCGCCTTGGGCTCCCTTTCCGTTTGCACTCTTTTCCCCCACATACCAATCCGTCGCTTGCAAGTCCCGATTATCCGCATAAGGCCCAAGACGAGCTTGCAAGATCCCCAAAGCCATTGGGCTTCCCCATGGCGGCGCAGGCCTTTCGGCCAAGCCACCAACTACTGCTTTATCCCTGGCCTGAATGGACGATCGTATTACCCCATAGCTAAAATGCATGCATATAATTGCATATCATCCATAATAGTTGGAATATGCAAAGCATCCATCCTAGATGTTGCA
>JAITKK010000124.1 GCA_031278475.1 Deltaproteobacteria bacterium
GAAAAGATAATCATTTGTTGGTATGCGCAAGGTAAGAGCGCTAAACGCATCCTGGCTTTGCGGGCGATTGCAAGGCATTAGCGAGAGCCTTGGGCCTAATACCCATGAACAGCCTCGCCTTTGACGTAGCCGGCGGTGAATTTAAGGGTGCAGCCCATGGGGAAATAAATCCCGTCGGAGGTGAGCACCTGGCGGTCGGATCTTGTGAAGGAAATAGGGCAGTTCTCATCCGCCCCGGCGAGCCTCGCGAGATCCGACATGTAGCGGCCCATGATTACCGAGGTGTCCTGGACCAACATGTTAAGGTCCAAACTGTCTAGCTGGCGGTCGGGGAGGAAGGCCCGGTAGGTCTTCAGATCCGGAAGGGACACTATGTCCACGCGCCTTGAGAGCGACACGATGGAGGCCGCGGCACCGGTTGCGGACGCCACCTCAAAGCGGGGGGGCGTAAGCACCCTCGCGTCGATGAACTTGTTGGCCCAGGGGGCGAGCACGCCAACGGGTGCCCCCAGGAGCACGACAGGGGCATCGAGTGAGAGGCGCACGTTCAGCGCGCCCTTGCGTTTCCTTTGCAAGGCTTTCGTGAATACCCCCTTCCTCCCGAAATCCCTGTCCCCGAAATCCACCTCGTCTATCGCAAGCCCCCTCCTTATGAGCATCTCGGCTATCCTTTCGCCGAACTTGTCGAGGATTGCCCTGGAAAGCTCCTCCGCGCTCAGGCCCACGGTCATGCCCAAGAGGTAGGCCGCCTTGCGGGAGGCCTCGGGGATGCCGGCCTTGAAGAGGCCAAGCACAACGAAAGCGTCGGTTGGCGTGAAGGCGGACACAAGTATGGAAGGGTGGGTAAGGAACTTGAGCCCTGGGAAGAGGTGCCCCCTGTACAGGCAGTGGTTCTGGTACTCGGCGAAGGTGAGGGGGTTCTGGCTTTCCAGAAGCTCCCTTATCTCCTTTTCGTAATCGTTAAGCCCTGGGTCCGGATCGACGTTGGGCGTGAAGAAGCGGCACAGGGTGGTTGGCAAGAGCTTTCCAGGCCCTGGGGACAGGAGCTCGATTACGCTCGGGTAGCGCTCCGCCAGCCTGCAGAGGGGGAGCACCCTCCTTGGGCCAAGTATCAGCTCCCTTTCCTCGGTGAAGTCGATCAGGCTGTCGCCACCCAGGCCCAGGGTGGTGGTCTCCACGGCCTCCACCATGGTTATCCAGTTTCCGACCACGGCCCCGTTGGGGTTGGTCCTGGGGTGCCCGTCCTCCAGGTAGGCAAGGTCCGAGGTTGTCCCGCCCACGTCCAGGACCCAGAGGTTCTTCTCCCCTGGCTCGAGGAAGCCCCTCGCCAGTATCCCGGCACCGGCAACCCCCGCCGCAGGGCCAGACACCACCGTCTCTATGGGCCTCTCCCTCGCCCAGGCCTCTGACACCACCCCGCCGTCGCCCTTCACGACCATGAGCGGGGCCATTATGCCCAGCTCCTTGAGGCTCTGGAGCACGGCGGCCATCAGCCTGCGGATTATGGGCACAAGGCCTGCGTTCAGGGCGGCGGTGGCGGCCCTCCGGACGGCACCCAGCTCGCCGGTGAGGTTCTGGCCAAGGGTTATGGGGGAGTCCGGCGACACCTTCCTTATGAGCTCCTCCACCCGCAGCTCGTGGGTGGGGTTCTTGACCGAGAAGAAGCTGGAGACGGCCCAGGCCTGCACCTCCGGGCCGATTGCGAGAAGCCCCTCCATGAGGGCCAACTCGTCCAGCGGGGCGCTTTCCTGGCCGTAGTAGTTGTGGCCGCCGTTTATGAAGATGGGCGAGCAGGAGGGCAGCCGCTGGAGCAGGTCCTGGACTATGTCCTGCCTCTCGTCGAAGCCCACCATCACAAGCCCCACCTTGTGGCCCAGGCCCTCGGCTATGGCGTTGGTCGCGAGGGTGGTGGAGAGGTTCACGGACCTCACCCTGGAGAGCATGTCGGCCTTGGGAAGCAGTCCCATGAGCCGCTTGAGGGCACCCCGGATGCCCACCGCCAGGTCGTAGTGGGTGGTGAAGTCCTTGGCGCTTGCGACTATGCTCTGGGTGTCGGTCTCGAAGAGGACGGCGTCCGTGTTGGTCCCGCCGGTGTCCAGGCCCAGGACCAGGGGCCCGCCGCGCCTGGACGGCGTGAAGTCAAATGTTATGCTCATGGTATACGTACTGCCCGTCCTGCCCGGGCACCTTGGTGTAGCTCCTTCCCAAAAGTTCCTGGAATTCCTCCCGGCAGGACCAAAGCCGGTCGCCAGGGCTCAAGACCTTGGCCGCAAGCCTGAGCCAGGTCCTCAGGATGGACTTGGCCAGCCGCTCGGGCAGGACCCTCGCGGGGTGGCCCAGGATCCCGGCGTGGCCCTCGGCGGCGCCGGGCAGTCCCAAGCCCTCGGAGGGGGCCCCGCTGCCGTTCCCGCCGTCCGAGGGGTCGTCCACCGGCCCTATCAGCGAGGAGAGCATCTCCTGGTTGTTTTTGAGGGCCTTGAGGCAGAGCAGGTTTATCTCCCGCTCTTCGAGCTCCCCCAGGGTGAAAAGGGCGAGTATCAGGTAGCCCTTGTCAGGGGAGGGCGGTTTATCCGCCTTCCCGGCCGCTATCTGGCGCTTGAGATCCCCCTCGGAGCCGGTGTCGAAGGGAAGACCCCCCGACCCGGCCCGCATGTCCTGGGGCGTGTGGGCGTGGCGGAGGGTGACCAGGGAGTTCAGGAAGTTGGGCGGGTCGTCTATCAGCAGCGCCTTCGAGCCCTTTGGGTCCCTAAGCCCCGAAAAGAGCTGGTCTATGCCCGCGTTCGCGGCGTTGTCCGGCGGGCGGATGAAGAACTCCCAGGATGGCCAGGACAGGTAATGGGCCAGCCCCTTCGGGGCCGAGTCCAGGGGGCAGATTTCGGGGAAAACGACCAGCCGGCCGTCTTGTTTTTTCTTAGGCATTAGCTCAGAGGTTCCATTCCAGCTTGTGGTTACGCCAATACATTGGCAGCCTTGCACGGGGGGGCCGGGCGTGCCTAGCACGTGCGGGGCAAGGAGTGGCTTGCCCGAGGTTTTGGTGACCCGGACATTATAGCCGAAGGGGGCTTCCCATGGAAGCCTTCCCGGAACACCCGCAATCGGCCTGTCTTTGCTTATGTGGGCGTACGGGTAATTAGGCAAAATTATAATAAAAACCTGGGCTCATCATTACAAGGAAGCTACCCCGGCTTTCCAAAGGCAGTCTCCTGGAAAGCCTTGGTACGGTTAGGCCCGCTTTGTGGCAAGGGATTGCGCGGACGTACGCAAAGAGCGAATAGGGAGGCCATTTTCCTAAAACTTGTTTTTTTGCGGGGATTTTATAAGGATATTGGCGAGTAGGGATTTTTCCAAATAACCACGAACAATGCAACTTTGGCATGAAGGCGGAATTTGGCCATTTTGGTAAGAAGAGGGGATTTGTCCTCATTGGCGGCTTTTGAAATTCCCCTGTTTTAGTGTTTTTTTATGGGGTTATTGAAAAATTTGTGGGAATTGGGGTTTTTGGCGCTCGCTTTGCCTCGCAATGGTAACATGGGAAACCTGCCAAACCAAGGGGATGGAGCAGGGTGGAGCAAGGTGTGTCAGGGTATTTCGATATAACACCGATAACGCAGGTAACGCACATAACGCGGATAACGCAGGTAACGCAAGTGATGCCGATAACGGAATGACAGCGGGTTTTGGAGTGTCGATTGACCTAAAGGAAGCATCCATCGCTTATTTAAAATGCCTAAGAACGCAATTTGCGTAAACAATCGTGTTTTTCGTTATTATGGGACTTTCTGCCATTATCAATAATGTCAGGGTATTTGCGCTTGTTGTGTTGGTTTTATGCGGCTCTGTCGCGGATAATCCCCCTTCGCCAGGGATGCCGACAATCGGGCGTATGCCGCATCCGGCATTCCCCGCATCCGAAAATAATCGCATCCGGCATTGCGTGCATCCGATGTTTTCCTGAATTCCCAAAAACACGGCATTCTGGCAGACGCATCCTCCCCTGCGAAAGGCGGCTTGGGGTAATCAGCGGCTTTTCAGGCTTTACAGCCTTCCCCAAAAATTGTATAACATTTCGTGGGCGAAGATCCCGCAATGACGCAGACAAAGCCCCGCATACCTCATGAAAAAGAGCCTATATCCACGGGAAGAAGGTGGCGACTATGGCGGAAAAGAATTTTTGGGCCTTTCTCACAAAGGGCTTCTACTTTGGCCACAAGGGCATGGAGGTAAGGGAGCTCAGCCGCGGGAAGGTTGGGCTTCGCATAGTCGTCTCCGTGGTGGTGGGCCTTGTCATACTCCTTGTGATCCTCAAGGTCTTCAAGAACAGCCTGATCTTCTTCCCCGTAAAGGAGGTGGGCCTTACGCCCGCCTCCACCGGCTGGGCCTTCGAGGATCTCTACCTCAAGGCCGAGGACGGCTCGAGGCTCAACTGCTGGTATCTCCCGGGCCCCAATGAGAGCAAACGGGTAGTTCTAATTTTTCATGGTAATGGAGGCAACCTGGAGAACATGGTGGGCAGGGTCATGACCTACCACAAGCTGGACTTCGGGGTCATGGCGGTGGACTACCGGGGCTTCGGCCGCTCCGAGGGCAAGCCCTCGGAGGAGAACACCTACCAGGACGCAATCACGGCCTGGGACTACCTCGTGAACGAGAGGGGCGTGGACCCAAGGGAGATCACCATCCACGGCTTCTCCCTGGGAGGGGGGGTGGCCTCCTGGCTGGCCATGGAAAAGAGGATCTACAAGAACCCCCTCATACTCGACTCCACCTTCACCAAGCTTAGCGAGGTGCCCGCGACCATGCACCCGCTGCTCGCGCTCCCGGCCCGCTTCATCCTGGGCGACGCCTACGACACGGCCTCCCGCCTGAATTCCATCAGCCCCAGCGTCCTGCTTGTTTTCCACGGCCCGGATGATGACATAGTCCCCTACAAGCTGGGCCAGGAGCTGTTCGCGGCCTACCACGGCGGGCCCAAGCTGTTCTTCGAGCTCCAGGGCAAGCACCTGGACTACGTCTTCAACCAGTCGGTCTACGCTGACGCCATATACAAGAACATATCCCACATGGCGCCCTTGGTGCTGGAGGTGCCCGGGGTGGACGAGAGCGTGCCCATACCGCTCCCCGAGGGGCTGCGCCCGTTCGTCGGAGGGGGGGCGCCCGCCGCCCCGCCCGAAGGGGCCGGGGAAGGCCCCTCCTCTGGGTCGGCGGGGCCGGGCGGCCCGGAATCCCCCGCGCTCGATGGCCCGCCCTCCCGGCCTTCACCGCCCGTGGCGGCCCCGGGGCGGGGACCGCAAGACGCACCGGCCGCGCCATAGGGGGACCCGGCCTTATGGGATCCCCAACGCGTGGGGCTCCCAACGGCAGGGCATGCCAAAGGCTTGGCCGTATTGTCCCGTAGGGGTTTGCCGCATACGGGATCCGGAATATCGCGCCTTGACCCCCTCGCCGTGCCTGGCGCATGTCAATCAATTAACACGATAGGGCCCAAGGGCCGTTGTCCTTGGCAGCCCCAAGGGCCGTTGTCCTTGGATTGTCCTTGGCAGGCCCAAAGCGCCATGGATCCCGGTTGCCTTGGGACCTTTGTTTCCCGCATCCCACGCGACCAATGGCCATAACCCAAACCCCGCGCCCAACGGCCCCAAACCCCGCAAAGCCCCACCAACCCAACACCCCTGACACAAGCTTGTCCTGCGCGCCCCCAAGGCTTGGCATTCGCGGCCTTCGCCCCAAAGCCCAAGGCACCTCCCGGGGGAGGGCTTATGCCCAGCGCTTATTGGCTTTTGTTGCTTTTTGGCAAGCCTTCTTTTAAGATAAAATGGCCGGGTACCCTGTAAACCCAAGCTTCCCCCACGGGGTTCGCCCAAAAATCCGCGTAAGCGCGCAAAAAGCCTTGGGCATCCGACAAGCGCCAGGGCGTCGCGCCTTTCCGGGATTTTGAGGCCCTTCCCGGCTGACCTGGCCTGCGGCCAAGGCATCAGAGCGCAAGAGGGGTCCCTTTTTGCCCGCCAAATCGAAAAAACGCCTGACCCAGCTGATCCTTGCGTTCCTGGCAGGGGTTTCGCTTTTGTCCATCCTGCTGATGGGGTCGCTATGGGTGTACAGCGAGCGGCGGCAGAACGAGGCGGACAAGCAGCGGCTCTCGGAGGATTTCTACAGCCAGTGGCGGACGACCGTGGGCTCCGAGGTCAGCCGCATGGCGGCCTTCATAGACGAGTCCAGCTCCGAGAACCAGCTGGGCTTCCTTGCCAAGCTCAAGGAATCGGCCTATGAGCTGGACAAGGCCCTTACCGCCATGGAGGAGTCCCTGGGGGGCTCGGTGGCGGACGACGAGATAAAGCAGGTCATGGCGGCCTACCTCTCTGGCAGCGCCTCGGAGGGCGGGAAGGAAAGGCCTCTCGTGATAGACCTCGCCGAAGACGAGGTCCTGACGACTGGCGGGATAGCGGAAGCCGATCTCCCGGCCTACCAGGACGTGCTGGAGAGCGTCCGCAGGCTGGGGGAGGCCTTCTACGGCTTCGACTTCGAGGGGGCCGAGCCCGGGGAGGACACTTTAAGCTACCTGATGCTGCACCCGTCCCTCGACTGGGCGGTGGGGGTGACCCGCTCGCTTTCGGCCTTCGAGGCGGAAGACGAGGCCGAGGTGCTCGACTGGGTCAAGAGCCTGAGCTTCCCCGAGACCATGAACGTGGTCATCCTGGCCTTTGACGGGGAGGTGATGGTATCCACCGTCGAGGGTATCGAGGGGAACGTCTTTCTGGGGGGCGGCACGACCGACTTCAGGCAGGCGGCCGCGGCCGCCATCCTGGGGGCCAGGGAGCACAGCTCGGGGGACATATCGTTCACCTACAGGGATCTCCCACTGGGAAAGACCGAGGAGTGCCTGGGCCACTACCGGGACGTTGCCGGGAGGAACTGGGTCATCCTGGGCTGGGTCGGCCTTGACAGCCTGGAGCGGGGGTTGTCCCAGCGGCAGGCGGAGCTTTTAAGCTCCGTCAACCGCGGCGCCCTGCAGGTGGCGATGATATCCCTCGGCATATTCATATTGGTCCTCCTGCTCTACAGGTTCTTCGCTAGATCGGCCGAGCGCAGCCTCAACGCCTTCTTCGAGTTCTTCGACAACGCCTCGGGCTCCACCGCCCTCCTGGAACCGGAAAAACAGCCCTTCCGGGAGTTCGCCCAGCTGGCCGAGGCCGCCAACCGCATGATAGTCGAGCGCAAGAGGGCGGAGGAGCTCTTAAGGGAGAACGAGGCCAAGTTCAGGAGCATCTTCGAGGTAAGCCCGCAGGTGGTGACCGTCCTTGACGAGTCCCTGGGGCTCATCGAGGCCAACAGCAACTTCGCGCAGGTGTTCGGGATCCCCGTGGGGGATGCCCTGGGCAGGCCCCTGTGCCAGGTGCTGGGGGTGGGGAAAGATACCTTCCAGGGCCTGGACAAGGGCAACGGCGGCGGCATCGCGGCCTCCACCCGCGAGCTGGAGTACCTGCATCCCTCGGGAAGGAAGGTGGACCTGCTTTTCCTGGGCACCACCCTGAAGCTCGCCCAGAGGGACTTCATCCTGGGGATCTTCATAGACATCACCTCCCGCAAGCAGGTGGAGCGGGAAAAGGAGGCATTGCAGGAGAGGCTGTCCAGGGCCCAGGCGATGGAGACAACAGGGTTGATGGCCTCCGAGGTGGCGCATGAATTAAACAACATCCTCTCGGGCATAGTGGGGTACCCGGAGCTGCTCCTGAAGGAGGGGAAGCTGGATCCCTCCCAGTCCCAGATAGTCGCCGAAATCCACGACGCCGGTAAACGCGCGGCGGCGGTCGTTGCGGACCTCCTGACACTCGCCAAGGGCGCGGCCACCCGGAGGCAGAGGCTGGACCTCACGGCGATGGTCCGGTCCTCCCTGGATGGCCAGCGGGCGGACATTGCCGCGGGCGCCAAGGGCGGGGATACGGCGGTGGAGGTCACGGAGGTGCTGGGGAAGCCCGTCTACGTGCTGGCATCGCTCGCCCACCTGCGCAAGAGCGTGGACAACCTCCTTGCCAACGCCTTCCGGGTAGCCGCCCTGAACGAGGGTGGCGGGAAGGTGGGGGTGGCTGTCTCCGAGGGGAGGCTAAGCGACCCTGTCCCTGGGTTCGAGAACGCCGCCCCAGGGGACTACGCCATCCTGGAGGTGTCCGACAACGGGGGAGGCATACCCCAGGAGGACCAGGCCAGGATCTTCGAGCCCTTCTACACGGGGAAGGGCTGGGGCGGCCGCGGCCTGGGGCTCACGGTGGTCGCGAACACCGTAAGGGACCTTAACGG
The DNA here is from genome assembly GCA_031278475.1 of Deltaproteobacteria bacterium. Classification (GTDB taxonomy): domain Bacteria; phylum Desulfobacterota; class Desulfarculia; order Adiutricales; family Adiutricaceae; genus JAISMF01. The sequence goes on from JAITKK010000124.1 coordinate 8,293, forward strand.
CGCGGTGGGCTTCGAATCCTCCAAGGAGGGCACCACCTTCAGGGTCTACCTGCCCAAGGCGGAGCCCCCCAAGAAGGCCTCGGCCGCCAAGGCCCAGGACCTCGAGCGCTACAAGGGAAGCGGCGAGACGGTCCTGGTGGTGGACGACGTGGACATCCAGCGCAAGCTCGCGGCCAAGATGCTCACGACGCTCGGCTACGTGCCGAAGACCGCGGCATCCGGCGAGGAGGCGGTCGCCTACCTGAAAGGGCACGACGCGGATCTCCTGATATTGGACATGATAATGCGCCCCGGCATGAACGGCCGCGAGACCTATGAGGCGGTGCTTTCCTTCAAGCCCGGCCAGAAGGCCATAATAGCCTCCGGCATGGCCGAGGGCGAGGAGGTGGAGAAGGCCAGGGCCTTGGGCGCGACCAACTTCATCCTGAAGCCCTACGCGGTCATAGACCTCGCGAAGGCCATCCGCCGCGCCCTTGGCGCCCCCCCGGACCTCCCCTCCCAGGGCGACGCGGGCGATCCCCCCGCCCAAGGCAAGGGCGGCCTTGAGAACTGAGCCAGGGAGGGCTATAATGGGATGGGGCCCCCGCAAGCGGCCGGGCATCCACCGGGGCCTTGGGCCCCGGCCGGGCGAAAAATCCCAAGACCCGGGCCCAGGATCTTGGACCAAGATCCAAGCGCATGCCCCGCGCGCATGCCCAGGGCCTTGACCCTGGCCCCGGGAGCGGCGAAAGCCCGGGACCTTCCAACCAGCCTGGACAAGCCCGGCCCAACCACCCCCAAGGCCCATGCGGGGGGTCGGCGGGACGCCATCCCTTCGGGCCGCGGCACAAGCCCCCCTTTAATTGGCCCCTAAAAGCCCTTGGCGTTGGGAACCCACCCAAGCGGAGGTGAACCTTGAGCAATGCCTGCACCTTGGTGCTGGACCGCGGACGCGCCCGTGAGGCCGATCGCCTCGGAGCCGGCCTTAACGCGCTGGTGGACGTGGATCTGCTACTCATGCGCATCCTCACTGACGCAAGGGCCTTGACCAAGTGCGAGGCCGGGTCCATCTACCTCACCCGGGGCGACAAGCTCATACTCGCGAGCTCGCAGAACGACTACCTGGAGCGCATAGTGGGAGGCTCCTCCCTGCTCCCGTTCCTGAACTTCCAGATGCCACTGGACCGCTCCTCCATCGCCGGCTACGTGGCCGTGGAGCAGAAGCCCTTGGTCATCAACAACACCCTGGCGATCGACCCTGACGCGCCGTTCGAGCACTGCACGGTCATAGACAACAAGAACGACTACCTCTGCCAGGCCATGATGACGGTCCCCATCCGCTGCAGGGACGGCCACAAATTCGGGGTCATCCAGGTCATAAACCCCTTGGGGGAGAGGGGCCAGGTCACACCCTTTGACGACGACGACGAAAGCGTCCTTTGCTATTACATCGAGTGGGCCGCCATGGCCCTTGAAAGGGCCATGGAGCTGCGCTCCATGACCCTGCGCTCTGCCGAGGTGGTATCCGTCCACGATCCCAGGGAGACCCCTGCCCACGTCCAGAGGGTCGCCTGCCTGAGCCTCGAGCTCTACGAGTACTGGGCCGAAAAGCGCAGGATCCCATACATGGAACGGCTCAGGGTGACCAACATCCTGCCTCTCGCGGCCATGCTCCACGACATAGGCAAGATGAGCGTGCCCGAGTACATCCTCACAAAGCCGGGGAGGCTGGACCTCAAGGAGCGCCTGGTCATGGAGGAGCACGTGCTGATAGGCGCGAGGCTCTTCCGCAAGCACAGGACCGATCTCGATCTTTTGACCTACCAAGTCATACTTGACCACCACGAGCGCTGGGACGGCCAGGGCTACCCGGGCTGGGTGGACTTGGACACCAGGGAGCCCATCGAGGGCCACACGGACGCTAACGGCAAGGCCTTGGGCAAAAGGGCCGAGGAGATATCCATCTACGGAAGGATACTGGCCGTGGCCGATGTCTACGATGCCTTGGTGTCCCGCAAAAGCTACAAGGATCCCTTCGACGAGTCCCTCTCTTTGCAGATAATGGAGCAGGAAAGCGGGCATCACTTTGACCCGGACGTGGTCGAGGCCCTGATCGCAAGGCGCCCCATCCTCAAGAAGATACTGGAGCGCTTCCCGGACACCCCGGCGGCCTACGATCTAGCGACCGACCTGCCGCTCGCCAAGGCGCCTGTCGCCTACCCGGTGCACTTCTAGGACACATCACGTAAGGCTGTGCGGACTTATTGAGCCATTGAGGCCCTTGCGCTACCCTTGCGTTCAGTCTTTCCAG
>JAITKK010000084.1 GCA_031278475.1 Deltaproteobacteria bacterium
CTCAGGGCGAACTCGTTTTTAGGCCAGGGTCGGGCCAGGCCCGCCCAGCGCTCCTAATTCTCGGCTCTTGCAATCCCCAAGGGACCTGTGGTACAAGGCTGGTTTTCAGGGGCCTGGCGCCCCAGGCAGCCACCCGGCTGGCTAGGATTTTATATCCCTTCATATCTTATAGTTCGGGCGTGACGGGCGCTTTTTTAGGCATTGGGCCCTGTTCATGGCATTTCCCGCAACTTGGTCCCGTCCGTGGCCGTCCGTGGCCTTCCGCCGCCTTATCATTGGCCGTTCCTGGCCGTCCATTGGCCGTTCATTGGCCGTCCGTGGCCGTTTATGGCCGTTTTTTTCCGGTTGACCGGAAGCCGGTACGGCGCTATAATGAAAAATTGACGTATTGCCCGTTACACGGGCCCACAGGCCTCCCGGCCTGGGCCGCCACGGCGGCCCCGCCCATCATCCCAAGGTGTGCCATGCCCCGCGAAATCATCCACCTCCAATGCACCGAGTGCAAGAACAAGAACTATTCCACCACAAAGAACAAGAGGCGGACCCCTGGCCGCCTGGAGCTCAAGAAGTACTGCCCCTTCGACAAGAGGCACACACTGCACCGCGAGACCAAGTAGCTAGGGCGGTTTGGCAGAGAATCCCGCCGGGGGCTTGCGCCCCCGGCCCCCCGGCAGAGGCCCGGGGCAAGGCCTTAGGTCAGTAGCTCAATTGGTAGAGCACCGGTCTCCAAAACCGGGGGCTGGGGGTTCGAGTCCCTCCTGGCCTGCCAGAACTGGCCCGGCTCGGGCCGGGCGCCGTAAGAAAAAAACAGCAGGATAGAACAGATGGCCAGGCACAAGAAAAGCAGCGCAGCCAAAAAGGAGCAGAGGAGGCTGGAGGCCCAAGGGACCCCGCCGCCCCCGCCCAAGCCCAAGAAGGCCGAACCACCCAAGGCACCCAAGGCCCCGGGCCGGGTGGCCCGGTTCATCTCCTTTCTGAAGGACGCGAGGAGGGAGCTCAACTGGGTGACCTGGCCAACCCGCAAGGAGACGGTCAAGTCCACGGGGATCCTCCTGGTCCTTGTGGGCATCTCCGCCCTGTACCTGGGGCTGGCGGACGCCCTGTTCTCGCTGCTCCTGGGCCTCGTGGCCAAGTAACTTGGGGCAGGCGCCCCGCACCCAAGCCCGGGCTCGGGCGGATGGAGATTCGAAGTGGCCTTAAGATGGTATGTTGTCCACACCTTTTCCGGCTTCGAGAACAAGGTCAAGCTGGCCCTGGAGGAAAGGGTCGGCAAGCTGGGCCTGAAGGAGCAGATCCCAGAGGTCGTGCTCCCCATGGAGAACGTGATGGAGATGTCCAAGGGCGGCGGAAGGCGCACGGCCTCCCGCAAGCTGTTCCCTGGCTACATCCTTGTCAAGATGGAGCTTAACGACGTCACCTGGCACACGGTCAAGGAGACCCCCAAGGTCACCGGCTTCCTGGGCGACAAGAACAACCCCGAGCCCATAACCGACGAGGAGGCCTCCAGGGTGCTCGCCCAGATGGAGGAGGGCACCAAGAAGCCCAAGCCCAAGTTCAACTTCGAGGAAGGCGACGAGATCAAGGTCATCGAGGGCCCCTTCAACAGCTTCACCGGGGTCGTGGAGGAGGTCCACGAGGACAAGGGCAAGCTCAAGGTGCTTATTAGCATCTTCGGAAGGCCCACCCCGGTCGAGCTGGACTTCGTGCAGGTGGACAAGCTGGCCTGAGCGGGGTGGTTCCCTTTGCCAAGGACGGGCTTTTGGCCTCGGGGCCTTCGGGCGGGGCCCGTTGGCCCTGGCCTAAGTTGCGATGTTCATAATTAATTCCTTCATTATCCTGCCAAAAACATCCCCAAGGAAAATACGAAAAAAAACACTTGACAAAACCCTCAAGGCGTGGTTTATTTAGAGGATTGCGCTATTCGGCGGGATAGCCCCTTCGCCCCGCCTCACGAAGGAGAGCTTCCAAGATGGCGAAAAAAGTCGTGGCCCAGGTCAAGTTGCAGCTCCCGGCCGGGGGAGCGGTCCCGGGCCCCCCCGTGGGACCGGCCCTGGGCCAGCACGGCCTCAGCCCCATAGAGTTCACCAAGGCCTACAACGCGCGCACCCAGAAGCAGGAAGGGCTCATCATACCCGTGGTCATCACGGTGTACTCGGACAAGACCTTCACCTTCGTCACCAAGACCCCGCCGGCCTCCTTTCTGCTCAAGCAGGCCGTGAAGGCCGCCAAGGGCTCCAACACGCCCGGCAGGAAGACCATAGGGCAGGTGACCGAGGCCCAGCTGGAGGAGATTGCGAAGGTGAAGTTCGACGACCTCTCGGCCAACGACATCGAGGAGGCCAAGAGGATAATAGCGGGCACGGCGAGGAGCATGGGCCTGCAGGTGGTGAGGGAGTAGGGCGGCGTCCCAAGCCCCGCCCGGGCGGGGCCCGGGCAATCTTGCAAGGCCAAGGAACGCAAGACCGGTTGACAAGACTATCGTGGCGCCGGCCCCCCTTCGGGCCCGGCGCAAGGACAAGCCAAGAAGCCTAGTTGCGGTAACTAAGCCTCGCATGGCGCTTGACATAAAGGTGTTCACGGCGGCAGGTGAGGATACATAATCCGAAGGAAAACGCAGAAGACGGATATCCCTACTTCCATAGGTAGGGATATCTGCGTCATCTGCGCCCATTGAGGCGTCACGGGGAGCCTCGGGGCCAAGCCCCGCACCCATACCCCTGGGAGGTAACATGCCATACGGTAAGAAGCACAAGGAGGCGCTCCAGAAGGTGGACCGCAACAAGCGGCATTCCTTCGAGGAGGCCGTCGAGGCCGTGAAGTCCGCGGCCTACGCCAAGTTCGACGAGACGGTGGAGATAGCCGTGCGGCTGGGGGTGGACCCCAGGCACGCCGACCAGATGGTGAGGGGCACGGTGAACCTCCCCAGCGGCACCGGCAAGACCGTGCGGGTGGCGGTGTTCGCCAAGGGCGAGAAGGGCAAGGAGGCGAGCGACGCCGGGGCCGACGTGGTCGGCGCCGAGGACCTGGTGGAGAGGGTCCAGGGCGGCTTCCTGGAGTTCGACAAGGCCATAGCCACGCCGGACATAATGGGGCTGGTGGGCCGCCTGGGCAAGATCCTGGGCCCCCGCGGGCTCATGCCCAACGCGAAGCTGGGCACAGTCACCTTCGACGTGGCCACCGCGGTAAAGGAGCTCAAGGCCGGGAAGATCGAGTTCAGGGTGGAGAAGAACGGCATAGTGCACTGCCCCATGGGCAAGGTGTCCTTCGACAAGCTGAGCCTGCTCCACAACATAGCCGCCTTCATGGACTCCATCCAGCGGGCCAAGCCCGCGACCTCCAAGGGCGCCTACATAAAGGGCCTCACCTTATCCAGCACCATGGGCCCGGGCGTGAAGGTGGACCCGCTGCTTGTGAAGGACCTCAAGGCCTACGTGAGCTAGGCCCCTTTCGGGGCCAGGCGTTTCGAGAGACCCGCGGGGGGCCTTGCCCCCGCAAGGGGGCCCGCGCCCCATATAAAGTTTTCGGGCCGAAGACAACCGGTAGCAGCCCGCTCCAAGGGGCCGGCGCCACTCCCGGAAGGGAGGGGCCCCAGGCCCGCCGGTCGAGGCCGTGGCGACCCCACTGGCTTAAGGGCCGAAAAGAAAGGGCGGCATTCGCCGCCCCACCATTTCGTGAAAGGAGAATCCAGAAAGACGAATGGATAAGAACAAGAAAAAGACCGTGCATTCGGAGCTTAGCCAGACCCTGTCCCAGGCCGCCGCTGTTTTTATCACGGATTTCAAGGGCCTCTCCATGACGACCTTAAACCAGATCCGGCAGAGGATAAGATCCTCCGGGGGCGGTTTCAGGGTCGCCAAGAACACGCTTCTCCGCCTTGCGTCGGACTCGGCCAAGGTGGAGGGCATCAGGCCCTATCTGACCGGTAACAACGCCATCGCGCACACGGACGGGGATCCCGTGGGCCTCGCAAAGGCCCTGCAGGACTCCGCGAGGGAGCAGGAAAAGTTCGTGATCAAGTGCGGGCTCTTGAAGGACAGGCTCCTCGGCCCGGACGACGTCAGGTTCCTTTCCGGCCTCCCGCCGCGGGAGGCCCTCCTGGGTGCCTTCCTGGGCACCCTGAACGCGGTCCCGACTTCCTTCGTGCGGCAGCTGGCCGCGGTACCCCAGTCCCTGCTCTTCGCCCTCTCGGCCATACGCGACCTCAAGGCCGGGGGCGACCCCCAGCCCGAGGCCGTCCAGCCTTAGGCCGGCCCGGAAAGGGCCAGGGACGAGAGAAAAACACAAAAGGTCTGATAGGCCTGAGACGGGGGGCGCCCGCCAGCCAAAGGGCCCGGCCCGCGGCCCCCCATGGAGGATATATGAGCGCAAGCAAAGAAGACGTAATCGAATTCATAAAGAACATGTCCGTGATGGAGCTCGCGGGCTTCATCAAGGAGCTCGAGGAGATCTTCGGCGTCTCCGCCGCGGCCCCGGTGGCCGTGGCCGCGGCCCCCGCCGCCGCGGGCGACGCGGCCCCCAAGGACGCCGCGAGCGAGCAGACCGAGTTCACCTTGGTCTTGGCCGAGGTGGGCCCGCAGAAGATCAACATCATCAAGGAAATCAGGGCGATCGTCCCGGGCCTGGGCCTCAAGGAGGCCAAGGAGCTGGTCGAGGGCGCCCCCCAGACCGTGAAGGAGGGGCTTTCCAAAGATGACGCGGAGAAATACAAAAAGCAGATCGAGGCCTTCGGGGCCAAGGTCGAGATCAAGTAGGCCCAGGGGCCAAAGCCCCCGGGCACCGCATACCGCATCCCTTCTGGGCGGGGCGTAGGCCCCGCCCAGCATGTCACGCCCCGGCCGGGTGGGTGGTCTGACCGGCCGGGGCCTTCCCCCGCAACCGCCTTCTTTGGACAAGGACGCCCAGTCCCCCAAGGAAACCCAGAATGCCTTCTGCCAAAATCCGCAAAACCTTTTTTTACCCGGGCGCGCCGATCCCAGTGCCAGGATCCCGGGGGCGCCCCCCTGCGCCCGGGGCCCGCGCCCCTGACGGGGCCTCCCAGGGCCCTGGCCTCGCTTGGGATCGCCTTCACGGGGGCGCGGGGCGCGGGGTTGCCGGGACTGGCGGCGCGATTCGGGCAATCGCACCCACCGGGATCAAATGAATCTGGGCCAGCCAGGGCCAGGCCCCGGCCCCGGGAAAGGCCCCGGGAAAGGCCATCGTAAGGGGCCGTGCCAGAGGCCCCAAGGGCCCCTGGCACGGGCCTTGAAACGGATCGGGACGGAAGGGACAAGACGCGGGCCGAGAGGCCTGACGGCAACCTGGGCCCCGGGGCGTAGCCCCCGGGCCCGAAGGACAGGGAAATGACCGACAAGCCAACCAGCATCCTACGACTGCGCAAGAGCTTCGGCAAGACCGACAAGGTCACGGAGATGCCGAACCTCATAGACATCCAGCGCCACTCCTACGAACGCTTCCTGCAGAAGGACACCCCGCCCGACCAGCGGGGCAACTACGGGCTCCAGGCCGTGTTCAACAGCGTGTTCCCCATCACGGACTACCAGGAGAACGTCAAGCTGGTCTTCAAGCAGTACACCTTCGACGAGGTCAAGTACGACATAGACGAGTGCATCGCCAAGGGCTTCACCTACGAGGCCCCCCTCAAGATCCTCGTGGGGCTCGAGATCTACTCCCAGAGCCTCAAGGAGGCAGGGGCCCAGGGCGCCAAGGGACGGCAGAAGCCCAAGGAGGCCAAGGAGAGCTGGATCTATTTCGGGAACATCCCCCTCATGACCGAGAAGGGCACCTTCATAGTCAACGGCTCCGAGAGGGTCATAGTCTCCCAGCTGCACCGCTCGCCCGGGATCTTCTTCGACCACGACAAGGGCAAGACCCACAGCTCCGGGAAGGTGCTCTACTCCGCGAGGATAATCCCCGCGAGGGGCTCCTGGCTGGACCTCGAGTTCGACCCCAAGGACCTCATCATCGCGAGGATTGACAGGCACCGCAAGTTCCCGGTCACCTTGCTCTTAAAGGCCCTGGGCTACAACGCCAAGGAGCTTTTGGACTACTTCTACCCGAAGGATGTCCTGGAATACGACGACAAGGGCAAGGCATTCCGCGAGCTCCCCTCCCCCGAGTACTTCCAGGGGGCCGAGCTCTTCGAGAGCGTCCTGGGCCGCGAGGGCGAGGTGATCGTGGCCTACGAGGGCAGGCTCCCCTTCGTGAACCAGAAGATCATAAGGGTCATGAAGAAGGCCGGGATCTCAAGGCTCCCGGTGAAAGAGGAGGACTACTTCGAGCGCTACGCCGCGGAGGACGTCTTCGACCCCAAGACCGGCGAGGTGATCCTGGAGCTCAACCAGAGGCTCACCCCGGAGATACTCGTGAGGCTCAAGGCCGCGGGCATCGGCCGGATCCCCTTCCTCTTCATAAGCACCCACAACGTCTCCAAGGAGCTAAGGGTATCCTCGTCCCTGCGGGACACCCTCGAGCTCGACACCGCCATGAGCCAGGACGAGGCCATAGGCGAGATCTTCCGCAAGAACAAGCCCAGCTCGCCGCCCAACCCCGAGCAGATGAGGCTCTACTTCAACAACCTCTTCTTCAACCCGGAGCACTACGACCTCTCGACCGTGGGCCGCATCAAGCTAAACGAGCGGCTCTTCAAGGGAGGGAAGTTCCTGGAGGCGAGCATACCCGAGAGCATGAACGTCCTGAGCCGCCAGGACATACTGGCGTCCGTCAAGGAGCTTTTGAGGGTCAAGGACTCCGAGGCCCCGGTGGACGACATAGACCACCTCGGGAACCGCAGGGTCAGGGCCGTGGGGGAGCTATTGGAGAACCAGTACCGCATAGGCCTTGTCCGCATGGACAAGTCCATCAGGGAGCGCATGACGGTCTCAAACGACGTGACCGAGCTGGACCCCCACGAGCTGATAAACTCCAAGCCGGTGTCGGCCGTTGTGAAGGAGTTCTTCGGCACCAGCCAGCTGTCCCAGTTCATGGACCAGAACAACCCGCTCTCGGAGATAACCCACAAGCGCAGGCTCTCCGCCCTGGGCCCGGGCGGGCTCACGAGGGAAAGGGCGGGCTACGAGGTGAGGGACGTGCACCCCACCCACTACGGCCGCATCTGCCCCATAGAGACCCCGGAGGGGCCGAACATCGGGCTCATAGTGTCGCTCGCGACCTACGCGAGGGTCAACGAGCACGGCTTCATAGAGACCCCCTACAGGATAGTGGAGGACGGAAAGCCCACCGGCGACGTCCGCTTCCTCACGGCCATAGAGGAGGCCAGGCAGGCGGTGGCCCAGGCCAACGTGCCGCTCACCGACGACGGCCACTTCCAGGGCGAGATGGTCACCTGCCACGAGGACGGCAACTACATAATCAAGGAGAGCGACAAGATAAAGTACATGGACGTCTCCCCCAACCAGCTGGTCTCGGTCGCGTCGGCGCTCATCCCGTTCCTGGAGCACGACGATGCGAACAGGGCCCTGATGGGCTCCAACATGCAGCGGCAGGCCGTGCCCCTGTTGCGCACTGACGCCCCCCTCGTGGGGACGGGCATAGAGAAGGCGGTCGCGAGCGATTCCGGGGTGACGGTCCTCGCGAGCTACGACGGGGTGGTGGAGGACGCGGACGCCTCCCGCATAGTGATGCGCTACACGGCGCCGGAGGCCGAGGGCAGGTGGGTGCGCATCCACAAGCTCAACAAGTTCCGCCGCTCCAACCACAGCACCTGCTTCAACCAAAGGCCCATAGTGAGGGCCGGCGACGTGGTGAGCAAGGGCCAGGTCCTGGCCGACGGCCCCTCCACGGAGCTGGGCGAGCTCGCGCTGGGGAGGAACGTGATGGTCGCCTTCATGACCTGGGGCGGCTACAACTTCGAGGACTCCATCCTGGTGTCCGAGCGCCTGGTCAGGGAGGATGTGTTCACCTCGGTCCACATCGACGTCCACGAGGTCATGGCCAGGGACACCAAGCTGGGCCCCGAGGAGATAACGAGGGACATCCCGAACCTGGGCGACGAGTCCCTCTCCCAGCTGGACGCCTCGGGCATAGTGAGGATAGGGGCCTTCGTGAAGCACGACGACATACTGGTGGGGAGGGTCACCCCCAAGGGCGAGACCATGCTCTCGCCCGAGGAGAAGCTTTTGAGGGCCATATTCGGCGAGAAGGCCAACGACGTGAAGGACACCTCCTTCAGGCTCCCGCCCGGCTCGGAGGGCATCGTGATAGACGCCCAGGTCTTCTACCGCAAGGGCACCGAGAAGTGCTCGAGGTCAATCGAGATAGAGAACGCCGAGATAGCGAGGCTCGACAAGGACAAGAAGGACGAGATCCACGTAATCACCAAGAACACCCAGGCGAGGCTCGCGGAGCTCATAGTGGGCAAAACCCTCCAGAACCCCCTCTACGACGAGAGGAGCGGGGTGAACCTCAGGAAGAGGGAGGAGGTGACGAAGGAGCTGGTCCACGAGCTGCTCCCTGGCGCCTGGCACAACGTGGCCTTCCACGAGGACAAGTCGCTGGCCCTCCACGACGAGGTGCAGAGGGTTCTCTCCCGCTACACCGAGCAGATAGAGATCCTAAACGAGGTCTTCGAGAACAAGAAGCAGAAGGTCCAGAAGGGCGACGAGCTGCCCCCGGGCGTCATCAAGACCGTCAAGGTCTACGTGGCCACCAAGCGCAAGCTGTCGGTGGGCGACAAGATGTGCGGCCGCCACGGCAACAAGGGGGTCGTCTCCAGGGTGCTCCCGGAGGAGGACATGCCCTTCTTCGAGGACGGCACCCCCGTCGATCTGGTCGTGAACCCCCTGGGGGTCCCCAGCCGCATGAACGTGGGCCAGATTCTCGAGACCCACCTGGGCTGGGCCTCCAAGGCGCTGGGCCGGGAGATAGGCCAGCTCATCGATCAGGCGAACACGGCTGGGCTAAAGGCCAAGCTCAGGAAGATCCTGGGCGACCGGGACTACGAGCGCTTCTGCGGGAACCTGACGGACGACGAGCTCCAGAGGGTGGCGTCCAGGTCCAGGGAGGGCCTGCACGTCGCGACCCCGGTCTTCGACGGGGCCGACGAGGTGGAGATAAGGGAATACCTCAAGGAGGCGGGGCTCCCGGTCACCGGCCAGACCAAGCTCAGGGACGGCCGCACCGGCGAGGCCTTCGACTACGAGGTGACCGTGGGCGTCATGTACATGCTGAAGCTCCACCACCTGGTGGACGACAAGATCCACGCGAGGAGCATAGGCCCCTACTCCCTGGTCACCCAGCAGCCCTTGGGCGGCAAGGCCCAGTTCGGCGGCCAGCGCCTGGGGGAGATGGAGGTCTGGGCCATGGAGGCCTACGGCGCCGCCTACTCGCTCCAGGAGTTCCTGACGGTGAAGTCCGACGACGTGACCGGGAGGACAAGGATGTACGAGAAGATCGTGAAGGGGGACAACTCCCTCGAGGCCGGGCTCCCCGAGTCCTTCAACGTGCTGGTAAAGGAGCTCCAGTCCCTTGGGCTCGACGTGGATCTGATAGAGGACGGCGGCGAGCCGGCCCTCCTGGAGGGCCTGTCGCCGGAACCACCGGAGCACCCTGAGCAGCTCGAGGGCTCGGGGGAGCGGGGGGCCTAGGCCCGGGGGGCCGTCCTGCCCATAGCCCGGACCCAAGTACCGCGCCGCCCGACAGGGCTTGTTACACAGGCCGATGCCACAGGCAAACGATATAGGCCACCGAGGCCCGGGGGGCGAAAGCCCCCCGGGCGAGGAGAACGACAAAATGGAAGACGTCAACAGCTATTTCCAGAAGCCCAAGGATCCCATCAGCTTCACCAAGGTGCGCATATCGCTCGCCTCCCCCGAGAAGATCAGGGAGTGGAGCCGGGGCGAGGTGAAGAAGCCCGAGACCATCAACTACCGCACCTTCAAGCCGGAGAAGGACGGGCTCTTCTGCGCCAAGATCTTCGGGCCCACCAAGGACTACGAGTGCAACTGCGGCAAGTACAAGCGCATGAAGCACCGGGGCGTTGTCTGCGAGAAGTGCGGGGTGGAGGTCATCCAGTCCAAGGTGCGCCGCGAGCGCATGGGCCACATCGAGCTCGCCTCCCCGGTCGCGCACATATGGTTCCTAAAGAGCCTGCCATCCAAGATCGGGAACCTCCTCGACATATCCCTCAAGGACATGGAGAAGGTGCTCTACTTCGACTCGAACATAGTGATTAGCTCCGAGGTGCCGGAGCTCAGGCCCGGTAGCCTGCTCTCGGACGAGCAGCTGCGCCAGGCGAGGGAGCGGCACGGCTACGCCTTCGAGGCTGGGATAGGCGCCGAGGCGGTCCAGAGGATGATAAAGGCCATAGACCTCGAGGAGCTCTTCCAGACCCTGAGGGCCGAGCTCGCGGCCACCGGCTCGGACGCCAAGAAGAAGAAGATAACCAAGAGGCTTAGGATAGTCCAGGCCTTCAGGGAGAGCGGGAACGACCCGGCCTGGATGATAATGGACGTAATCCCCGTGCTCCCGCCGGACCTGAGGCCGCTTGTGCCCCTGGACGGTGGCAGGTTCGCGACCTCCGACCTAAACGATCTCTACCGCAGGGTGATAAACCGCAACAACCGCCTGAAAAGGCTCTTGGACCTGGGCGCGCCCGACATCATCGTGAAGAACGAAAAGCGCATGCTCCAGGAGGCGGTGGACGTCCTCTTCGACAACGGCCGCAGGGGCAAAACCATAACGGGCGCGAACAAGAGGGCCCTGAAGTCGCTTTCCGACATGCTGAAGGGCAAGGCCGGCCGCTTCAGGCAGAACCTCTTGGGGAAGAGGGTCGACTACAGCGGCCGCTCGGTCATCGTGGTGGGGCCCGATCTAAGGCTCCACCAGTGCGGGCTGCCCAAGAAGATGGCACTCGAGCTCTTCAAGCCCTTTATCTACCACGAGCTGGAGCGCAAGAGCATAACCTCAACCATCAAGGCCTCCAAGAAGCTGGTGGAAAAGGAGACCGCCGAGGTCTGGGACACCCTGGCCCAGGTGGTGGAGGAGTACCCGGTGCTGCTCAACCGCGCCCCCACCCTCCACAGGCTGGGCATCCAGGCCTTCGAGCCCATCCTCATAGAGGGCAAGGCCATCCAGCTGCACCCCCTGGTCTGCACGGCCTTCAACGCCGACTTCGACGGCGACCAGATGGCGGTCCACGTGCCGCTCTCAAACGAGAGCCAGACCGAGGCCCGCTGCCTCATGATGAGCACCAACAACATCCTCTCGCCCGCGAACGGCGAGCCGGTGATAGTGCCCACCCAGGACATAGTCCTGGGGCTCTACTACATGACCATGGAAAAGCCGGGGGCCCACGGCGAGGGCATGCGCTTTTCCGGCCCGGCCGAGGTGCGCATGGCCTACGACGCCGGGGCGGTGGAACTGCAGGCGAGGATTGAGGCCAGGATCGGCGGGAAAAAGCACAACACCACGGTGGGGAGGGTCCTGCTCTACGAGATAATGCCCTCCGCGATAGGCTTCGACGAGGTCAACATGCTCATGAAGAAGAGCGCCCTCAAGAGGATAGTCGCGGTCACCTTCAGCCGCTGCGGCACCAAGGAGACGGTGCTTCTCTCCGACAAGATAAAGGACCTGGGCTACCGCTACGCCACCCAGGCCGGGATCTCCATCTGCATAGCCAACATGATAATACCCGACACCAAGCCCTCCATCCTGAGGGCCGCGGAGGAGTCGGTCGCGAAGGCCGAAAACGAGCTCAAGAGCGGGGCCATAACCCCCTCCGAGCGCAACAACAAGATAATCGACATCTGGGAGAAGGCCAAGGAGACCCTCACCAACGCCATGATGGAGCAGATGCGCACCAAGAAGCTGGACACGGCCGTGGTGGGCGACGAGGGCCAGGGCGGCGAGGGCTTCAACCCCATCTTCATGATGGCCGACAGCGGCTCCAGGGGGAGCCGCGACCAGATGAGGCAGCTCTCCGGCATGCGCGGGCTCATGTCCAAGCCCACCGGCGAGATAATCGACCAGCCCATAACCTCCAGCTTCAGGGAGGGGCTCTCGGTCCTCCAGTACTTCGTCTCCACCCACGGGGCCAGGAAGGGCCTCATAGACACGGCCCTCAAGACCTCCAACTCCGGCTACCTCACCCGCAGGCTGGTGGACGTCGCCCAGGACAGCATAATACTCGAAGACGACTGCCACACGAGCGACGGCTACATAGAGGTGGAGGCACTCCACGACGGCCCGCTTCTTCTCCAGAGCCTCTCCGAGAGGGTCCTGGGGAGGGTTTCCTTCGAGGACATCGTGGACGGGACCACCGAGGAGGTGCTGGTAAAGGCGGGCGAGGAGATAAACGAGGCGGCCGTGGCCCTTCTCGAGAACTCGGGCATCAAGAGGGTCAAGATCAGATCCGTCCTGACCTGCGAGTCCAAGAAGGGCATCTGCGCCAAGTGCTACGGGAGGGACCTCGCCCACGGGAAGCTAATCGAGATAGGCGAGGCGGTGGGGATAATAGCCGCCCAGTCCATAGGCGAGCCCGGCACCCAGCTCACCATGCGCACCTTCCACATAGGCGGCACCGCCTCCCAGAAGCAGACCACCTCGTCCATCGTCGCCGCCAAGGAGGGCAGGGTCGTCTTCTCCGAGGACGTGAGGCTCATCCGCTCCATCAACAACGAGCTGGTGGTCATGTCCAGGAAGGGCGAGATGTCGGTGGTGGACGACCAGGGCAAGCCCAGGGACAACTACGTGCTGACGCACGCGGCGAGGCTCAAGCTCAGGTACATAGGCCAGGGCGATGGACATGCCGCGGGCAAGGGCAAGGGCAACGGCAAGGGTAACGGCAAGGGCAACGGCAAGTCCCTGTCCGAGCCGCAGCTTTCGGAGCTCCCCGGCATGGTGGGCCCCATCCTCGAGGCCCTGGATTCCCTCGCCGCCCACAAGGACAAGGAAGGGAAGGAGAAGGCCCAGGCCAGGATAAACGAGCTCTTCCTGAAGGCCTCCGGCATCCTCTCCGCGCACGATCTTCTGGAGTCGAGCGGGGCCATGGCCACGGCCGCCCAGGAGTACCAGGAGGTCATCCAGCTGTCGGACGTCTGGGAGGCGCTCCTCGCGAAGGTGGACCGCGCGAGGATCCACTTGGAGGAGTACAACCTGAGCCTTCCGGCCGACAAGGAGCGCCTCTCCAGGGACTACGACCTGCACGTGAAGGCGGGCGCCGTCTGCGTGGTCTGGGACCAGTTCGCGAAGCACATACTCTCGGATTTCACGGGGGTTGTGAAGTACCAGGACCTCCGGGACGGCCAGACCATGATAACCAAGGAGGACGCCCAGACCTCGAAGTCCGAGAAGGTTGTCATAGAGTACAAGGGCTCCGACAACATAAGGCCCAGGATCCTCATAACCGACAAGGACGGGCTCCCGCTCACCTCCTCCAAGGTCTCCGAGGACGGCTACCAGCTGCCCTTGAACGCCAATTTGCTGGTCGAGGACAACGCGCACGTGTTCGCGGGCCAGTCGCTCGCGAAGATAACCAAGGAGACCATCAAGACCAAGGACATCACGGGCGGCCTCCCCAGGGTGTCCGAGCTCTTCGAGGTTAGGACCCCCAAGGAGGTAGCGGTCATATCCGAGATAGACGGCTACGTCTACATAAGCCCGTCGCTGTCCAAGGGCAAGAGGCGCATAAGCGTGAGGCCCGAGAGCGGGGAGGGCAAGGACTACGACATCCCCAAGAGCAAGCACATAATCGTGGACGAGAACGACTACGTGCACTCGGGCGACAAGCTGATAGACGGCACCGCCAACCCGCAGGACATCCTGTCCATCAGGGGGCCGATAGAGCTCGCCAAGTACATAGTCGACGAGGTCCAGAAGATATACCGCGGGGAGGGCGTGCACATAAACGACAAGCACATAGAGGTCATTGTCCGCCAGATGCTGAGGAAGGTGAAGGTCACCCAAGCTGGCGACACGGGCCTCCTGGTGGGCGAGTCGGTCGACCGCCAGAAGTTCAACCGCATCAACCAGGAGACCGTGGAGCAGGGGCTCGAGCCCGCGACGGGCACCCCGCAGCTCCAGGGCATAACCAAGGCGTCGCTTTCCACGGAGAGCTTCATCTCGGCCGCGAGCTTCCAGGAGACCACCAAGGTCCTCACGGAGGCCGCTGTCGCGGGGAAGGTCGACCACTTGAACGATCTGAAGGCCAACGTCATAATGGGCAGGCTCATCCCGGCCGGGACCGGCCTGCACAAGTACATGATGCGCATCCCGAAGGGACGCGCCTCCGAGAGCGGGTCCTAGGAGGGTGGGCCGGCCCCCTGGCAATGCCGGGGGGCCGGCCCTTCCCCCAAAGGCCCCCGCAGACCGTGGCCCCGCGCGGCACCAAAGGCTGATAGCACCATGACGGCACCCATCCTTGAAAACACCTGGGAGCCAAGGGGGCGAAGCGACAGGCGGGCCCCATTTGGCGCAATCCTTGTTAGCCCCGTCATCTCCCTCCTCTTGACGCTCGCGTTGGGGGCGGGGCAGGCCCTGGCCCAGGGCTACGTGGTCCAGGTGAGCTCCGTCTCCACCGAGGCGGCCGCCAAATCCGAGACCCAGAGGCTTCTGAACCTGGGCATCCCCTCCTTCCAGAGGGCGGAGGAGATCCCCGGAAGGGGCATCGCCAACAGGGTTTACCTGGGCCCCTTCAACACCAAGGAAGAGGCCACGGCCGCCGCCCAGGCCCTGAAATCCTCGGGCCACGTGAAGGACTTCATAGTGAAGTCCGACACCGCCCAGCTCCAGGCCCCTGCCCAGGCCCCCTACCAGGGGCAGGCCTACCCGCCCCAGGCCTACCCGCCCCAGGACCCCTACCAGGGGCAGGCCTACCCGCCCCAGGACCCCTACCAGCAGCAGGCCTACCCGCCCCAGAACCCTTACCAGCAGCAGGCCGATCCCTACCAGCAGCAGGCCTACCCGCCCGCCCAAAACCCCTACCAGGGGCAGGGGGCCCTGCCCCCGCCGCCCCTAAGCGGCAACCAGGCCCCTCCCCAGTCACCGCCCACTCCGGTAAACCCCTTGAGCCCGGACATCCCGGTCCTGGGGACGCCCCCTCCAAGCCAGCCGGCCGTGCCCACGCTCAACACCCCTGGCGGGGCCTACGCGCCCCCGCCCATGGTAGGCCCTGGCGGCGAGCGGATGAACCCGCAGCTTACCCAGGTCCAGCCCCAGCCCCAGGGGACTTCCCCCGACACCTCTTGGCCCCCTGGCTCGGGCGCCGCCCAAACCCCGCCGCCAGCGGCGGCGGCCCCCTCGGCCGACACCCAGTGGCCGCCCCCCTCCAGCGACACCCAGTGGCCGCCCCCGGGCTACGCCCCGCCCCAGTCGGCACAGCCCCAGGCCCCCAACCGGGTCATCATGCCAGGGGAAACCGTGTGGTTCGACGAGAGCGGGAGGCCCTTGCCCCAGGCCCCCGGGGGGCAATAGAAGGGCCTTATGGCCCTTTGCGGGGCAAGCCCGATGGGTGCGTCTTTTTAGGCTTGTTAGGCGCAATTGGGCGGGACTGGCGGGGACCAGGCCCTGTCGGAAGTCAAAACGCCCTGGCGCGGGCACGCGCCAGGGCGTTTGGAAGCTTGTTGCCATACCCTGAATTCCAGGGCCACGAAGGCTGGGTTGGATGCCTTGGGCCCCATGGCCCCTATCCGGTTTTTTGGCCAAGGGCCGCGCAAGGACTGCCAACGGCCCAGCGATTCCCCCTCAAAAGACGAAAGGCACCCTAAGGCCGCAAGGCACCCCCATGGGGGTAGCCGCGGCCTTGGCTTGGGTTTTGCCTTGGGCTAGCGGCTGGTGCTCACCGCGGAGCCGTTGTCGGAACTCCTTCCTCCCCCGCTTCTGGCCTGCCTCCCCATTTTATCCCCATGGATCCGGATGTCCACCTTCTCGATGGCCTGGGTGTCGGCCGTCCGCCAATCGCCGTCGCCCTGGGGCCTGACGCCGTTCTTGCGGAGGAAGGCCGTGTAGTCATTGGCGGTCACCCGCACGGTGTCGCCGGGCCCGGACGTCTTGACCGTCCCGTCCCGGGACACGGCAAGGACCAAGCCCTCGGTAGTGTTCAGGGTGGAGCTTCCGTCCGGTTCCACTTTGATTTTGAAGCGGGTGCCTTTCACGGCCGCGACCAGAAGCGGGGTAACGACCCTAAGGGGCTGCCCGGGCGTCACCAGTACCTCGGCCTCGCCCTCGGTCACGCTGAACTGGGGCCCGATGTCGGATTCCTCCCCGGCACGCGCCGGGACCGCGGGACCCGGGCTCCAGGGGCGGGAGTTCACGTTGGTGGGGCCGTCGTAGGACAGGGTGGTCCCTCCGGACAAGGTCACCTCCGCATTGCCTTCGGGGGTGCCGAGCTTCACGTTGCCATTGGGGGGGACGCTTATGGTGTCCCCTGGCTCCATGATGTCGCCCCTCCTGGCGGTCTTCGTGCGGCCGGCCGACTTAATCTCGGCCTTCCCCTTCACGGAGAGCACCTTGGCCCCTTGCTTCTTCTGGGCGTGGAGGGTGTCCGCCAGGCCCCAGAGGGAGAGGAGGGCCAGTGCCAGGCCCAGGGCGAGGAAGCGGGTTAGCTGGATGGGGTTGCGCTTGGGTAGGGATCGGCTGCTCATGGTGGCTTCCTTGGTCTTAAATACATCTCGGGCGGCTACGCCGCCCCTGTTGGGGGCGATCCGGTGTCCAAAAAAGGGCCTTGTGCCGTGTGTTTGCCTGGGGATCCAGGGAATGGGACATTATACCACGTTTGACCCGCGCCAGATCCTTAATCGGCACGCGCTTGGCACGCGTTTGGCGCATGGTTCGCCGCTTTCCTCTGAAAGCCTTCCGTTTTGGCCCGATTGGGGGCCCGATTGGGGGCCAGGGAGGCCCCAACAGGATGGCCCAACAGATGGCCCAACAGATGGCCCGTATATGGCCCATACATGGCCCATATATGGCCATGGCGGGGCTATCCGGGCCTTTGGCAAGGGATCCTGGGCCAAGGGAGGGGGGCCCTTATAAAAAGCCTTAGCTTCGGCTATAATGTGGCCAGGGGCATTATTGCGCCCCGCGGGGCCCAAGCTTTTTTGGCCCCGGGAAGGCGGAGCCAGTGATAGGACCGGTCAACAGGGGCAACCTCGCGATGATATTCGCGACCGCCAGCTACCGCACGGCCCTCCACAACGAGAGGACCAACGTGACCCAGCTCCTCACGAGGAGCGAGGCCCAGGCCATGGCCCACAACTCCTCCGGGCCCATGCAGAGGGTCGCCTACCTGTCCCACCAGATCCAGCCCGTGTCCCTGGGCCGCCACGAGAACGCGCACATACCCGATCTCACGAAGCAGGCCTACAGCGCCATTGCCGACTCCAAGAGCGCCTACCACGCCTCCGATTACCTGCCGAAAAACTACAACGCCCTGGGCCAGGTGGCGCAGATTGCCGATCAGGCCTCGGCTGGGGTGGTAATCAACCGGGTCATCTAGGATCCTAGCACCCGGCATGCCCAAGGTGGCCGCCCCATGGCTTTCAACATCTTCGAGTTCGCCAAGGCAAACAGGGTGTTCCTCATCTGGACCGCCTTCGCGGCCCTCCTGTGGATACTGCGCGACCTCTTCGGACTCATCTTCATAACCTTCATAATGTGCTTCATAGCGCACGGTGTCTCGAGGTCGCTTTCCAAGCTGACCCGCATGAGGCGCCGCTTCGTCGTGATAGTGCTCTACCTCCTCTTCATCCTGGCCCTGGTATCCCTCTTCTTCTTCGGGCTGCCGAGGATTTTCGACGAGGCGAGGAACTTCACGGAGCAGCTGCCCAAGACCATCAAGAAGATAGACACCTACATAAACGGCGTGAGGGACAACTACCCCACCCTTGCCCCGGCCATAGACAGGGCCAGGGAGGCCTTCACCTTGGAGGCCATACTCTCCAAGGGCTGGCAGCTGACCCTTGGCATCATGGGCAGGGCCTGGCACATATTGTCCTGGTTCTTCATAGCCATCATCTTCAGCTTCCTCATAGTGATGGATCTCCCGCACCTGATCGAGAAGGTTAGGGGCCTCAGGCAATCCAAGCTGGACATCATCTACAACGAGACGGCATCCTCGGTCATCCAGTTCGCGAGGGTGGTGGGGGAGAACTTCCGGGCCCAGATCTACATCTCCCTCATAAACACCACCCTCACCTTCCTGGGCCTCACCCTGATAGGGACGGGCACCACCGCGCTGCTCTCGGTGGTGGTCTTCGCCTGCGGCCTTGTGCCCGTCCTGGGCTTCATAATATCCTCCATCCCCATACTCCTCGTGTCGCTCAACGTGGGCGGCTTCCACATGGTGGCCTTCTCGGCCCTCCTCATCTGCTTCATCCACTTGCTCGAGGCCTACGTGCTGAACCCCAGGATTGTCTCAAGGGTCATGCGCCTGAACCCGGTCATGACGCTCATAATCCTCTACATAGCCCACAGCCTGATGGGCATGTGGGGCATGTTCCTGGGGGTGCCCATATCCGTGTACATCTACCGGCAGCTGATGATGCCCAAGGACAAGGAGGCCAGGGAGCTACCTAGGCTCATGCTGGGGGAGGAGGATGCCCCCATCGGGGGGGTCCCGCAGGGGGCCGAGGGCCAGGAAGGCCAGGAGGGCCAGGATCCCGCGCCTTCTATTGGGCCCGCCGAAGAGGATGCCGGCCCCATGGCCCCGGGGGCCCTTTCCCTGGGCGGCGAGCCCGAGGGCCTTGGGAAGAGGGACTGACGATGCCTGGGGGGATCGACCGCGGGCCCACAGGGGGCCCCTTCCGGGTGCTTCCGGAGCCGGGCGCGTGAGCGGGAAAGCGGACAAGACCGTGGTGCTCCTGGGCGACAGCCTCACCGAGCACGGGCAGTTCCCCCTGACCGAGGCGCTCCCGGGCATCAGCCTCAGGAACCTGGGCGTATCCGGGGACACCACCTGGGGGATGCTCGCGAGGCTGCACGCCATCTGGGATCCCGACCCTGACTTCGTCTTCCTCTTGGTGGGCATCAACGATCTGGGCCAGGGCGAGAGGCCGCCTGACATCGTGGTCAGGCACGTGAGGCTGTGGGAGGCCATATTGGGGGAGGACAAGCCGCCCGTCCTTGTGCTGCACCCGCTGCTACCGGTGAACCCAAGGCGTTTCCCGTCCGGGGACTGGGGGCTCGGGAACACGGCCATCTTCGATCTCAACTTCCACCTTGAGGTGCAGGCGTCCAAGAAGGCCATCCCCATACTTGACTTCAGGGGACCGCTCATGGACCCCATGGGCGACCTCAAGGACGAGTTCACCCTCGACGGCCTTCACCTATTGCCACCGGCCTACGAGTTTTGGGACAAGGAGCTAAGGGACTTCCTCAAGGCGAGGATCGGGTAGGGGACACTTGCCTGCGGTCCTTTACATAAGTGTCACTTTGTTATAAGGTTGTTTGTTCCAAAAAGCCCCAGGGGGCAAGGGTGCCCTTTAGGGGATCCCAGGGATAGCTTGGGGAAAACCTTTGGCCCAGGGCTTTTGCTTTTTTGCCAAGGTATTGTAAAAGACTTTTGAGTATTTCAAAAGCGGATGGCTATCTTACCCATGCGGGCCATGCAAGCCATGCGGGCCATGTGGCACATGCGGGCCATTCAAGCCAGTCAAGCCATGTGGGCCATGCGGGCCATGCGGCTCTGGGTTTTCCTGGATTTTTTACGATCTATTGTTTTTTTGCTTATTCGGGATTCTGTTATCCAATTAAGGATTGTGTTATCCAATTCGGTATTGTGTTATACAATTCTGGGTTGTGTTATCCAATTCGGGATTGTGTTATCCAAGCGGTGGCAATGAATTTTATTTTATTGTATCCAATTGGATTTGATTAGGGTGTTTTTTGGAATCTTTGTTCTTTTTTTATCTTCACAAGTTTCAGGGTGATTTCTTCAAATACCTCTCGTATCGGCGTTATGTCGAAAGTCTTAGCCCTTTAGGTTTTGCCGTTTAGGTTTAGCCTCTTAGGTTTAGCCGCTTAGGTTTAGCCGCTTAGGTTTTGCCTCTTGGGTTTTGCCTCTTAGATTTTTTTGTTTTTGTTTTTGCTTTTTTGCTTTTTTGCTTTTTTGCTTTTTTGTTTTGCTTGGATCCTATTGTATGAAATTATATTTTGTTTTGCTTTGACAATGTATTGACCGGTCTTTTGGCACCCTTTTGTTTTTTAGGCCTTTACCCTATGGTTTTGGGCTAATGTTTCCATATTATGGCAAATTGTGGTAATGCCCGAAGTTGTTTTTGTAACCGGCTTCTTGACAGCCTAAGTCAATGGCCCCGTGCCCCCTTGGGACGCTTATTGGATGGAGCCCTTTTCCTTGCAGACATTCTTTCTTGGCAAACTTCCCGGCAATTTTCCCGGTTCCCTTGCGCAGTCCTGGGGGATATATCCAAAGCCCGTGACCCCGTGCTTTTCTAAAAGGGCGGGCCTTGCCCTTCCCGGAACCCGCCTGGGATGCCTCTTGGGCGCGGCCTTTCCAAAGGCATCCCTGTGACCGAGACGAAGAGCCGGCCCCGCAAGGCGAGGATTGCCCTGTTGGTCTTGGGGCTCGGGCTTCTGGCGCTGTTGTGCTTTCTCCTGTGGCGGCATTTCAGGGTGGAGCCGAGGGTGGGCGTCGAGACCTACTTCGAGACGGACATGCTGGTCGCGGTTCTCTCGCCCCCAGAGGCCGTCGCCCCGGACGAGGCAAGGGCCGTCGCCCAGGCCATCGAGACCCACGGGGACGCCGCCACGGGCGGGAGGATAAGGCGCATAAGCCTGGGCGACGGGGGCTGCGGTGATTTGGGAAGCTGCCTCGCCATTGCCGCCTCCGACCCCAAGGTCGGGGCCATAGTGGTGTTGGCGGCGGGCCAGGGCACGGCCAAGGCCTTCCGGGATATCCGCAAGGCCCGCCCCCGGCTCCTTCTCTTCGCCTCCAGGCCCTCGGAGGATCCCGGGGCCATCGCCAGGGACGCCACCTTGGCCGTGGGCGGGGACAACGTGGCCATGGGCTTCGCGGTCGCCAACGCGGCGAGGGGCCTTGGGGCGAAGGGCATCGTGAGGCTCTGCGCGAGGGGGCACCCGCGGCTTCCCCAGCTGAGGTTTCTGGCGGTGATGGAAAAGGCCGCCGCGGACGGCGGCCTGGAGGTGGGCCAGGTGGTCGTGCCGGACGAGGTTCTCTCGCGCCCTGCCTGGGGCGACCCCTATGACACGGCCGCCCCCGGGGACGGGTCCAAGGCGGCCGCCTGGCTCGAGGCAAGCTTTGCGGGCCTTCTTCAGCGGCACGGGCCATTCACGGCCTTCTTCGCCTGCCATGAAGAGCTAAAGGCCCCGCTCATAAAGGCGGTTTCCGCCCAGGGCGGTTTTTACCTCGAGGGCTTCGACCCGTCCCCCTACGTGGGCTACCCGGAGGCCTTCGGGCTGGACCCCTCCAGGCTGGGGGGCCCCAGGGCCCCCCTTGGCGAGCTGGAGGCCGCGGCCGTAAAGGGGGGCTTTTCCGGGAGGGTGGCGACCTGGCCCTCCTCTTTGGGAGGGGGGCTCGCGAGGGGGCTCATAGAGCTCTCGGTGGGGCTGTTGTCCGGGACGCTCGCGGTTTCCGACTTCGAGGGCGTCCTGGGGTCCGGGGCCAAGGGGTCCGGCTGGCATGTCGGCGGCTACCAGGACCCGCTCACCGGGAGGGAGGTGCCGAGGTTCGTCATGGCGACCCAGGGACTTGATATACTGGGCATGGGCGCGATCGCGCTCCCAGGGGCGAGGGTCCCAGGGAAGTACTACGACATCCCCCAGCCCAGGGACCCCAGCGACTTCCGCATAGGTGTCCTGGCGAGCGACACAGGCCAATCGGTGGACGACCTTCTGGGGGCGAGGGAGATGCAGCGCATCTACGGGGACGCGAACGAGAGCGGCATGGTGCGCGTCGAGGTCGTCGGACGCGATTTCGCCGACAACCCGGCGGCCACCCAGAGGCTCATAGAGGGGCTGATGGACGACCCGCTCACCAAGGTGATAGTGATAAACGAGGGGGTGCCGGGAACTCTCGCGGGCCTTAGGGCCGTCATGGCCCAGAGGCCCGACATATTCACAATCGTTAGCGAGGCCCACGAGGATCTGGCCCAGGTGGCCCAGGCGAGCGATCTGGTCATAATGACGGACTTCGTGGCCAGGGGCTATCTCATCCCAAGGGGCGCGAAGGAGCTGGGGGCGAAGGCGTTCGTCCACATCTCCTTCCCGAGGCACCTTTCCGTCCCGCAGGTCGGAAGGATGCGGGGGCTGATGGAGATGGCCTGCTCCGACCTGGGGCTGTCCTTCCACGCCGTCGAGGGCCTTGACCCCACCGGCCCGGGCGGGATAGACGCGGCGAGGAAGGACATAGAGGGGCGCTACCCGGGCTGGCTGGAGGAATACGGGCCCGACACGGCCTTCTACTCTACCAACGACGCCCACGCCCAGGCCCTTATCGGCTCCGTCCTCAGGCACGGGGGCTACTTCCCGGAGGCCGACATGCCCTCCCCCATCATGGGCTTCCCCGAGGCCCTGGGCGTCCCCCTTCCCGAGGGCCCCGAGATGGGGAAGCCGGACTACTGGACCCGCTACGTGGGGCTGCTGGAGGACAAGGCCGACAAGGCCGGGGCCGCCGGCCGGCTGGGCACCTGGGTCTACCCCTCGGGGCTCATCAGGAGTTTCGGGGCCATAGAGTACGGGCGGGGGCTGCTCCTGGGGCTCACCACCCCCAGGGACGCTGGCTCCCTGCTCAGGGCCATGGGGGACTTTTCCCCGGGCCCGGCCTGGAAGGGCTCCTTCTTCGTGGACCCGCACACGGGCAAGCCCTCCCGCAGCATCATCCTGGTCTACCAGGACACCTATGTTTTGGGCAGGGGCTACCTTGGGAACACCAAGCTGAGGGTCCCCGGGAAATACCTGCTCCAGGGCTTTTCCTACTCCGG
>JAITKK010000090.1 GCA_031278475.1 Deltaproteobacteria bacterium
TTGGGGAAGGCATCCAATTAACCTCGCTGGGTAATTCGAAAATGTTGCCATTGCGGTTTAAGCCGCATAGTATATGACAAAAGTATGTGAAATAGTCTATAAAAATTAAAATAAAAAAAATATCCAAAAAAGAAGATAATGCGTAAAAATTCAGGAAAACTCGCCATTTGACGTAAAATCGCAGGAAAGTTTGCTAACTGCGTTAATGGCTTGTACAGGCCATATAATGGAAAACCCTACCATGCCATTATATCCCAAAACCCTAATCCTTTGTTGGCAAGATTTAAGTAGCAGCTTGGAATACCCACATAATGAGTTATTTTTTTATTTTTATCCATATATAGACTGAACTTGATAGGTATAGCTGCTTATTTCTAACTCGGTGTTTCCCTAAATAAAATGTTGGGTTTTTCAAATTCATATAAACGCATTTTACCTAAGCTATCCGCAACTGTTTGAAAAAATGTAAAAACACCTAATACTTCTTATGAAGCCATCTTGCCACAGGCGTAAGGCGTTATGGGAATTGACTTGCCAAAAAAATCCCAACCGGTTTTATCCTCGCAAACAATCGAAAAATGATTAGGATTCGCGATTATCCGTAATCAAACGTGAAAAGCATCCCCGGGGATTTCCCAAGCTACCTGCAATAATCCACAACAAAGCCACTTTCCCGCAAGGCGACTTTATCAAAACCCAAAATATGCCGCAGTATCCCATGTTTTCCAAAGCGTATTCATTTTAGCCACCCGATGCGGCAAAGGGGCCCTGGCCTGTTGGGCGCATAGCCCGCCTCCCTCGCACAGGGACCCTCGCTCCCCAAGGGCAGCGTGCCTCAAGGGTTTTCCGGCCACCCCCTGCCAAGGGCAAAATCGCGCCCTTCTAGCCTTGCGGGCACTTGGCCAAGGGGAAAGGCCAATGAACCGCAAAGCTTAGGGCCCCGGGGCCTTGGCCGCCAACAAGGCTTGCCCTGGGCGAATCGCCCCCCCGCGGGGCCGCCCGGAAGGCCCGCAGCCCCCTTTTCGGATCCGCAAAGAAGGCCCAAAGGCCCCGGCCAGGGCCAGGGCCGCAAGGGGTGGCCCCCAAGTCGGCCCAAGTGGCCCTGGGAGGCCCTCAGGGGGGCCCATGAAGGTTGACAGTCAAGCCCTTAATCCATATACTGGGCTTAAATCCGCGCTGTCCCGGCACACATCCGAGTCGCGGCCGGGACCACCCCCCCGGCAACTGGAAGGGAGCCTCGCCCGGGCCCCTCCCGGTCGCTTCACACCCACCATCCGCCCTAACAGGCACCCGCCGTGGAGGCTAAGGACAATGGAAGCCCAGGACGAAGCACTAATCGCAAGATTGCTACCCGAGAACCAGGAACTCAGGCAGCTGGTGGAGAGCCACCGCAACTTCGAGAAAAGGCTAGACGAGCTAAACAAGCTCCTCCACCTGAACCTGGACGAGGAGCAGGAGAGGAAGACCATACAGAAGGCCAAGCTGAAGGGGAAGGATCAGATAGAGAGGATCCTGGCCCAGCACCGCAACTAGCGGAAACGGCAGGGGGCCTCAGGCCATCTTGCGGGCCCCCGACCCACAAAACCCAAAATTTTCGAAAACAACCCTCCCGGGGGCCCGCGGCCCCAATGGCCCGGGCCCCCGGGACGCTTTCCGGGCCCTAGGCGAATGGCTCCGGAAACCTGTCACCCCACAAGGCCCTGATCCAACGGCATCCGAGGCCCCGGGGGCCCAAGGCCCCCCAAAGGCCCCTTCCCCCACCGGGGGAAGGGGCCGGCTTTTCCCCCCGGGGGGGCCCTTTCGGGCCCACCGGGGGGCGCTGGTTTTCCCGCCCGGGAGGGTACCCCCCGGAGAGCAAGGCAACACCCACCATGGAAAGAATGAACGGAGCCCGTATCCTCATAGAGTGCTGGAGGAAGGAAGGGGTCGAGGTGATATTCGGCTACCCCGGGGCCGCAACCGTCGACATCCACCACGCCCTCGCGGAAAGCGGCCTCCGCTTCGTATTGACGAGGCACGAGCAGGCCGCGGTCCATGCGGCCGAGGGCTACGCCAGAAGCACGGGCAGGCCCGGGGTGGTACTGGTCACCTCCGGCCCTGGCGCGACCAACACCATCACCGGCCTCGCCGGCGCCAACATGGACTCGGTCCCTGTCTTGGTGTTCTCCGGGCAGGTGGCCCGGATGCTCATAGGGAACGACGCCTTCCAAGAGGTCGACATAGTCGGCATCTCACGGCCGGTGACCAAGCACAACTACCTGGTGATGTCCACCGAGGAGCTCGCCTCCACGGTCAAGGAGGCCTTCTATGTGGCCACCAGCGGGAGGCCCGGGGCCGTGCTGGTGGACCTTCCCAAGGACGTCATAGGCGGGATGGCCGCCTTCGAATACCCCAAGACCATCAACATGAGGGCCTACCAGCCCCACCTGATCCCCCACCCGAGGCAGGTGGCCAAGGCGGCGGAGCTCCTCCGGGCGGCCGAGAGGCCCGTGGTCTACGCGGGCGGCGGGGTGATATCGTCGGGCGCGAGCGACGTCCTTCTGAAGCTCGCGGAGGTTCTGGACATACCGGTCACCACCACCCTCATGGGCCTCGGGGGGTTCCCTGGCACCCACAGGCTCTTTCTGGGCATGCTGGGCATGCACGGCACCTACCGGGCCAACATGGCGGTCCAGGACGCCGACCTGATACTCGCGGTGGGCGCCCGCTTCGACGACCGGGTGACCGGGGCCCTTGGGAGCTTCGCCCCCAAGGCCACCTTCATCCACATAGACGTGGACACCACCTCCATCCACAAGATCCTGGACGCGGACGTGCCCTTGGTGGCGGACGCAAGGCAGGCCCTTCTGGCCATACTGGACGTCTTGGGGGCGGTGCCCGGCTACCCCAAGGAGGCCCGTTCCCTGTGGCACGGGATGATAGCCGCCTGGGAAAAGGAGCACCCGCTCAGGGTGCCCAACCCGGGAAACGGGCTCATACAGCCCCAGGCCGTGGTCGAGGCCCTCTACAAAGGCACCTCCGGCAAGGCGGTGATAGTGACCGAGGTGGGCCAGCACCAGATGTGGGCCGCGCAGTTCTACCCCTGCCAGAGGCCCAGGCAGTTCATATCCTCGGGCGGCCTGGGCGTGATGGGGTTCGGGCTCCCGGCGGCCCTGGGCGCGCAGGTCGCGCGCCCGGAGGCGACCGTCATAGACATTGCCGGGGACGGCTCAATACTCATGAACATCCAGGAGCTCGCGACCGTCGCCCAGGAAAGGCTCCCGGTGAAGGTCGCGATACTCAACAACAGGGCCCTCGGCATGGTCCGCCAGTGGCAGGAGCTCTTCTACGGCGGCAACTACGCCCAGACGATACTCGACCCGTCCCCCGACTTCGTGAAGCTCGCGGACGCCTTTGGCATCAGGGGCCTGGTCGCGGAAAAACCCTCGGAGGTGGATGCGGTCATAGCCGAGGCCCTGGCGCACCCGGGGCCCGCCATAATGGACTTCCGGGTGGACCCAAGCGCGCTTGTCTACCCCATGGTCCCGGCCGGCAAGGCCATAGACGAGATGCTGCTCCAGCCGGCTGACCCACCCCCGGCCCCGGGAAAGTAGGAGGGCGACAAAATGGACAACACGAACCACGATCCCCAGTCCGACCAGCCCACGCGGCACACCCTGTCCATCCAGGTGGACAACCGCCCGGGGGTGCTCGCGAGGGTCATAACGCTCATATCCGGGAGGGGCTTCAACATAGACAGCCTCTCGGTCGCCCAGACCATGGACCCGGAGATATCCATAATCACCCTCATCATCACCGGCAACCCCAAGATCATCCAGCAGATAATCAAGCAGCTGAGGAAGCTGGTGAACGTCATCAAGGTGACAGATCTCTCCTTTACCGACTACGTGGAGCGCCAGCTGGTCATGGTGAGGGTAAGGGCCGAGCTCCCCTCCAACCGCTCGGAGATAATGCGCCTCTGCGGCATCTTCAGGGCCAAGGTGGTGGACGTGTCCTTGAGGAACTTCGCCCTGGAGCTCACGGGCGGCCCCGGCAAGATAAAGGCGGCCCTGGGGCTCTTCCAGGCCTTCGGCATAGACGAGCTGGTCTCGACCGGCCCCACCGCCATGACCAAGAGCCCCAGCCCGAAACCCGCCAACGGCTCGCCCAAGGGCAAGGCCCGCAAGGAAAAATAGCCAAGTACCAAGCCCAAGCCCCATAGCCGGCGCCACAGGCTTAGATGCCCGAACAAGGCACGAAAACAAGCCCGGCACCCAGCCCAAGGGCGGTGGCTTCCCAAAACCACCATCAGGAGACAGAAGAAGACAATGAGAATCTACTACGAAAAAGACGCGCCCACCGCACCGCTGAACGGGAAGACCATAGCCATCCTCGGCTATGGCAGCCAGGGCCACGGGCAGGCCCAGAACCTCCGGGACTCGGGCCTTGCGGTGGTCGTGTCGGAGGTACCGGGAACCGAGAACCACAAGCTCGCCCTGGAGCACGGCTTCAAGCCGGTGAGCGTGGCCGAGGCCACCAAGCAGGCCGACATCATCCAGATACTGCTCCCCGACCCCGTCCAGCCCCTGGTCTACGAGAAGGACATACTGCCCAACCTCTCGGCCGGCAAGATGCTCCTCTTCAGCCACGGCTTCTCGGTCCACTTCAAGCAGATACTGGCCCCCAAGGACATATCCGTGGCCATGGTCGCCCCCAAGGGCCCCGGGCACCTGGTCCGCTCCGAGTACGTGAAGGGCGCGGGCGTCCCCGCCCTCGTCGCGATCGAGCAGGACGCCGACGGCAACGCCCTTCCCTGGGCCCTCGCCTACGCGACCGGCATCGGGGCCACCCGGGCGGGTCTCATCGAGACGACCTTCAAGGAGGAGACCGAGACGGACCTCTTCGGCGAGCAGGTGGTCCTCTGCGGCGGGGTGAGCGAGCTCATAAAGGCAGGCTGGGAGACCCTGGTGGCCGCCGGCTACCAGCCCGAGATAGCCTACTTCGAGTGCCTCCACGAGATGAAGCTCATAGTCGATCTCCTCTACCAGGGCGGCCTTGACCTCATGCGCTACTCGATCTCCGACACCGCCGAGTTCGGCGACTACACGAGGGGCCGCCGCATCGTGAACGAGGAAACCCGCGAGGAGATGCTGGAGATCCTAAGGGAGATCCAGGAGGGCGAGTTCGCCCGGGAGTGGATACTCGAGAACAAGGCGGGGCGGCCCTCCTTCCTCATCAGGAGGCAGCAGGAGGCCGAGCACCCCATCAACGAGGTTGGCCGCGAGCTCAGGAAGATGATGAAGTGGCTGGACAAGGGAATCTGACGGGCGAAGGGGCGCAAGCCCTTCCAACCCCCGGGCGGGCCCCGCGGCCGCGCGGGGCCCCCAAGCCCCCTGCGAGGACATATGAACATCTGCAAAAAGGAACTGGCTATCTTGCTTGCCGAGTCCAAGGCCCTGTACTTCGCCGACGGGCTCTTCCTTAAGGACGGCAGGCCCACCCCCTACTTCGTGAACTTCGGCCTCTTCCACAAGGGCAGGCTCATCTGCGACCTGGGGCGCATCATGGCGAGCTACCTTGTCGACACCAAGACGGTCGAGGACTTCGACGTGATTGTCGCCCCCAGCTACAAGGGCAGCGCCCTGGCCGCCGCCGTGGCCATCGCCCTGTGGAAGATCTACCAGGTGGACAAGGGCTTCGACTACGACCGCAAGGAGGCCAAGACCCACGGGGAGGCCTCCCACGCCGGGGCCCTCTTCGTTACCGGCGCCCTGCACGACGGGGCGAGGGTCCTCATAATAGACGATGTGGCGACCACCATGAACACGAAGCTGGACCTCTTGGGCAAGCTCACGGCCGAGGCCGTGAAGAACGGCCACAGCTACTACCCGGCCGGGGTCTGCCTCTACCTCGACAGGGAGCAGACGACCGCCGTCTACGACTCCGCCGGGGTCGCCATGATAGGCGAGAAGGGCCAGAACGCCATAAAGAACTTCAAGCTGAAGACCAGCCTGGAGGTGCAGGTCATCTGCGGCATCCGGGAGATAGTGGAGTTCCTCCACAACGAGAAGGTGCCCGTGCTCCAGAAGGGGACCATGGCCCCGCTCTCGTCCGCGACCGTGGAGGATCTTTTCTCCTACCTGCAGACCTACGGGGTCTAGCCCGGGGCCCCGGGCCCAAGGGGCCCTTGGCCCCTTCCCCCGTATCTATCGGACACCCAACCGCAGGGGGCCTTTGCCCCCTCCCCGCACAAACAAGGGGGCCTCGCGGCCCCGTTGCCGGGAAAAGCGCCAAGCAAGGGGGCCTCGCGGCCCCCTTGTCATTGGGGATGACCAATCTGACCTGAAGGGGGCCCGTAGGCCCCCATCCAGCCATCAAGAACAAACGAGGGGGCCTTGCGGCCCCCTCGTTTGGACAAAGGAGATTATACCTTGCTAGGCCGCGCCACAGGCGTTGGGCCGCCTTTGGCGCGCGTTCCCGATTTTCCCTCCGATTATTCGGGATTATCCGGAATTATCCGGAATTATCCAGAACTATCCAGAATTATCCAGAACTGTCCGTGATTATCCGGTCATGGCCTTTTTCTTTTGGGCGCGAGTGCGCCCAAAAGAAAAAGGCCTCCTCCTCACTCCACTAATTAAGAGGCCTTTTCCTCATCCCAGGGATTGCTCCCCAAGAGTGACCGGATCCGGAAGCCTTTGGAGAACTTTTGTTGGCCAATGGCTTGCCGAAAATTTTGTTGGAATCGCTGCGGCCGGAATGCCTGGAGACCGGTCTGCCCATATCATCCCGGAATGCCGGCTACGGCCGCTCCCTGTTATTATTCCTATGTCCCCGTGGGGTCAGGGCCAAAAAAAACCCGAACCCATGCAAAAATATGGTATTCGGGATGCCCGTCTTATCCTGAATCCGTCTCCCGGACCACGGGGAGAATGGTATGTCCGGAAACTGGTTTCTGGCTCCCGTATCATCCCTGGGCGATTGCCTTCCCAGCCCTTTTCAGGGCCAGTGGCGTTTGGACGCTTGGAGGTCCATTTCACCCAGATCCACGGTCACAGAGGCGGGCCCGCTCTCGGTTTTAACGAGATTCCCAGTTGGCACGGCCAGAGAAACGCATTCACATAGCCTTGCCCCATGATCCGATTTTACCCTTTTTGGGACGGATTGCAAGACTTTTTTTCCGCAACTCGCGACTTTTTGCGGGGTTTCATCCTGCGCCTTTCTCATTTTGCGTGGGACCGCAGAGAGAACCCTGCATATCCCTGTCCCCGGGAAAGCCACTCCAGGACTGGGGTTCCCGGGATCAGGCGCGATTTTTGGAATAATTGTTTGCAAATCCCTGGCATCCCTTAGGAAGATTATAATTTTTAAAGCCCAGCTCTGGCCTTGCCTTGAGCCCGATTTATCCAAAAATCAATGCGAAAATCCCACCAAGGATCCCGCCCGAGGCATCGGCGCCCAAGACAGAAAGACTTGCCCGGGGCCAAGCTTCAAGGGGATGCCCGTCAAGGGCCCCCGGAAAGGATCCTCTTGGCAATCTTCGGGACAAAGCGGAACCGGTCCCAAGGCCTTGGCGATTGGGATGGCACAAGCCCAAGGCCCGCGCCGGGGATGGGCATTTTCCTTAAGCCACAAGCCGCTTTGAGGCGATCCCCGTGTCAGCCCGTGGGATTGCTGTCTTTATTTCTTTGTTGTGCCAAATGTTTGTGAAAATTTTCTTTTGCTCTTTTCCCTTTTTCCCTTGCCCTATCTCGCGCCCGAGCGCTGCCGGCCTTTACGCTCGGGGGTTTTGGGAATGTCCCACGCTACCAATAGCGTATGCGCCGAGGATACCGCAAGGGCCAGGGCAAAGAGGGCGCTTGGGTAGAAGGTTAAGTGGGAAAAGCAAGGAAAGGCTTTTCCGGCTGCCAGGGGAACTTGGGAGGGGCGAAAGGAGGGGGATAATCGGGGGCTGGGCGGGGGCTGGGCGGGGGCTGGGCGGGGGCTAAAAGGGGGATTGCGAGGATAAGAAAAAGGCTCCCCGCTCACTCCAACTTCGGGAAGCCTTTTTCCATCTCCAAGGATCTCTCCCTGGAAGAGAACAAGTTCCAACGCCTTCAAGAAGAGAGCCGTTTTCCTGCAAGGTCGTCGGTACTTTTATGTGATGAAAACCGCCCATATCGATCGTAGAAACGGGCTTTTCCCATATTTTGCCGTTTCGGCCGGGGAGGTAGAACCAGCCAAAAGGCTTTCTTGGGCCTATCTCCATTTCTATGTTCGGTTTTCGTCGCAGGCCCGGGGGTTACCCTATTACCCAGGGCTTTACGTAAGGCATTTCCACGTGCCTTTTGTCACGCAAAGTTGTATCCGGCCAGGTTTTCTGACTCCCGGATCATCCTACTTACGGCGCCTTCCCGAGGCTTTGGTGCCTCAGTGACGTAAACTGGAGACCCCTAAGGGTTTTTCCGGCTTCCTGGTGTGGCTCTGACCTTTACACCAAAAAACCAACTCCCGCATACCCGTGTTCGTCCCCGGCTACAGCGGCGGGACCGTGTTCGCTTTCAACGACGCTTCCCTATGCCGGACAATCAATGCCATTGGTTAATGTAATATGGGCACCTCCTTGAAAGTTAGAGTTTCTTCCGGTTGGGACACCCGCCCTTCGGGGGTCCCCGCCTATCCCAAGGGGATTGTTCCGCGGTTGGTAGAGTCCGGAAAGCAGGGTTTCCTCGGTTTCCCAAAAAAAAACCCGAATCCAAATAAAATTGGGATTCGGGATGCCCTACTTATCCTGAACCAACTTCCCGGACCACGGGGAAGAATGACTGGCAAACTCTGGTTTCTGGCTCCCGGATCGTCCCTGGCGATTGCCTTCCCAGCCCCCTTGGATAAGAGCCAGTGGCTTTTGGATGCCTCACCCATCCATTTCGCTTCGGTCCCCGGTTACAGAGGCGGGCCCGCTCTCGATTTAAACGAGATTCCCAGAATACTATCGAAGAGGCTTGCGACCTCTTCCGTCTACCTAATAAAGCAAGTATACCCATTTCGCCCGGGATTGCAAGGATTTTTTTAGGGGGGGGAAAATTTTGTTAAAATCCCCTGCCTTTAGCCCTAACCCCCCCAAATCATTGAATTTTTTCAACAAACCGGGGGGCTCCCAGGGGGTCCCCAAAGGCGAGCCCCCAAAAAAAACCAAAGTCCCGTGACCCCCCCTGGCACCAGGGGGGGCAAGGTTTGAGGCCCCGCCCCGGGGCCTGTCAGGCCCCGGGGCGGGGCGGCTACCTGGACAGGGCGTCCATGACGTACAGGACGGTGTTCACGTAGGTCCCGCTGCGGTTGTAGTGGAGGATGGCGGACCTGCGCCTTTCCTCGGAGGACATGTCCCCGGACCAGCCGTTCTGCCTGAGGTAGTTGGCTATGCTGAATATCGCGTCGGGCTTGGAGAAGAGGTTGATCCTGTTGTCCCCGTCCCCGTCAACCGCGAACTTGGCGATGTTGGAGGGCATGAACTGCCCGTAGCCTATGGCCCCGTATATGGAGCCGGGGAACTCCATGGGGTCCAGGCCGTTCTTCCAGGCGTAGTCGAGCAGGGCCTGGAGCTCGTCCTGCGCCCAGAGGCCCCTCTGGGCGCTGGTCTCCGTCAGGTAGGCCCTGGCCTCCTGGTCCTCCTCCAGGTCGGAGACATACGGGCGTATCAGGGCGTAGTCGCGGCAGGCCGCCATGGAGGCCAGCTGCACGGCAGCCTTCTGTTTCCCGAAATAGTTGCCGTAGCCCGTCTCAATCCACATTATGGAGGCCACGAGTGGCCCAGGCACCTGGAAGGCGGCCTGGGCCCTGTCGAAGATGGCCTTGTCGGCCAGGTAGTTGGCCCTTATCTGGGAGATGGCGCCGGCGTTGGTGAACTGGGTGTGGGTGACCGAGCGGTTGGGCTTGGTGGGTGCCGGGGGCTTGTACTCGCTTAGGGGCCTAAGCCTGCCGCCCGCCAGGGCCTTGTCCAGGGAGCCAATGAGGGATTTGTCGATCTTCCCGGTCTGGGGAAGGCCCCTGTCCCTCTGGAACTCCTTCACCCTGGCCCTGGTGCCCGAGCCGTTGCGGCCGTCCACGGTGATGTCGTAGCCCAGCTGCCAGAGCTTCTCCTGGGCCTCCTTGGTGAGCTCGGAGCGGAAGAAGATGGGGAAGAGCTCCCTGAGCTTGGTCTCCATCGGGCCAGGGGTGAAGCTCAGCCCGGGGTTGCCGAAGAAGCCCCCTAGCCTGTCGGAGGGGAGCCCCTTCACGGCGAGCCTCGCGGCAAGGTTGCCCCAGGGCTCAGGCACCCGCCCCATGGGGCGGGTGTCCGCTTGCGGCACGGTGGGTGTGTCCACCGGGGGGCCGGCGCTCGGGCCCCTGGCGGCGCAGCCGGCAAGGGAAAGGCCGAGGGCCGCGAGCAAGATTAGGAGTGGCGCCGTGTTGCCCCCGGCCAAGCGGCTCATGGCCCCGTCGCGGGTGATTGGATGCGGTTTATGCATATTGCGCGGAATGGCACGTTCCGCCTCCTTTAAGCCAAAGCCCAATGGTAAGTGGGCGCTGGGGACCTTAGTCTCAGAGCACGAGGGTGCGCTTGATGCTTTTCAGCACCTCCTCGGGCTCGTCGATTATCTGGAAGAGCTCCAGGTCCCCCGGGGATATGAAGGCCCTCCCCAGCATGGGGCCCTTCATCCACTCCATAAGGCCCTTCCAGTACTCGGAACCCATCAGGAAGGCCGGGAATGACCTTATCCTCTTGGTCTGGATGAGGGTGAGGGCCTCGAAGAGCTCGTCCAGGGTGCCGAAGCCCCCCGGGAGTATCACGTAGGCCTGGCTGTACTTCACGAAGGCAACCTTGCGGATGAAGAAGTAGTGGAAGTCCATCTTAAGGTTGCTGTAGCTGTTGGGGATCTGCTCGTGGGGGAGCTCGATGTTGAGGCCGATGGAGAGGCCCCCTGCCTCGGCCGCCCCCTTGTTCACGGCCTCCATGATGCCGCCCCCGCCGCCCGAGACCACCCCGAAGCCGTTCTGGGCCAGAAGCCGGGCCGTCTCCTCGGCCATCTTGTAGTCCGGGTCCCCGGGCTTCGCCCTGGCGGAACCGAACATGCTCACGCAAGGGCCCACCTCGCTCATGGCGGTGAAGGCCTTTACGAACTCGCTCATTATGGTGAAGAGCCTCCAGGACTCCCCCGTGCCCAGGGCGTTGACCGGATAGGGATCCCCCAGGGTGAAGGTTCTGTGGCTGTTGCTGTTGGTTTTGTCGAGCATTGGGGGGATAATCCTTCCGTCGCATGGAAAATCCTGGGATGCGCCCTCCGGGGCCCCAGGAAGGGTAATTATACTAGCTTTTCACATAATTTGACAACGGGCCGGGGGGAACCCCGGCCCCTTTGGCGGCCTTTTGGGCGGGATCGTGGCCTTTCCCAAAGCGGCCATTGGCATTGGCCTCCCCCTTGCCCTTTGGCCTGACTTTCCTCCCCAACTATTTTTTGGCCAAGGCATGGCCTTGGGAAGGGCTTTCAAGGCAGGCTTGGGGGAAGGGCCAAACGGCTCGCCAATGGATGCCATTTTAGGCATGGGCGTGGGTATGGGCATGGGCAAAAGGCATGGGCCAAAGGCATGCGCACAAAATATGGGGCAGCCGATTGCTTTTATAGCTAAGCATGAGGCCCCCATAAGTTTCAGGCATTCGCGCGCCTTGGGCTTTTTTAACGCTTTCAAGGGCCCGATATTTCGCTTGCTTTGAAAAATAAGCGCCTGTCAAGAAATTACCCGAATGCCCCCCCAAGACCCGGCCTTTGAAAACCCGCGAAGCCCCTGGAACTTGTCCCGCCCAAGTGTCAGGAAAGAGGTGCCGCCCCCCACAAGGCTTTTACGGGATTTCCCGCCAGTCCTGTTTACTATCTTGCAATATTTGCTATAGTGAACTGACAGGCCCTTCCCACCTGAGATGCCCGGCCTTTGGCCAGCTCCGCTGGCAAGGCCCCGAGCGCTGGGCACAAGGGCCGGAAGACAGGGAAAAAACAAGGATAAAACCCATAACGGACGCTAAAAGAAGAAAATAAACCACAAAAACCAAAAAAAAGCGCGCCTTGGCCAAAATTTGGGTAACGCATGGAAAAAAGCCTATGCGCAAGATCCTAATATTAGGCCTTTATTGCGTAAAAAAATATCATGTCACTGATAATTAAAATCCAAAGATTTGCAAATTTTGATTAAAAAAGTTCAAACTCCCTAAATTGGATTGAAATGTCGACTAATATGTTTTTTGTTAAACCTTGACTTGGCTTATTTCGGATTTTAAGATTGGAATCACAAAACAAAGCCGGGACAGCGCCCGGAAAGAACAGATTGCAACAACACCTTCTTAGGAGGCTCAAATGACTGTCAACGTAGGCATCAACGGCTTCGGCCGCATCGGCCGTCAGGTATTGAAGGCGATTTTGGAAAGGCACCACGACAAACTCAAGGTCGTGGCCGTGAACGACCTCTGGGACGTGAACACCAACTCACATCTTCTCAAGTACGACTCCAACTACGGGACCTTCAAGGCGAACGTGGAGGTCAAGGGCAACAACTTCGCGGTCAACGGCGAGGAGATCGCCAACTACGCCTTCAAGGACCCCAAGGAGATCCCCTGGGCCAAGCACAACGTGGGCATAGTCATCGAGTCCACCGGCGTGTTCACCGATGGCGAGAAGGCTAAGGCCCACATCACGGGCGGCGGCACGAAGAAGGTCATAATCTCCGCCCCGGCCAAGAACGAGGACAAGACCTTCGTCCTGGGCGTCAACGACAAGGACTACGACCCGGCCAAGCACAACGTCGTCTCCAACGCATCCTGCACCACCAACGGCCTGGCCCCGGCAGCCTACGTGGTCCACAAGGAGTTCGGCATCGAGCACGGGCTCATGACCACCATCCACTCCTACACAAACGATCAGCGGATCCTGGACCAGCCCCACAAGGACCTCAGGAGGGCCAGGGCCGCCGCCCTTAACATGATCCCCACCACCACCGGGGCGGCCAAGGCGCTCGCGCTGGTCATCCCGGAGCTCAAGGGCCGCTTCGACGGCTACTCCCTCAGGGTGCCCACGCCCACGGTCTCGGTGGTGGACTTCACCGCCAACCTCTCCAAGGACGCGACCACCGAGCAGGTCAGGGAGGCCTTCAAGAAGTACGCCGACGGCCCGCTCAAGGGCATCCTCGGCTACGACGAGAACCAGCTGGTGTCCATCGACTTCAAGGGCACCGAGCTTTCCTCCGTTGTCGACCTGCCCCTGGTACAGGTGCTGGGCCCGAGGCTCCTCAAGGTCGTCGCCTGGTATGACAACGAGTGGGGCTACTCCTGCCGGGTCAGCGACCTGGCCGTCCTCCTCGCAGACAAAGGATTGTAATTCACATAATGAGAGCCGAAGACGCCTTAACGCATTATTTGGGGCAGCTCCGCCCCGTGAACAAGGTTTTGGCCGACATAGCCGCAAAGAGGGAGGACGAGCTGGCAAAGCCCGCCAAGTCCCTCGGCATGCTTGAGACACTGGCCATAAAACTATCATCCATACAAAACCGCCTGCGCCCCCGCCATGAGCGAAAGCTCATGGTGGTGTGCGCTGGCGATCACGGCGTGTACGAGGAAGGGGTCAGCCCCTGGCCCAAGTCCGTCACCTACCAGCAGGTCCTCAACTTCTCCAAGGGCGGCGGCGCCATCACCACCATCTCCAAGGCCGCCAAGGCCCAGGTAATCCTCCTGGACGTGGGGGTCGACTACGAGTTCCCGCCCTTCGAGGATCCGGAGCCATCCGACAGCTTCCCGCCGCCTCCCCGGCGGGTGAGCAGGAAGGTGGCCTTCGGGACAAAGAACCTCGCCAAGGGCCCGGCCATGACCCGGGAGGAGGCGGCGCAATCCATCGTCGCCGGCATCGAGACCGTGCTTGGCGAGCCCTACCTTGACCTTGTGGGCGCGGGCGAGATGGGCATCTGCAACACGACCCCGTCTTCCTGCATAGCCGCGGTCTACACGGGCCTCTCCCCGGACGAGGTGACCGGCGTGGGCTCGGGCCTGAACGAGGCGCAGCGCCTGGTCAAGGCCGACGTTGTCCGCCGCGCCCTGGAGCTGAACAAGCCCGACCCCTCCGACCCCCTTGGGGTGCTCGCGAAGGTTGGGGGCCTTGAGATCGGGGCCATGGCCGGGGTCTACCTGGGCGGGGCCATCCGCGGGGCCGGGGTCGTGATGGACGGCTTCATCGGGGCCGCGGCCGGGCTGATAGCCTCCAAGCTGGCGCCGGGCCTGACCGACTACATGTTCGCAGGCCACAAGAGCAAGGAAAAGGCCCACGGCCTGGTCATGGAGGGCATGGGCCTGAGGCCTCTCTTGGATCTGGACATGTGCCTGGGCGAGGGCAGCGGCGCGGCCGTAGCCATGCTCATCCTCATGTGCGCCTGCGCCCACTTCAACGAGATGAAGACCTTCTCCGAGTCCGCCGTGGACAACCGCAACTGACGATCCCCCATCAAGAGCCCCCCTTTTGGCCCAATCCCGGGCCCAATCCCGGGCCCGATACCGGAAAGGCAAGCCTGTAGCCACTACCCGGGGGGGAACCTACGCTTCAGCCAAAAGCCCGCCTTGGGAAGACCCAAGGCGGGCTTTTTTCGTACCCGGAAGCCTGGTTTGCCCCCGGAAGCCTTAATGCCCGGGAACCCGTGGCCGGCCAGGGGCCGGCCACGCCCATAACCATATATTAGTGCAGGGCGGCGATGAACGCCGCTATCGCGACCAGGGTCACGAAGGCGCCCCAGGCGATTAGGAGGGCCTTCTTGTGGCCCTCGCCGCCCGCCTCCTTCTCCGGGGCCTTGTCCAGCTTCCCCTTGAGCTCGTCCAGGCCCTGTTGCAGGGCCTCGTTGCTCTCCTGGTTCCTGGCCTCCAGCTCGGAGAGCTTCCCGGTGAGCTCCTTTAGGCCGTTCGCGAGATCCTCGTAGTTTTTGGAGCTCTCGTCCAGGCTTCCCTTGAGGCTGGAGTAGTCGGAGCTAAGGGTGTCCAGCTTTCCGCCGTACTCCGCCTTGTGGCCCTTGACGGTCTCGTGGAGGTTCTCAAGCTTCTGGTTGCCGCTCTCCTCCAGGTCCCTTATGGAGCTCTTCATCTCGCCCTGGAGCCTGTCCAGGGTCTCCGACACCCTGCCGGAGAGCTCCACGATGTTCCTCTCCAGCCGGTTGTGGTGCAGCCTGCTCTCGGTGAGGCTCCGCTCGAGGCTCCCCACGGTCTCGCTGACGGACGCGTTCAGCCTCTTGCGCTCCAGGTAGGCCTGGCTATGGTGCCTTCCGGTTGCGGCTATTATGACCTTTAGCTCGCTCTCCTTCTCGCCCGCCGAGGCGGCAAAGGAGGCAAGTGTTCGCTCAAGTGTGTCCAGGGCCTGCTCCCGGTTCCCAAGGAGTTCGTGGGGCCCGCCTTCCCCGTCCCCCGGGGCCTCGGGCGCCTCCTGGATGGCTTCGCCCTCGGCCCCCTCCGGGGCCGCCCCGGAGGGGGCCCCCCCTTCCGGGGCCTCTCCAAGAAGCCCCCTGGGGGCCCTTGCCTTGGAATAACTCTTGGCAAAGCTGTCCAAGGCCTGGTTGATGCCCTCGATGGACAAGGTCGTGGCCTTGGAGGGTTTGACCTGCTCGGAGGTGACGCTGTCCGGGATCCCGTTGAGGGCGAGCCAGGAGAGGGCCTTCTCCATGGCCCTTGCGCAGTCGTAGGAGGTGGTCGCGTAGTTGATGGTCTTGTCGGATATATCCTCCAGCTCCCGCTCGGAGGCCTCCTTGAGGGCCTGGGCCCTTTCTATGACCCGGAAGCGCTTCTTCCTCACGAACCAGCCGGTCATCTGGTCCGCGTCCAGTATGGCCTCGTCGGCGAGGCCTACCCGCCTTTGGGCCGACTCGAGGGCCTGGACAACCCTCTTGGCCAGTTCCAGGGTCTGGTCGTCGGGGGCCAGGAGCTCCCAGCGATCCTCCTTGGCCTCGAGCCCCGTGGGCGTGCTGTTGTCTGAAGTCTCGGGCATGTCAACCTCTTAATTGTGTGAACGGATTGCTTAAACGATACGATTGTCGCTTGTTTTGGGGTCTTTTTGGGCTCTTTTGCAGCCATTCGGGGTTGCCTCAGGCGAAAAGGCATCCAGCAAGGCCATGCCCCCCCGGAAAGAGCTGTGCCAAGGCGGGGCGGGCTGGGGCCAAAAGCTGGGCCTAAGGCTTTCAAGGGACCAATGGGCCTATTTTAGCAAGAATCGGGCCCGGCACAAAGAAAATTGACAGGGCAAGGCACGTGGGGGGGGGATCCCCAGGAAGGGTGGCTCCAAGGTCCCCCCTCGCATATCCGCCCAACGATTGCCACCCCCTCGCATATCCACCCAACGGTTGCCCCCCTCGTATATCCCCCCCTCATCCCCACTAGTATATACCCGGAACGGCTGCGGCCGAAAGTATGCGCAAAAGCCCCGCGGGGAAACCTTAAATATCCGGAAATTTTAATCTTTCTTTGTCCGCACTTTGCCAATAAGCTTTAAATTCTTTCAACTGTTGCAGCTACGATAAAGCTTTAATGACAGCAAAATCCAGTATTGCCGACACCAAATTTAAAATACACAAAAAGCATGGATTGTTAGGGGAAAAGTGAGATAATGAGGGAAATGATTATTTGCGAACATGGACTAATTGTCAGATAATGAAGACAAGAAGTTGGGAGCCACATTGATCCCCAATTACGTAAAATATCCTAAAGCTTGGGGTATTTATTATCGAAAATAGGGTATCAGGCAAGCTTTCAAATAACCGCTGATAATTTGCAAACTGACGCTTAATCCCAAAACCAA
This sequence comes from Deltaproteobacteria bacterium, assembly GCA_031278475.1. Classification (GTDB taxonomy): domain Bacteria; phylum Desulfobacterota; class Desulfarculia; order Adiutricales; family Adiutricaceae; genus JAISMF01. The sequence goes on from JAITKK010000090.1 coordinate 16,800, forward strand.
ATAAATGATGGATACTTGAAAAAGTTATTGATAGGTAAAGGGCATCGGAATTTGCAGAAAATTCACAAAGTACCCACATTGATTCCAAGGCTTTTCCTGCAATTTACCGGCATTAACGCCTAAGCGAAAATCTGAAAAAGGAAAAGAAAAAAAGAGGCTCTAA
>JAITKK010000095.1 GCA_031278475.1 Deltaproteobacteria bacterium
AATAATGCTGATTTATCTTCTTCTATTTGATTTATGAAAATTGGAGGCAGCTTGAATTTAATCAGTCCGTTAAAGTTAAATATTAATAAATGTATGTAGAAATAGTAAAGAATTTCCCAAACTTGTCGTGTTACATTCATGTTGTCAAAAATTAAGACATCATCATTTAATTTTGAGAATACATTTATATTAGGAGGTAAATGTGTTAATGAAGGAAGTTGCATTAGAATCGATTTTTGTTCTGAAAATGAGTTTAATTGACTAATAATATTTTTTATTCCTAGATATGATGCTATCATTAATCATTGGCAGAAGTCAAGAAAAAAGTTTCATTATCATACCATATGCCCATAAATATAGCATACTATTGAGCTGATTTAAAAAGCATGGATTACAATGAATTTTAATTTTATAGCCACCTCACCTAATGAAAAACCGATAAGAAATCAAGTTGATTGCAATTCCAAGGCAAGAGGTTATTATTACAGTCACTTTGGCATGACAGCGACCACAATAACCAGTGCGCACATGATTAGTGTGTGATCTGTTTTCAGATATAGCGATGAAACATCAGGATATCTTTATAGGAAAAGAAGGACAAATGCTTAACTGGTGGGTGCGGATACGGCCTTTTTGTAAAAAAAAGACATATTCCTATCTAAATCACAGCAAATTCAAATATCCCAATCATTGCCGTCCGCAGTGTCATCCGCCCCTATGACATCATGGGCATCATGGGCATCATGTGGATCATGCGCGTCGGCCATTGGCTCGCCCATGCCCTCCACCCTGACATTTACCTTTGGCCCCCCTTCCGATTCGGAAGCCAACGCCCTCGCCCACTTCTCAAGCTCGGCGGCAAGGGTCGCGAAGGGGTAGGATCCCAGCCTCCTGCCCCTGACGAAGAGGCTCCCGCCCTCCTTTCCGCCAGCGATCCCCGCGTCCGCGTCCCTCGCCTCGCCCGGCCCGTTCACAACGCAGCCCATGACCGCGATTTTCATGGGTTGGGTTATGTCCTTGAGCCTTGCCTTGACATCCTCCAGGAGGGCGGCCAAATCTATCTCGCAGCGGCCGCAGGTGGGGCAGGACACGTACTCGACGCCCCTCTGCCTGAGGCCCAGGGACCTTAGGATCTCCCAGGCGGCTACGACCTCCTGCTCGGGGGCTCCGGTGAGCGACACCCTGATGGTATCGCCTATGCCCTCGGACAGAAGGATCCCCAAGGCAACCGCCGACTTGGCGGTGCCCTGGAGCGCGTCCCCGGCCTCGGTCACGCCCAGGTGCTGGGGGATGTCCGACATGGAGTGGAAAAGCCTCGCGGCCTCTATGGTATCGAGCACGGAGGAGGCCTTGAGCGACACCTTGAGGTTGTCGAAGCCGGTCGCGGTTACCGCCCTAAGATCCAGAAGGGCGCTCTCCACCATGGCCCTGGGGCCGCGGCCGTATTTCTCGGCCATATTCCGGTCAAGGGATCCCATGTTCACGCCAACCCTGAGGGCGGCCCCCGCCTTCCCCGCGGCCTCGGCCACCTTCACGGCCTTCCCGGGGCCCCCGATGTTCCCGGGGTTAACCCGGACCCCCGCGGCCCCGTTCCTCAGGGCCTCGACGGCGAGCCTCCAGTCGAAGTGCACGTCGGCCACTATGGGGACGGGGCTCTCGCGGACAATATCCCCCACCGCCCTCGCGGCCGCCATGTCCGGCACCGCGACCCTCACGATCTCGGCCCCCAGGGCCGCGACGGACCTTACCTGGGCCAGGGTGGCCAAAACGTCCCTGGTGTCGGTGTTGGCCATGGTCTGGACAATGACCGGGTTGCCCCCGCCCAGGCTGAGACCGCCAAGCCTTATGACCTTAGTGCCCAAAGGCGACCCCCACTCCCGCCCGTGGCCCAAGGCCCCGGGCGGGGATTACGGATGGATTGCGGCCAGGGCCCCGGCTTGATAGCCGGCCTAGGCCTCGAGCCCCGACAGGTAGGGCACCGAGCAGGCCCTGCAGGCCGGGACCTCCTTGTGGCGGCCCCCCAGGTGCGCAGCCCTCAGGGACCGGTAGGCGGCCGAGTGCCAAATTTCAGCCAGTTCCTGGGCAGCCGCGTCGCCCACCACCAGGCGCCGTTCCCAGTCGCCGCAGCAGGGGCCCGCCACCCCGTCGTGGAAGACGAAGACCCTGCGGAAGAGATCCGGGCAGAGGAAGCTGTCGGGCCCCGGGAGCGTGGAGTAGTCCAGCCCCACCTCGGTGGGGAGCCCGAAACCTATCTCGGCCACGCCCATGCCCCTGAAGAGGGCCATGTAGTCGGCCTTGGCCTTTAGGGTATCCTCAGTGCCGCCAAGGGGCAAGACCATGCTGGCCCTGGTCTGCACGGCCTTCTTCCCCAGCCTCTCCTTCTCCTCCATGAAGCCCCGGATGTTCGAAAGGGTGCGGTTGTAGTCGGCCCCGCGGCGTATCCTCTCATACTCCTCCGGGTATGGCGAGTCAAAGGAAAAAAAGACATCCGTGAGCCCCGCCTCCAGCAATTCCCTGGACATGTCGCGGGTTAGAAGCTGGGCGTTGGTGTTGAGCATGACCCAGAGCCCGCTCCCCGAGGCCAGGCGCACCATGTCCGCTATGCGCGGGTGCAGCAGGGGCTCGCCCAGGAAGTTCAGCTTGACGGATTTCAGGCCCAGCGGGGCAGAGCCTAGTATAAGGCCCTCGTAGAGGGCGAAATCCATGTCCCCAAGGCCTCCCGGGGCCCACTCTGAGCGGCCCTCCCTTAGGTAGACCGTCCTGGGGCACATGACGCAGGCGAGGTTGCAGCGGTTGGTGGGGTCTATGTCCAGGTGCAGGGGGAAGCCGCCAGGGTCGCCCTCCCTTCCCCTTCTGTCCCACTCCCTGCGGTAATCCGCGTACGACTTGGGCCTATAGGGCCTCCAGTCCAGCCCCGGCGGGGCGGACAGCTCGTAGTAGGTTGGGCTCCTGTAGGCGCCCGTCGCCATCTCTTCCATATGAAAACACCTTTCGCAACAGGTGAGTGAAATATGCTACCATATCGGCGCCATTACCGTGGCCCCGATGGCCCCGCAACGCTACGACCATGACCATATCCAGCCCGTCATCCAGCCTTTCGGCGATCCTTCTGGCGCTGGCCATCCCCCTGGCCTTCCTGGCCGCGCCTTGCGCGGCCCAGGACCCGGGCCAAGGGGAAGACGAACCCTTCTACGGGGAGCAGGAACCACAGGCTGAGGAGCCCGCCCAGCCCCAGGCGCCGCCCGCGAGGGCCATTACCGAGTACCGGCTGCCCGCGGCCCCGGAAGGGGGCGCGACCGATCCCGAGACCTTGGAGGCGCCACAGCCCATCATCATAAGGACAGTGCCGCCTGGGCTCTCAAGCGGCCCGCAAGGCGGCGACGCCTTCAACAAGAAGCTGATGGGCACACCAGGCGAGGGCCCCGACATCAGGCCCCTGCCCCTGCCCGCGCCTGGCCAGGGCGGCCAAAGCGGCCAAAGCGGCCAGAGCGGCCAGAGCTCGCCGCTGACAAGCCCCTCAGGGACGGTACGCGCCTCACAGGTGGCGCCGGCCCAGGGCGCACCCGATCCTGCAAAAGCCGAGCCTAAAAACCCGGCCCCTTCCCAAGGCGGCTCCCAACCCAGGTCGGCCGCTGCTCCCGCGGCGGTTGACCCTCCGAGGGTTTCCGGGCAGGCCCAAGCCCCAGGCCAAACACCCACGGCCGGGCAGGCCCAGGCCCAAAGCCAAACACCCACGGCCGGGCAGGCCCAGGCCCCAAGCCAAACACCCACAGCCGGGCAGGCCCAAGCCCCAGGACAGGCACCCACAACTGGGCAGGCCCAAGCCCCAGGACAGGCACAAGCCGCAGGGCAAGCACTAGTTACAGGCCAAACACCCGCAGCCGGGCAGGCCCAAGCCCAAAGTCAGGCACCCACAACAGGGCAACCCCCTGCCCCAGGACAGGCCAAGACCCCTGAGCCTGCGAAAACCCCTGCGCGTCAGGCGGACAGGCGGGTGCTTGAAGACTTGCAGATCCCCTACAACCCCGGACGCGAGGTGACGGCCGATACCGTGGAAGAGGTATTGGCCCTGCCGCTTGACGGGGACGTTGCGGGAACCTCCGGGATCCTGGTCTGGAAGGACAACAAGCTCTACAAGAGGAACCCAGACGGCTCCCTCACGCTGATGGACAACTCACTGGACGTTCAGACTGACGAGCTTGGCCAGAAGTGGCTGGACTACGACGACGCCGGGAACGCCATTATCCAGGTCTCCCTCAAGGTTTGGGCGACAATCAACTTCGCCTACGACTCCACCGAGATAAACGAGGACTCTGAGAAGGTGCTCGAGGCCTTCGGAAGGGCCCTGAACACCCCCGCGCTCAAGGACTCCACCCTGCTCATAGCAGGCCACACCGACAACAACGGCTCCAGCACCTACAACGAGAAGCTCAGCCAGGAGAGGGCCAACGCGGTGAGCAAGTGGCTCTCTGAGAAGATGGGCGTGGCACAGGACAGGCTCATATGCACCGGCTATGGCGACAGGAACCCCATAGCCGACAACGCGACCATAGAGGGCCAGGCCAAGAACCGCCGGGTGGAGTTCGTGCTGCTGCCCGACGCTAACCAGCCCTCCTGAAGCCAGGCGCGTGACCCAGCCCCAACAAGGCATAGCCGTCCTCAAGGCTGAGGAAAAGGATCTCCCGAGGATTCTGGAAATACAGCGGGAGGCCTTCATGGAGGAGGCTCGCCTTGTCGGGAACATGCCCATAAGCCCCATCACCGAGCCGCTCTCCGAGGTGGAGCGGGACTTCCGGGAGGCCCTGATACTCAAGGCCGTGGACGCCACGGGCAACATACTTGGCTCCGTGAGGGGCAGGCGCAAGGGCGATACCACGATGGTATCCAAGCTCTCCGTGAGCCCGGAGGCCCAAGGAAGGGGCGTGGGGGCCAAGCTCCTCTCCGCAATCGAAATTTCCCTGCCAGCGCAATTCTACGAGCTCCATACCAGAAAGCAAAACCACAAGTCCATGGGCCTCTACCTCAAAAGCCGCTACGCTATCTTCAAGGAGGATATCATGGAACAGGGGCTCACCTTCGCGCACCTGCGGAAAGTCGCAAAGGACAACGGTTCCACCGCGGAAAAAACCTGAATCGCCTATCCGTCGTGATACCCTATTTTACGCACCGCTATCCCCATTTGCGGAAATCAGGGAAATCCAAATGCACAAATTTCATAATAGGCAATAATCACATAGTGTTTGACTGATTTTTCAAAGGGCCCGCAAGGGCCCCATGCTTTTTGGATCTTTTCTCTTTTATCTTTTCGGCAATCTTAAGGCCAACACGGGCCATACCTGCAAAACCTTGAGGATGGCTCTAAGCAGTGCTAACCAGGAAACCAAGTAATTCAAGGACACATCCCGCATGCGAGGCGGCATCGAGGCGACGAACTCTGAGCTAAACTCAAAATTTGGGATCAAACATTTGCGGTACCGAAAAAAAGTGAAGGCGGCTGTCCTACTGAAGGTTTTATGCCTGAACAATAGCAGGGTTGTGCGATATAGGTTGCGAAAAGGGATTGTTTCGTGGTGAATTTGATGAAATGTGATAAAAAATGCGTAAAAAAAATAAAATAACGTTGTTTTTACATTAAATACAGGATTCCATCCAAAATTCAGACCGCTTTTACCAAATTATCCCAAAAATAAGAGGTAATTCTAACTTTAATTCTCCTAGCGAATCGCCTGGAGCTTGTTTGCCCGATTTTGTAGGAGCCTTTCTTAACAACCATCAATGATATTTTTGCTTGACATCAAAAAGGAAATACACTAAATTATTTTTAGAATAAAAGGTAAACAATTCGGAAATTTGTTCGATTATTGCATATTTTAAGCCATTTTCTGAAGATGAATCATATACCTTTTGTAAGCATTGTGGGAGAGATATAATTGCTGGGAACAAATGTAGTATCGTTTGTGGCACTAGATAGAGTACAGATAATGAAAACACGCTAAATTCATCATCTGCCGATCCTACTAAAACCCAATAAATACTTAGGGTTACAGTTACACTAACTAAATCAGGATTGGAAGATGATTCTGAGTAAAAACCTGAATATAGATTAGCAAATTTATATCAATTTATGCATACTGCGTAAGTTCTGGAGCAGCAAAATGAAATTCTTAAATACAAACTTCCTTCAAAGAAATGATATCATCAATAATAATGCGGTTTATACAGAAAACAGATTTTTTAACTTTTTATATTTAATATGCATAATCGCATTTATAATGGTATTTTTAGTTGGGTGTGGCCCTTCTATAAATTGCAATGATGGTACTGTAAAAGATAAAGTTCTAGAATTATCTAAACAGATAATTCAAAAAAATCTTGGTTCTATTAAATTAGACCTTGAATTATCAGATATTGAGACTGTATCGAAAGATGGGGATTCGTGCGAATGCATTGCAGAACTAGAGATTAGTGCTGCTAATGAAAGTATAACCACAGTTGTCACTTATACTGTAACTAAAACAGATAACATAGGTGAAGTATACGTATATGTTGAAGTTCATGAACCGTAATTTCCAATTTTTTTCAGCTTTTAATCTTTTATTTTTTCTGGCTTTTGCCTATTTTTGGTGCCAAATTATTCTTCTTGCACCTTGCCATCCACTAGGCTAAGTCCGTTTGCAATCGGCCTCTTTTTCAATAATTGGCAGGGATATGCGTATATTCAAGACTCGGATCTTTTTCGTCTTGTAGTTGCTGCCTTTGGGCCGACTTCTTGAACGACTCTTCCAATGGTTTTGGATGCAGACGGGTCTTTTGCAAGAATTGACTTATCTGTGTTTCCCTAAATTTTAGTGTGACATTGATTTTTTGCCAGTGTTTTTGGCATAATAATTGCTATAATTAGTAGCATATATAATTGATATATCATAACTTAATTTATAGTTGTACTGAAAGTCCTAAGTGAGACTCATACTTATAAGTAATTAATTCACAAAATTATATAAAATTACATTAAACATAATAATTCATCTTATAATATTGATAACTTTAAAGTTATTAAGATGCTATCTTGGATATATAATCATAAAAGTTAAATTTTTTCAATTCACACTTGATAAATAGCACTATTATAGCCTCCAACAGCCCCAAATTACCCCCAATTAACCTCCAATAGCCTGCAATCACCTGCCCCATCCGCTCCCAGCCTGCCCCGCAGGGGTCCGGCCCAATGGGCGTTCAGGCTTCGACGCGCCCCGCTGTCATAAGCTCGCTCGGGAGGGATTTCTCGATTCTAACTATGGAGCGACCCCCGCCCCCACCCCGCCCACTCACCTCCCAGGCCCCTCCCATGGCACTCTTGGGTCCCTCCCGGGTCCCAAAGGGCCCCTGGCCACCTTTCCCCCAAGACCGGGCCCGAAAGGCCCCGGATCCCTGGGCCATTTGCCTTTGGGGGCGCAAATCTCTATAATTACGGCTCATGACCGCGGCGCCTGGGGCCCTTGGCACCCATGCCACACTACAACCCACCCTTGCGAGAGCGCACCCCACATGAGCCAATCCCCTGAACATATCGAGAAGAGCTTCGACCACCTGGTCGCGGAGGGGAGGATCTACAAGCTCTGGGAGGCCCAGGACGCCTTCCGGGCGGACCCTGACGGCCCGGGGGAGCCCTTCGTCATAGTCATCCCCCCTCCCAACGTGACCGGCAGCCTCCACATGGGGCACGCCCTGGACGTCACCTTGCAGGACATTTTGGTTAGGTACCACAGGATGATGGGCTTCAACACCCTGTGGGTGCCGGGGACCGACCATGCGGGCATCGCCACCCAAGCGGTGGTGGAGCGCTACCTGGAGGGCCAGGGCACCTCGAGGCTGAAGCTGGGCCGGGAGGCCTTCCTCGAGAGGGTCTGGCAGTGGAAGGAGGAGTTCGGCGGGAGGATCATAGGGCAGCTCAAGAGGCTGGGGGCATCCTGCGACTGGTCCAGGGAGCGCTTCACCATGGACCCGGGGCTGTCCAGGGCGGTCAGGGAGGTCTTCGTAAGCCTCTACGAGGAGGGGCTCATATACCGGGGCGACTACGTCGTCAACTGGTGCCCGCGCTGCCACACGGCCATCTCCGACATAGAGGTGGAGCACGAGGAGCGGGACGACTTGCTCTACCACATCCGCTACGACGGCGTGGACGGCGGCAGATCGCTCACCGTCGCCACCACCCGGCCCGAGACCCTCTTCGGGGACGTGGCCGTGGCCATAAACCCGAGCGACCCGCGCTACCCCAAGGAAGGGGAGCTCAGGGTGAGGCTCCCGCTCACCGACCGGGTGATACCCCTGGTGAGGGACCCCTACGTGGACCTGGAGTTCGGCACGGGGGCCCTGAAGGTCACCCCGGCCCACGACATCAACGACTTCAACATAGCCCTGCGCCACGGGCTCCCCATGGTGGAGTGCATAGACAAGGACGGCCTCCTGACGGAGGCCGCGGGCCCCTACAGGGGCCTGGGCGTGGACGAGGCCAGGGTCAGGGTGGCGCAAGACCTCGGGGCCCAAGGGCTTTTGGAAAAGACCGAGCCCCTGAGGCACAAGGTGGGCGTGTGCTACCGCTGCCGCACGGTCATAGAGCCCCTTCTGTCGCTTCAGTGGTTCGTGAGGACCAAGGGCCTGGCCGAGGCCGCCTCCGGCTCCGTGAGGGACGGGAGGGTCGCGTTCGTCCCCAAGACCTGGGAGCGCACCTTCTTCGACTGGATGGGGAACATCAGGGACTGGTGCATAAGCCGCCAGCTGTGGTGGGGGCACAGGATACCGGCCTGGTACTGCCATTCCTGCGGGAAGACCATCGTGAGCCGCGAGGACCCCGATAAGTGCCCCGACTGCGGGGCCGATGCCCCGGAGAGGGACCCGGACGTCCTGGACACCTGGTTCTCCTCCGCCCTGTGGCCCTTCTCCACCCTGGGCTTTCCGGAAAAGACCAAGGAGCTCGGCCGCTACTACCCCACCACCGTGCTCGTGACGGGGTTCGACATAATCTTCTTCTGGGTAGCCCGCATGATGATGATGGGGCTCAAGGTGATGGGCGACGTGCCCTTCAGGACGGTCTGCCTGCACCCGCTGGTCCGCGACGCCCAAGGCCGGAAGATGAGCAAGTCCAAGGGGAACGTCATCGACCCGCTGTCGATAATAGACCGGCACGGGTCAGACCCCTTCCGCTTCGCCCTGGCCTCCCAGGCGGGGTCCGCAAGGGACCTGAAGATCTCGGACGAGCGGGTGGCGGGCTACTCGAGGTTCGTGAACAAGCTCTGGAACGCGGCCCGCTTCACCCTCTCGCACCTTGAGAACCTGGACCCCGGCTCCCCGGCATCCGCCCCGGGGCTCCCAGGGCGCTGGATAAGGAGCCGTGCCAACGGCTGCGCGAGGGAGGTGGCCGAGGCGATTTCCGGCTTCCACTTCGACAGGGCGGCCGACTCCGTGTACCACTTCATCCGGGACGAGTTCTGCGACTGGTTCCTGGAGCTCGCCAAGCCCCTGCTCTACGGCGAGGACAAGGCCCAGGCCCAGTCCGCCAGGATGGATCTCCTGAAGGTCTTCGGGAAGACGCTCGCGTTGCTCCACCCGGTCATGCCCTTCGTCACCGAGGAGCTGTGGGGGAAGCTCCCGGGCGCCCCCGGTAACGGGAGGCTTCTGATGCTCTCGCCCTTCCCGGTGTTCGAGCCCTCAGAGCACGACCCGGACGCCGAGCGGGACATAGGCTTCCTCATGGACACGGTGAGGGCCGTGCGCCAGGCGAGGGGCGATTTCGGGGTGCCGCCCGGCGCCAAGGTGAGCCCGGTGGTGGCTACGGCGGATCCCCTCGCGAAGGGGCTGATAGAGGCCCACGCCCCGCTGCTCCTGAAACTCATGGGGGCGCAAAAGCTCGACGTGACCGACGACCCCGCCGCCGTGAAGCCCGGGGACGCGGCCGAGGCCATACTACCCTGGGGCAAGGTGTGGACGCCCCTTTCCGGGCAGATCGACCTGAAACAGGAAAAGGCCCGCCTGGACAAGGAGGGCGACAAGCTATCCAAGGACATAGCGGCCGCCGAGGCCAAGCTCTCCAACCAGGGCTACCTCTCCAAGGCCCCGGCCGACGTGGTGGAGGAGACCAGGGACAGGCTGGCCGCCATGAGGGCCAGGCTGGAAGGGGTGAGGCACTCGCAGGGGCTTGTGGCGCGGGTCCTGGGGGACATGGGTTGAGACATGGCTGACCACACGCTGGAAAGGCTCATAAGGGACGCCCTTGCCGAGGACATCGGCCCGGGGGATCTTACCACCTCGCTACTCATCCCGGAGGGGCTCGAGGCGGAGGCCGAGGTGGTCGCGAGGGCCCCAATGACGCTCTCGGGGCTTGCGGTCTTCGGCGAGGTGTACCGCCTTCTGGACCCAAGGGTCCAGGTAAGCCTTCTCAGGAAGGACTCGGACAGGGCGACCGCTGGCGAGGCGGTGGTTTCGCTGAAGGGCCCGGCCGCCCCGATACTCACGGGCGAGCGCACCGCGCTGAACTTCCTCGGGAGGCTCTCTGGCATCGCCACCCTCACCAGGGCCTACGTGGACGCAATCGCCGGCCACAAGGCAAGGATACTCGACACCCGCAAGACCGCCCCGGGGCTGAGGTTCCTGGAAAAGCAGGCGGTCGCCCACGGGGGCGGGCTCAACCACCGCCTGGCGCTCTTTGACGGCATACTCATAAAGGACAACCACATAGCGGCCGTGGGCGGCATCCGCAAGGCGATAGAGCTCGCGAGGGCCAACTTCAGGCAGAAAATCGAGATAGAGGTAGACAACACGGCCCAGCTGGAGGAGGCATTGGAGTGCGAGGCCGACATCATCCTCCTGGACAACATGGACCCCTTGGCGCTCAGGGACGCGTTCATGAGGGCCGAGGCCTTCTACAGCCCCGGCACGAGGCTCTCGCTCCTTGAGGCCTCCGGCGGCATCACCCTGGACAACGTGGCGGACGTAGCGGCCTCCGGGGTGGACTTCATATCGGTGGGGGCCATCACCCACTCCGCCCCCGTGGCCGACCTTGGGCTCGATTTCAGGACGGAACCCCGAAAGCCATGATGGACACCCAGATCTTCAGGCTGGGCCTCTCCGTGCACGCCGTGAGCCTCTACATACTGGTCTGCGATCTAGCCGACTCGGGCGTGAGGCCCACGATGGACGCAATCACCGGCCGCTTCAACGCCTCCAAGGAGGAAACCGACCTGGCCCTCGCGGCTCTCGTGGGCAGCAAGGTGCTCTACCCCAATGACGCAGGCGATCCCCCCTCCTACCACCCCAACCCGGCGTCCCTTTGGGAGACGCCCCGGACAGGGCCCTGAGCCCCTTGGCTTTGGCGCCACGGCAAAAACCCATAAGAAAACACAATAAACACAAGGCCACGCAAGAACCCGCAAGAACCCATAAGAAAGCTTAAGTACCGGCAAAAACCATTTTTTCGTTTTCACATTTGCCCCAAGGCTTCCTTTCTAGCAACAAGCAAATTCATTTTAGCCTATCGTTTTTAGCCTATCGTTTTTAGCCTATCGTTTTTAGCCTATCGTTTTTAGCCTATCGTTTTTAGCCTATCGTTTTTAGCCTATCGTTTTTAG
>JAITKK010000037.1 GCA_031278475.1 Deltaproteobacteria bacterium
CGAGACCCGCCGTTACATCAGGGTCGTGAACCAGAACTACAACAGATACAAAAACGATACCGGCTCCGCCTGAGCCAAGGGTTTTCCCCGGAGGCCCCCAGAGGGGCCCACGTGGGAAAGGCCGGGCACGCCCGGCATGCGCCAAGATATCCTCCCCCTACCCAGCCGCCCCGCCTCGTCCGAGGCGGGGCGGTTTTTTTAGGCCCTCCGCCCTGGCCCATGGCCCATGGCCCTTGGCCCTTGGGGCCGGGACATCGCCCCGGCCGCCCAGGCTCGCCCCCGGGGCTACCAAGTCTTGCCGGGCGCCCGGGATGGGCTGGCTATTTCCCTATCTCCAGCGGGGGCCAGACGATGCTCTGGAGGACATCCTCCTCAGAGGGCCGCAGGCCGGAGATGGAGACCTTCCTGCCGTCCAGGACCACCCTCCCCTGGGCAAGCCAGGCCACCGCCTGCGGCAGTATCCTGTGCTCCACCGAGAGGATGCGCTGGGCAAGCTCGTCCGGGCCGTCCCCGGACAGGGCCGGTACCGCCCCCTGGATGATTATGGGGCCCGAGTCCACGCCGCCGTCCACGAAGTGGACGGTCGCGCCGGCGAGCCTCACGCCGTAGTCCACCTCCGCCTTCCATACCATGTGCCCTGGGAAGGCTGGAAGCAAGGCCGGGTGGATGTTCACCACCCTGTTGGGGAAGGCGCCCAGGAAGGTCGCCCCCAAAACCCTCTGGAAGCCAGCCAGGACCACCAGCTCTACCCCGTAGGGTTCCAGGACCTCCACCAGCCGCCGCTCGAAGCCGTCCCTGTTTTCGTGGAAGGCGGACCTGGGCACGACCACGGCCATGACGCCGTGGTCGCGGGCGATGCTCATGGCCCCCGCCCCCTTGTTGTCGGTCACCACCACCTGGAACTCCGCGCCCGGGAGCAGGCCATTGTCCCTGGCCATGAGCAGGGCCTTGAGGTTGGAGCCCCTACCGGAGCAAAAAACCGCTAACTTCATGGATACCCCCTCAGACGAAGACCAGGCGGTCGCTGTCCGTCTGCTTTTCCACGTGCCCTATGACGAAGGCGTGCTCCCCGTGCTCGCCCAAGGTGGTGAGGATGGGATCCACCTCGGCCTCCGCCACGACCAGGACGAAGCCTATGCCCATGTTGAAGACCCTGTACATCTCCTCTTCGGCTATGTTCCCCTCCTGCCTCAGGAAGCCGAATATCCCGGGCGTCTCCCAGGAGCCCTTCCTTATGACGGCCCGGCAGCCGTTGGGGAGCACCCTCGGCAGGTTCTCGGTGAGCCCGCCGCCGGTAACGTGGGCCATGGCGTGGATCTCGTGGCGCTTCAAGGCCGCCATCACCGGCCTCACGTAGATCTTGGTGGGCTCGAGCAAGACGTCGGCCACTGTGGAGCCCAGCAACGGGGAGCCGCAGTCAAGGCCTAGCCTCCCGAAGATAACCTCCCTCGCGAGGCTGTAGCCGTTGGAGTGCAGCCCGGACGAGGATATGGCCAAGAGCTGGTTGCCGTAGGCGACCATGGACCCGTCTATGACCTTCTCCCGCTCGACCACGCCCACGGCGAAGCCCGCGAGATCGTACTCCCCGTCGGCGTAGAAACCCGGCATCTCGGCGGTCTCGCCCCCAAGGAGGGCGCAGCCGGCCTTCCTGCAGCCCGTGGCCACCCCCTTGACTATGTCCCGGACGATTTCCGGAACCAGCTTGGATATGGATATGTAATCAAGGAAGAAGAGCGGCCTCGCGCCCTGGACCAGGACGTCGTTCACGCTCATGGCCACGAGGTCGATGCCCACGGTGTCGTGCCTCCCGCTCAGGAAGGCCACCTTGAGCTTGGTGCCCACGCCGTCCGTCGCGGCGACCAGGATGGGATCGTCCATCCCCATGGACCCGAGCCCGTAGAGCCCGGAGAAGCCGCCTATCTCGGTCAGGACCCTGGAGTCGTAGGTGGACTCGGCCAGCGGCCTTATGAGCCTCACCGCCTCGTTCCCGAGGTCGATGCTAACCCCGGAGCCCTGGTAAGTGGCCGGGTCTTTGGTCTCGCTCATTGGACCCCCTCCTTGGAACGCATACGAATGTAGCACAAGTGCGCAACCATATTAGACCATCGCGGGCGGCAGGGCAAGCCTGGGGGCCTGGCCATGGGGGGCGGCCCCGAAGCGGGGAGCTTCCCTCCCCGGCCTAAAATCAGGAACCCACGGGTCGGGCCGGCAAGGGCGGCCAAGCCGGAAAATCCCGGCCCAAGGGCGGGCGGGGCCCGCGAAGGGGGATTACCCTACGCCAGCCCTTGCCTTTGCGGGGAAGGCAAATTATTGAGGTCGGAGGATGGGAGTGGGTATGGGCAAGGGCATGGGAATGCGCACGGTCAAGGGCATGGGAATGCGCACGGGCAAGGGCATAACAGACGCTATTATCCGAAAACGCGTTTTAGGCCGCGTCGTGATTTGCCTGAAACGGGAATTGCGTGGGGGCCGCAAAACGATAGGCTAATAGGCTATGCCGCCTTTGTTCAGGGAAGTTATAAAGATGCCCTTATCGGCAAATGCTCGCGTAAACCGCAAGCTTTGAAAAACTTGCCTACGGCAGAAAGCTCGGCGTCATGCGCGCCTTAACCCGTCTTTAAGGCAAAGCCCGGACTTTTTGGTCTGTCCCAAAAAAAGCCGCGTAAAGCAATTCTCCACAACAATCGATAATAGAGCCCAATAAACAATAAGCAACAGGATCCGGAAATATAATCCCATATGCTATCCAATAAAACAGCCCAGTAAGGCAATGCGCGTTGAACCTATTAATCGGATCAAGTAATTAGAACATGTAATTTGAACATGTAATCGGATCAATTGAATGGAGCAATTAAATGGAGCAATTAAATGGATCGATTAAATGGATCATTTTAATGGATCAATTGATCGGATCAATTGATTGATTGAACCATTCGTCACGGCAAAGGATGCGCACTGCCCAAGGACGGCTAGGTGGTATTCCCTACAAGGCCTCCTTGGGTTTCGCGAGCGAGACGGCCTCCATCGCCTTGGCCTTTTCCCTGGCCGCGGATTTGCGGAAGATGAGCATGTAGATTATGGGCACCACGAAGAGCGTGATGAAGGTGGAGGTTGTGAGCCCTCCTATGACCGCCCTGCCCAAGGGTATCTGGGACTCGGCGCCCTCGCCCATGCCAATGGCCATGGGGATAAGCCCCAGGATGGTGGTGAGCGATGTCATCATGATGGGACGCAGGCGCCTCCGGCCTGTCTCGATGAGCGCGGGCACAAGGTCCATGCCGTCGCGCCTTCTTAGGAGGTTCGCATGGTCCACCAGTATTATGGCGTTGTTGACAACTATCCCCGATAGCATTATGACGCCTATGAACGAATTGATGTTAAAGGAGATGCCCGTGAGGAAGTGAGCCCATATCACGCCTATGGCCGCGAACGGCAGCGCGAACATTATGACAAGCGGGCCCTTGAGCTGCTCGAACTGGCAGGCCATGACCATGTAGACAAGGAAGATGGCCATGATGAGCACGTTGCGCAATCCCTCGAAGGTCTCCCGGAGCTCCTCGGCCTCGCCCGAAAAGGAGTAGCTGAACTCCGTGCCCATGGGCACCTTTTTAAGCTCCTCGTCTATGTCGGCAACCACCTCGCCCAAGGATCTGTTGGTTAGATCGGCGTTAAGGGTCGTTATCCTCTGCTGGTTCTTCCGCATGATGCTAAGAGGGCCTGTCCCGTCCACAGCCCTCGCGACGTTCCCAAGTATCACCCGCTCGCCCCTGGAGTTGAGCACGGGGAGCTTCATTATCTCGTCCATGGAGAGGAACTCGGAGTCGCTTAGCTTGACCCGGATGTCGTACTCCTTCCCGTTCACCCGGAAGTAGCCCGCGATGTCCCCGGCCACGGCCGTCTTGATGAGCGACGACACCTTGCTTACGCTCAGGGCCACGTCAGCGGCCCTGTCCCGGTCGACTATTATGACCTCCTCCGGGGTAGTGTCCTCGTTGGAGAGGTAGACGTCCGAGACGCCCGGGATGCCCTCCACCACCCTCTTCATGGTCTGGGAGAGCCGGTAGGCCTCGTCGAGGTCGTTCCCCCTCAGCTCCACCTGGATCTTGTCCGCCTGGTCGCCGGCCCCCCTCACCAGGAAGGACTGCTCGGCCCTCAGCCTGACCGTTGTCCCTGGGATGTCCGACAAGAGCGGCCTCAGGTGGTCCATGATCTCGAACAGGGAGCGGTCCCTCTGGCCGATGGGCACCAGCTTCACCTGGAACTCCGCCTTGTGGCTGCCCCGGTTCTGGAAGCCGCCTGTGCCGCCGATGTCAGAGGCGGTGAGAAGGATCTCGGGTGTCTCCCTGGTTACGATCTCCTCTATGTGCCTAAGCGCCCTTGAGGTCTCCTCCACCTTGGTGCCCGGCTCCATGGTGAGGAACACCGTGAACTCGCCCTCGTCCGTCCTTGGCAGGAACTCCGTGGTTACCTTGGAGGCAATGCCTATGGACAGCAACAAGGCGATAAGCGCCCCCGCCAGCACCTTGTAGGGATGCCCGAGGGCCACGGTGAGCCAGCCGACGTAGGCCCTGTCCACCGCCCTGAAGAGGCCTTTGGCGAACCGTGGCTTCCCGAAGCCGTCCGATGCCTCGGCGAGATCCGGGGCTTTTGGCAAGGCGGTATCCGGCTCCGGCCCATCCGCCCGCAAGGCCCCACCCCCGGCCGTCAGCAGCCCTTTGTCCTTCCCCTTGAAGAACTGGGAGAAGAGCATGGGGACCAAGGTAATGGCCACGACCAGCGAGCAGGCAAGGGCGAAGCAGATTGTGAGCGCGAAGGGCCTGAAGAGTACGCCCGCCATGCCGGTCAGGAAAATCAATGGCGTGAAGACCGATAGGGTCGTGAGGGTGGACGCGATGAGGGCCCCGGTCACCTCGTCGGCACCCGCGGTTGCCGCCTTGGAGGCCGGGAGGCCGTTGGACCTGTGGCGGAAGATGTTGTCGAGGACCACTATGGAGTTGTCCACGAGCATGCCCACCCCCAGGGCAAGGGAGCCCATGGTGACCACGTTGAGGGTGAAGCCCGCGAAGTACATGCACACGAAGGTGGCTATGACCGATATGGGTATGGCGAGGGAGAGGACAAGCGTGCTGCGCACGCTCTGGAGGAAGAACAGGATGGCGGCGATCGCGAGAAGCCCCCCCAGGACCGCCGATATGGTAACCGTCGATAGGGACTGGCGGATGTACAAGGAGCTGTCCCTGAGGGGCGTTATGTTGACGTTGGGGAGCGTCCGGTTGATGTCCTCTATGGAACCGTAGACGTTGTCGGCCACCTCCACCGTGTTCGAGCCGGACTGCTTGAAGAGGCCCATGAACAGCCCGTCCTGGCTGTTGATCCTGGTAATCCTCAGTATCTTCTTCCAGCTGTCGGAGATATTGGCGATGTCCCGGAGGAACACCGGGTTCTGGCCAGCCTGGCTGGATACCAGTATGGACCCCAGGTCGTCCAGGCTGGTAAACTCGCCCTTGGTCCTCAGGGCGACCGATAGCCTGCCCCGCTCCAGCTCGCCCCCAGCCTCGGTGATGTTCTCGTTGCTTATGAGCCCCACAAGGTCCGCCAGGTCGAGCCCCAGGGCCTTGACCTTGGACTGCTCCAGCTCTACCCTGAACTCCCTCTCAGGCCCGCCGAAGACCTGGACCGATGCCACGCCCGGCCTCCGCTCCAGGCGGTAGCTCAACTCGTCTTCTATGTAGGTCCGCAAATCCACCGGGTGGAAGTTGGACGCAACGCCCAGGAGCATTATGGGCCTGGAGGCTATGTCGAACTTCTGGATCTGGGGCCTGTCCACATCCTCCGGGAGCCTGCTTACCACCCGGTCTATGCGGTCCCTTATGTCGTTTGAGGCCTCGTCCAGGTTGGTGCCCCAGTTGAACTCTATGAAGATGCTGCTGTTGCCCTCGGCCGAGATCGAGGTGAGCTCCTTGGTGCCCGGCACCGCCACCAGGACCCTCTCCAGGGGCTTGGTTATCTGCTCCTCGATGTCGCCGGGCGCGGCGTTCTCGTAGTTGGTGCGCACGGATATTATGGGCAACGTGAGCTCGGGCATGAGGTCGAGCGGCAGCCTCGTTAGCGAGAACGCCCCCAGCACCAGCACAATCAGTATGGCCATGGCCGTGAACACCGGCCTCTTGACCGCGGCTGCCGATATGCTCACCTAGGTCACCCCCCCGCCCTTGGCCGGGCGGGCCTGTGGCCTCCCCGCCGCGGGCTGCACCTGGTTCAGGCTCATGTCCCCGGGCAGCCTGTAGGCCTGCCCGTCGGTCAGGAGGTGCTGCCCCAGGACCACCACCGGCCCGTCTATGGGGGCGGAACCTACCAGCTCCACCCTGTCGCCCTCCACGAGCCCCAGGGTGACAGGCCTCTCCTCCACGGTCATGGTGGCCGGGTCCGCAACGAAAATCACGTAGCCGTCATGGCGCCTGAACGGCACGTCCTGGGCGACCGACCAGACGCCCTGCTTTTCCTCGAACACGAAGACCACCTCGGCGAACATGCCAGGTTTGAGCCTGAGCCCGGGGTTTTTCACCTCGAGCTCGACCCTGGCCTGCCGGGAGTCCGCCGACAACACGGGCGCGACCCTTGCCACCCTGCCGCTGAAGCTCTCGCCCGGGTAGGCCTCGGCCGCGAGGGCCGCCTCCATCCCCACGCTTATCTTGGGGTAGTCCTTCTCCATGACCTCGACCACGACCAAGAGCGGATCGAGCGACACCAGCTCGAGTATCGGCGTGTTCGCGACCACCAGGGTCCCGGTGTCCACCAGCCGCTGGCCCACGTAGCGGTAGCCGCCTTCGGCGTCCTCTGGCCAGCTGGCCTTGACCTTCGTGTAGGACAGCCTGAGCTCCGCGTCGGCCAGTTGGTTGATGGCCGACTGCAGCTGGCTGGCCGCGACATTTAGCCTGGCCTCGGCCTGGAGCAGGCGGTTTTCGGCGGCCTCGTACTCGGACTGGGTCACTATGCTCTTTTTGGACAGGTTGGACTGCCTGGCCATGTCGTTCTTGGCGAGCTCCAGGTTGGCCTTGGCCTCGGCCAGCTGGGCCTCGGCAAGCCCCACGCTCAAAGCGGCCCTCTCCTTTGCGAGCCCGTACTCCTCGTCGTCAAGGACGGCCACGAGCTCCCCGCTCTCCAGCCTGTCGCCTATGTCCTTCAGGATCTCCAAAACCTCGCCGCCCACCTTGGCCGAGAGCTGGAAGCGGTTGGGGGCGTAGAGGGTCCCGTAGTAGCGGGACAGGTTGCGCATGGTCCCGTGGGAGGCGTCCGCCAGCTCCACGTAGATGGGCTCCTTCGCCCCGAAGCCCGGGTAGCCGGGCCCGATGCTTGCGAGCCCCGAGAGCCTCACCGCGGTGAGCGCGATGAACAGGGCCACGACGCAGAAGATCACCTTGTGGCGCAGTATGTAGCCGACAACCCCGGTGCGGGGCCCGGCCTCTGTGCTGTCTTTGTCTGTCATTGTGGGTGGGTGGTGGTCATAGGGGCATGGGCTGGCGCAAACGGGCGCTCCCGCCTAAGGGATTGCCCAAGGGCTCGCCTAAGTCCTGCGAGACCCCAGGACATCATAGCAAAAAAAGACCATTCCGCAAAAAGGCGAAAGGCCCGCCAAAGGCCTGCCCGGCGTCGGGCCGTTCAAACATCAAGGGATATATGAGCAATTCCTGTGCCATGCGGGGGCTTTTGCCAAGGGCCCAAAGGCATAAGGCTTTCCCAAGGCAGGCTTTGATTGCTTGCGCCCTGGTCAAGGGGTTGATTCCGCACCCCAAGGGAGCCCGGATAACAACGGAATGGTCGGAAACGGCCTAACATAGCCACAAATCATGGAATAAAAAAAAGCGCCAATGCGCTGGGCATATGGGGTATTCGACTTTATTCGTGCGTGTTATGCCAAGATATTCAGGTTGCGTTCGGGCTTGCGTTCGGGCTTGCGCTCTGGCATGCGTTCTGGCTTGGGCGGAGGCCCGGGCAAGGGATTTGTAAAAACCTTGCAATAATGCTTTGACAGAAGCCGCATCGGGCTTGGGTCTTGGGCTTGGAGATTTATCCCATTGCCAGCGCATTTTAATATATCATATTATAAGTTATATGTTAAAAGTTAAAAAATTATATATTAAAATATGCTAAATAGTAATCAGCAAAAAAATCCTTGGGCACGATATTTCCAACACTGCGGGTCTTGCGGACAGGCCCAAGGCGCAAGTTTTTTACCCTTCCCGCGTAAAAAGTATCCAATGAGCGGGGCCTTTGGCAGCAAAGCGAATCCGTAATATGGCATTTTAAGTATTCACCATTATCGTCGGGTCGGTCCCCCCAACCCATCCTTTCCCACAGTCGCCCTGCGGGCGTCCGGCGTTTTCCGGCTGGGCCTGCGGGTTCCCACCCAAGCGCCCCTCGTCGCGGCAGCGGGGCAAGCCGTGCCTGTGGCGTGTGCGAGCCATCCGCGGCATGCCCCTTTGCCAAGTTGCCGGCTTGTGCCCCGGCTCTTGCCCTGCGCCCACTATCGAAACCCCTGGCAAGGAATGGCCGGTTGCCTGCATGAACCTCGTGCCAAGTTAAGACCGTGCAAGAAAAGAAGGCCCGGCTGCGGCCTCCGATGGCACTGTGTGGTACCGTGGGGCGGCAAGCGGGCCTTCCTGGCACGATTGCGGTCTCAATATGCGAGAGGGCCTTTGGCCCCAGGGCGCCTAGAACGCCAGGTTCACCTTGACGCTCCCGCCTATGCCCTGCTTCCGGCCGGTATAGGCCTGGAGGCCGATGTCAAGCTTCAGCGGCATGTGGTCGTCCGCGAAGCTTATCCCCAGCTCGCCGATGCCTGTCGCGCCCTTGATGGTGGGCTGGGGCACGCTCATGCCGGCCAAGGTGACCTCGGAGTCGCCCTGGAACTCGTGTTCGTAGTAGGCCCCGAAATAGGGCCGCATGTAGCGGGTGATGGGGTAGGAAAGCCGCCCCCCGGCCCTGAGCCTGTGGGAGCTAACGTCGGAGAGCGACAGGGGGAGCCCCTGGAGCATGAGCTCGTCCCCATCCAGATGGGCGAAGAGGTACTTGGCCGAGAGATCCAGCTCGTAATGATCCCTCCCCTCGGTCATGACGTAGCCGACGCCGAGGTGCGCGCCGTAATAGGCGCCGTCCTGCTTCGTCTCCAGTTTTTCGCCCTGGTAGTTGGAGATATCGGCCGTGCTGAAGTCGCTCTTGGCCTTGCCCATCCTGAACGAGGCCTCAAGGTAGGGCCTGCTCGCCTGATCCGGCCCCAGGTCGGCCCTCGCGAGGATGCCGCCCCCCGCGTAGGACAGCTTCCCGTAGCCCGAGACATCCGAGGCGTTGGCGAAGCTGTTGTAGGTGTCGTAGGAGCCCCTTCCCATCTCGCCGAATACGCCCAGGACCAGCCTGCCGCCCCCTATCTCGAAGCCCTTGGCGACGCCCAGCTCAACGGCCATGCCGCTCACCTTCACGTGGGAGCCGGTCTCCGTCTTGACGTTGGAGCCCCCCATGACCGAGAAGGCGGCCATGTCGTCGTAGCCCCTGGTGCTGATGGTCGCGGCGTTCACCCCTTCGGTCGCGGTGAGGTCGGCACCCACCGATACCAACGATGCCGCGGCCAAGGGGGCCTCGGCCACGGATTTGAGCTGCGGGTTGGGCTCGGCCCCTTGGATGCTCGCGACCAGATCGTCGCCCTCGAGCCCCACCAGGATGTCGTATTCCATCAGCCCGCCCTGGTGGCCCCTTATGGTGGTCGGGGCGAAGCCGCCCGTGGTGGCGGCCGACTCGATGAGGGTTATCTTGGAGCCCGGGGCCAATAGCCCTCCCCCGCCGATCCGGAGCTCGGAAAGCCTGGAGGGGTTGGCGCCGTCGCCCAGCCCGAGGCTGGCCGCGCGGATGACTGGGACCGCAGTCGACGGGTCGCTTAGGTAAAAGCCGTAGTACTCGAAGTTGGAGATGGTGTCAAAGGACGGGCTCCCGCTTACGTCCCTGAGTTCCAGGGTGTTCCCGGTGAAGCCATCGCCCGCTTCCTGGCCGTCCTGGGGGGCCTGCGCGAACCCGCCGTAGAGCGAGACCGAGGCGTTGTTTTCGATCACGACGTTACCGGAAAAGGAGACAAGGTTCCCTGTCGCGCCGCCTTCGGCATGGCCGCCGTAAACCCTCGTGTCGGAGACGAAGCGGCTCTCCCCCGCGAAGGAGACCTGGTTGCCTTGGGCCTTCCCCTCGCCGAGGACGATGCCGCCGTAGATGCCGCCCGCGATGGAGCCCTTCCCGGAAAACGCCACGGAATTGCCGGAGGCCTCGCCCCCGCCCGCGAGATAGGCCCCGTAAACCCGGGAATCCTGGGAGAGGGTCACCCCCTCCAACGAGACCGAGTTCCCCTGGGCCTTGGCCTTGTCGCCCTCGGCATAGGCGCCGAAGAGGTCCGAGCCGACCTGGGTCATGACCACCCTCACGGAGTTGCCGGACAACGTGTCGAGGGCCGCCGCGGCGGTCTCGCCGGAGGCGGGTTCGGCATCTTCCGCGGCTTGGGGGGAACCCTCACCCTCGCCGGCATCGATGGCATCCCCCCCGCGCTCGCCTTTCAGGAGCAGGGAGCCGCCATAGACGTCCGAAGATAGGACGTAAGAGTCCGCCAGGCTTACGTATACGTTGTTCCCGGTAGCGTTGCCCCTGCCCTCAACCTCGCCCCCGATGACGCCCCTCACCCCCGTGACGGAGGTCGCCCCGGTAACGGTCACCGAGTTGGAGACCGCGTCGCCCGCGAAGCTCTTGCCGCCCGCGACTATGTACTCGGGCGCGAGCCCCGGGATGGCCCCGCCCGCCTCGACGGTCGCGCCCTGGAGCTGGACCTGGTTCGCCTGCGCGACCCCCTTGTCAACGACGCCGCCGTACACGTAGGACAGGGCCTTCCCTTGGATGACTACGATGTTCCCCAAGGCATCGCCCTCGATGCGCGCGAATCCCCCGAACACGTCGCCGTGGGCGACACCCTCCGACAGCACGGTCACCTGGTTGGAGCCCACATCCGCCCTGACGCCCCCGCCGCCCGCGATTAGCCCCAGCACCTCGCCCTTCTCCAACCTTACCTGGTTGAGGGAGGCGACGCCGCTTTTGGGGGCGGCCTCATCCACCCCGCCGTCGCCCTCTTGGCTTTCGGTTGCGGCCGGCTTCGGGATGTATTCCGCGTTCGCGGAAAGGCCGCCCAGGACGTTCCCGTGTATGGTAGCCGAATAGCCCCCGCCGGTGGCCTCCGCCTCTTCGCCCTCGACGGTCGATGGCGTGCCCTCCGTGGCAACATTTTCGACCGTCTTGGCCCCAAGGACCACTATGTTGGACGAGGCGTCGCCCCCCATGCTCGCCCCGCCCAAAACATGCCCGGAGCGGACGGTGCCGTCCGCGAGCCCCGCTATGTCGGCCGGGAAATCGCCGTTCCCCAAGACCGCCACGTAACCAACGCTCGCCACGGTCACCTTGTTGCCGGAGGCGCCCAAGCCTTCCGGATCGAAGCCGCCGTATACGTTCGCGTGGAAGGCCCCTTCGATTTCCACCCCCACGCTCGCCTCGTTTATGGCGATATCGTTGTCGTTGGGCGAATGGGCGCCTTCCTTTGACAGGTAGGCGCCGATGTACGTCCCCAAGAACGGGTTGAGGGGATCCGCCTGGTAGGGCGGGGCCCATTGCGTGGATGCCGCCTCCTCGTCCGCCGCCGCCTTACCCGGGATGAGGACGATTGCGAGCACGAGTGCGAGGATGAGCGACACCGCCAGTAGGAGCGACCCTAACAGCCCGATGTCCTGGGAGCTTGGCCATGAACCGCGCGTCTTGCCCATATGCGCCTCCTTGGCCGCCCCTGCGGGGCGGCCCATGGGGGATCCCTTGAGCCCTGCGAGTGCTAGAAATGCCTTAAATGGTCTTGCCGTCCGGGGCCATGGGGAAGAGGGCCTTGGCCCTGCCTGCCCCGGCCCGGAAGTTGCCGGAATTGGAAACTTGTGGAACATAAAATATTTAGATAATTATATAATTTATACTATATTATACATTATAAGATTTAATAATATCGATAAAATATGATTTTACTACTCAAACATTAAAGCTCGATGATATTAAGATGCATACTCGACTATTATAACATATTAATTTGGTAAATACTAAAATTTTTTTGATTTTTCCGGAAAATTGGCAAAGAATCCTCGCAAATCATTGTTTTACGGCTTTTTAGCTAACTTTTGGGAGCCTATATGATAAATTTCATATTTAAAATGTAAAAAAATTTGCTTATTGATGAAATGCGCTTAAGCTTGGCGATTTTTTGGCTTATTTTGCTTTTAATGGCAGAAAATTCAACAACTCTCCAAAAGACGGCATAACACTTCAAAAAACCCACAAAGGCCCGGAACTATTGGCTTTTCGGCCTACAGGGGCTTGACAGCTTGGGCCCCCCGCGTTACATTTATGGTGATCTCCACAGCATAGCCAGGGCCACAAGGGCGCCCAAGCCACGTCCTGAGGCCTCCCCCAAGCCACCCAAAGGGCCTTCCGGCCGGCCAGGGCACCCTTCCCCGGGCCCCCCATGAAAGGATCTGCGATGAAATTCTTCATAGACACTGCCAACCTGGAAGAAATCAAGGCGGCGGCGGTCTTCGGCTTCCTGGACGGGGTCACCACCAACCCCAGCCTCATGGCGAAGGAGGGGATAGCCGACCAGGGCGCGAGGATCAAGGAGATCTGCCTCATAACCGACGGGCCGGTATCGGCCGAGGTCATAGCCCAGGACACCCAGGGGATGATCGCCGAGGGCAAGAAGCTCTCCGCCATAGCCCACAACGTGGCGGTGAAGCTCCCGCTCACCATGGAGGGCCTGGAGGCCACCAAGGCCCTCTCAGCCGAGGGAATCAAGGTGAACCTGACCCTGGTGTTCTCCCCGCTCCAGGCGCTCTTGGCAGCCAAGGCCGGGGCCGCCTACGTGAGCCCCTTCGTGGGCCGCCTGGACGACATCGGCCAGGACGGCATGCAGCTGGTGGACGAAATCATAGCCATCTACAACAACTACGCATTCGAAACCGAGATAATCGTCGCGAGCATCAGGCACCCCCAGCACGTCCTGAGGGCGGCTCTCGCAGGGGCCGACATAAGCACCATACCCTTCAAGGTCATAAAGCAGCTGGCGGCGCACCCCTTGACCGACAAGGGCCTGTCCGACTTCCTGTCGGA
>JAITKK010000072.1 GCA_031278475.1 Deltaproteobacteria bacterium
GCAAAGGGCCGTTAGGGTGTCAAGGAAGAAAACAAGAGGGAGTAAGAGTAGGGGGATGCCCGGGCAATTAAGGTAGGGCGCAGGGTTGGGCGCAATGATGGGCCAAGGTCGCGTCCGAATAACGCATGCATGCCTCTTTCACACGGCAGGATGCGCCTATGCCGCCTCTTTGATAACGCTCAATGCGGTTTTACCCGGTATAAAAAACCGCAACGGCAAAAACCTGTGATTCATGGAACCTGCCCTTGTTGCCCGATGGCACGATGTCCCGCGCCCTGTCCGGGGATCGTGCGAAGGGCTCTTGGTTGGGGGCTATATCGGGAGTGCGTGTGGCAGGGCGGAAGCCCTGCCACACGGCCTTTAGGGCCCAGCCTTGCCTACGCCTTCGGAGGCCTTGGGGCCGAAAATGGCCAAGGTGGAACATAAGCCCGGCCCCCAGTGCGGACTTCCGGGTTGGCAGCCATTGGGCCCAAACCCGCTTTTATGCCGTAGTGCCTTGTTTTACATGATCCAAAATGGCCAAGAGCCAAAAAAAGGCTTGATTTTTTGCGTCCATTATGAGAAACATACCAAGGTTTATAAATGATTTGACAAGTTTCGATCCTCCCTTCCGAAGCCAAGAGCCCGAGCACTAGCGGGGCTGCCGTGGGGAAGGGCCGAGCACCCGAGCCCGTCCGGGAGAGGCGCCCTCGTCCTTGGCCCCCAAGGCCAGCCGCAAGGCAAGTTCGAGCCGCAAGGCATTCTCGAACGGATGCCCCCCATGGGGGGCTCCCCTGGCCCCTAGCCAGGCAGGGAGCCAGGGTTCTGCGCCCTTCTGCCGCTTACGCACGGGCACGGCCCCCCCCAATGGAACGCTTAACGGCACGCCCACAGGCGGGGCGGCGGGGCCGCCCCGCCTGGTCGAAGTGCCTGCCTCCGGTCGCTGGCTACCCCCTCTCGAAAGTCATCAGGACCAAAGCCAACAGGGTCGGCACAGGGCCCTAAGCACCCCTTCAACTAAAACCGTCATATGAACAAACTCAGCAAATACACCTTGTTCGTCCTGGACTTCATGAAAAAGATCCCGGACAAGCGCACCGGGAAGAATACGATGTACACCATCCCCCAGCTGGGGATGACCGCCCTTGCCGCCTTCTTTTCCCGCTCCGCGTCCCTTAGGAAGTTCCTCCTGACGCTCCCTGGCTTCAAGGACGACGACATGAACACCTTCTTCGTCTCCCTGACCTACGGCGACAGGCCCGACGGGCTGCCCAGGAAGATACCCACGGACAACCACATCCGCAGCCAGCTGGACGGGGTGGACCCGATCATCTTCTTCAACGCCATGTGGCAGATGGCATCCGACCTAGTGTCGGCCGAAGGCGGCAGCAAGTACAGGCTCTTCGGGAGGACCGTGGTGGTGCCCTACGTTGCCAGGCACTACTCCTCCGAGAGCATCTCCTGCCCCTTCTGTATGTCCAAAAGCTATGAGACCATCAGGCGCAAGGTCTTCAAGGTGGAGCACTTCCACTCCCTTGCGGGCTTCTCCCTCTTCGCCGAGCCCAAGGCCATACCCCAGCTGCCGCCCGAGTTCCTGAAGGCCGAGGACTTCCACGGCGCGGTCACGGACGGCTCCTTCAGGGGGACCCCGGGTGACGACAGCCCCGAGCCCAAACTGACCGAGGTGCTGAAGAAGTGGTCGCTCAGGAACAGGCACCTGCTCGACAGACTGAGGCCGGTCTTCGTCCTGCGCCAGGGCCTGGGCAGCTTCCAGGCCCAGGCGGCCCTCCAGGAAGGCCATGACTTCATCCTCATCCTAAACGGCGAGACCAAGGAGCAGATAAAGCGGCACGCCCCGGAGATAATCTCCATGGCGGCCATGCCTGCCGAAGACGAGGAAGACGACACCAAGTACCAGGACATTGGCCCCATCCTTCACGAAAGGGGGCTCGTGGGCCGCGGGGTGCATGCCTGGGTGCTGCCCAACGGAAGGCTCGAGAGGACGCTCCCCAGCCTCACCAAGCAGGACAGGTTCAACCGCCTGGTGCTGACAAGCATCCCGCCAGACGAGTGGGAGCTTGACAAAATCGCCCGCACGGTGAACCAACTAACCGAGTTCAACTTCCAAAACGAGTTCCGCAACCAGGGCTTCGGGCTCACCAGGAACTTCGGCCACGGCCGCAAGACCCTGTCCGAGGTGATGGCCGTGCTCAACTTCCTGGCCCTGGACATGTACTACCTGTCCAAGTTCTAAGGTCTTCGGGCCTCCCGCAGAAGAGGGTCGCCTGCCTTCCAAAGGCCCCCAGGGCCGCTAAAAGCGGCCCCTGGGGGCCTTTGGCGCACTATGCGCCGAATCAAGCCCCCAATACCGCCCGATATCCTCCCCAGCCCACCGCCATGGGCCCAAAACAGGCGTAATTCCCCTATTTACGCTTGCCCATTTCCCTCAGCTGTTGTAATCTGGCCAAAAGGCCCCCAGCGCCTTGACAGCGGTCAAGGCGGAGCCGCCCTCAGGCGGCTTCCCTGTGCAAGAAAGTGGGAGCCCTTACGCTCGCATACAGTAAATTACGGCCCTGTTGCCACACATAATGCCAAACGAAAATGAGCGAGGTAGAATATCATGCTATGGACAAAGAGTCTCGAGATGGGCGTGCCAAAGATAGACGAACAGCACAAGGAGCTCTTCGTGCAGGCGGAGAAACTTCTTGACAGGAGCCAGCAACAGAGGATCCCCGAGACGCTGGAGTTCCTTAAGAACTACGTGGTGCGCCACTTCACGGACGAGGAGGCCCTGCAGCGCAGGTCCCAGTACCCCAAGTCCGCCTTCCACCACAACCTCCACGTCGATTTTGTCAACAAGTACAAGAAACTCTACGAGGAGTTCAAGGCCAGCGGCGAGAAGCTCTCCGTCGTGCTGGCCATTAACTCCCTGGTCGTGAACTGGCTCAAGGATCACATCATGGTCCACGACAAGGAGTTCTGCCAGTACTACCTGAAGCAGGCGCAGAAGAACTAGGGGCCAAAAGGAACCATGGGCCATAATTAGGGGCCAGAAGGAACCAGGGGCCCAAAGGAACCAAGGGTCAGAACCAGTGGCCAGAAGGAACAGAGGCCCAAAGGAACCAGAGGCCCAAAGGAACCAGGGGCCAGAACTAGTGGCCAGAAGGAACAGAGGCCCAAAGGAACAGAGGCCCAAAGGAATCAGAGGCCCAAAGGACCCAGGGGCCAGAATTAGTGGCCAGAATTAGGGGCCAGAACTAGTGGCCGGAACTTGGGGAAAACGTGTCCCACCCCGGTGGTGGCCTACGGCCACCACCGGGGCGACCTATCCCGTCCTTAGCTTGCCCCAGAGAGGATGCATGCCCGAAGAAGCCCAAGCGCCCATCGAACCCCGCCAGGAGAAGCCCTTTACGCTAAGGCTCCCTCTCGGCCCGGAAGACAGGGCGCTGGAGGCTCTTAGCTCCGGGGACTCCCTGGAGCTGGAGGGGGAGCTGATAGTCGCCCGGGACCAAGCGCACCTTAGGCTTCTCGCCATGATGGACCGGGGCGAGCCGCTGCCTTTCGATCCCGTTGGCCAGGCCATATTCTACATGGGCCCCTCCCCCGCGCCGCCCGGGAGGATTATCGGCTCGGCCGGGCCCACCACGGCAGGGCGCATGGACCCCATGACCCTTCCGTTTCTGGAAAGGGGCGTCAAGGTGCTCGTTGGGAAGGGCCGCCGCTCGCAAGGGGTGAGGGACGCGCTCTTTCGCTACGGTGCGGTGTATCTGGCGGCCATTGGCGGGGCGGGTGCCCTGTATAGCGAAAGGATTGGCCGAGTAGAGGTCCTGGCCTTCCCCGAGCTGGGGCCGGAGGCCCTCTTGAGGATATCGGTGAGCGCTTTCCCGGCGGTCGTCATCCACGACCTAAGAGGCGGAGACCAGTACGAGAGCGGGCCAAAGGCATACCGCACGCAAGGTGACACATGGTAATCCCATTCGGGCCAAAGAAGACCGAGCGCATCAACTGGGAGAAGGAAACCCTGGTCCGCCTCGAGAAGCTCGCGAAGTCCCTGGGGATAAGGGTCTCCAAAGGCAAGCTCTTCTATGCCGGGCTCAAGCTAAACCCGGGCAGGTGCTCGCTCCGGGGCGAGACCTGGCTCATACTGGACTCCAACCAGCCATTTGACGAACAGGTGGATCTCTACCGCGAGCTCTTCCAGGACATGGAGTTCGATGAGTCCGTCATCCCGGAGGATCTTGTGGATCTTTTGCTGGCGGAGGAGGTAAACCCCTTCACCTATCCCATAGATGGCTCAAAGCCCGTGCCTGAGGAACCCGACTGAGCAAATACCATTGGCCCTGCTGCCGGGATTCGACAACACCCGCAGAACCCACTGCCCATAAGCCGCTTTAAGTTCCCCGCCGCATAAGGCAAACTTATAATTCGCATTGATTGCAGCATCGATTGCCCCATCCAAACCCACAACAAACCCACAACAAACCCACATAAAAGTCCCTAAGCTGCCCGCAAAAATCCTCCAAGCTTCCCGCCAAAAGCCGCAAGCTACCTGCCAAAAGTCCGTATTGCAATCAAATTAAGAAATCATGTTAGGAATTGTTATAATAACTTTGTGACAATACGCCTGACCGTAATCGCATTTTGATTGCGGTTTGATCGCTGTTTGATTGCGGTTTGATTGCGGTTTGATTGAAGTATGATTGAGGTATGATTGCGGTATGTTTGCGGCTTGATTGAAGTCAAATAATGCTTTGTAAGTTGTTGGAAGGGAGGCTTCGAGCCAACACCACAACCAACGCTTCAGCCAATAAACAGCCAATAAACAGCCAATACACAGCCAACACTCCCGCCAACAGGACCACAAAATGGAGCTTGTCCTTAATCGCAACTATAATTTTGCAATCCCAACTTGAATACCGCCACAGGCACCTGACGTATGGCATGCCTTCGATTTCTCCTAAGATAAGGATACTAATGGCGTGGCTCGATTGGATTTAGAAAGTGGCGTTTTGTTGCGTGATTATATTTTGTGGGGTGCTTTGAGCCACAATGGCTGTGGATAAGCGTTCTACAGGTGTCCGCTTCCCCGTAAAGGTTCCCGTCAGTCTTGCTCCGGCCCCTGGTTCTGCCCCTGATCCTTCC